>DASYLC010000001.1:0-10828 GCA_036009775.1 Chitinophagaceae bacterium
AGCCCCCCAGCAGTAATAATGCCGTTATAGATATTCCCGAATACATATTATTACATGACCGATCGCAGTAATGCTGCCCCCACCACGCCTGCCGTTTCTGTCCTCAATCTGGTATCACCCAAACTCACCGGGATAAATCCATGCTGAAGCGCCAGCCCAATCTCTTTTGATGTAAAATCTCCTTCGGGACCGATACAAATGAGGGAATTTGAAAATTTGCCGATTTGAAAATTTGATAGTGACTGTTTCTCATCATCGATACAATGTGCGATGAAATTCGCACCCTGTATCAATTTCCAATTCTCAATATTTTCAAATGGAGCCGGTTCCTGCAAAACAGGTAACCATGTTTGCTGGCTTTGCAACATAGCGCTGATACAAATACCTTTCAACCTGTCATGGCGAAATTTTTCTTTCTCCGTTCTCTCACAGATCAGCGGGATGATCTCATTCACACCGATCTCCGTTGCCTTTTCAAGGAACCATTCGAAGCGGTTGCTGTTCTTCACAAGAGATATGGCTATGGAAACTTTCCTGGATGATAACGGATAGTGGAGAGGTGAGAATATTTCCACCATACAGCGCTTTTTATTATCATCCGTGACCGAACAGGCCAGCAGATTTCCTTTGCCATCGGTCAGGTTAAGCTTTTCACCAATCTTCATACGCAATACCTGCACGATGTGCTTTGATGTTTCTTCATTCAGCAGGATCTGTTTTTGCCCTGCATCATAATTGTCAATATAAAAAAAAGGTAATGTCATTTTTTCAACCAGTAGGTAGCCAGGCCTTCCCTGAAATGATAATAGCTCCAAATGTAAGGAGCTATCATCTATTATCTTTTAACTATCATCTAAAAAGGTGTATCCCCGTCATCATCCGGCAGATCATTCATTTTACTGCCGGTCTGTACAAATACTCTTGCCCCGCCATCAGCATCACTTACCGGTTTCCAGTTGCCTGTCAGGCCTGTGCCGCCAAATCCGCCATCGTCATCTTCCGTGAATTTCTGGATATGGAGCAGCGCCCTGAGTTTGATCGTTTCCAGTGAACCGTTACGGTGTTTGGCGATCCTGACAATGGTTTCTCCCCGGTTATTTTCCCCGTGTTCATTCTGGGTGATATCATAATATTCGGGGCGGTAGAGGAACATTACCATATCGGCATCCTGTTCGATCGCTCCCGATTCCCGCAGGTCACTCAACTGTGGCATTTTATTTCCATCCTTACCGGCACTGCGGGTTTCTACTGCACGGCTTAACTGTGACAAAGCAATGATGGGAACACTCAATTCTTTTGCCAGGGCCTTCAGGTTACGGGAGATATTGCTGATCTCCTGCTCGCGGTTGGTGCTCCGGTTCTCGCCGGTACCGCTCATCAGCTGGAGATAGTCGATAATGATCAGCCCGATGTTATGTTTATTTTTTAAACGACGGCATTTTGCTCTCAATTCAAAAATGTTCAATGCCGGAGTATCATCAATAAATAAAGGAGCCTGGGCCAGGCGTTGTATACCTCTTGCATACAATTGCTTCATCTCATGCTCTTCGAGTTTACCTCTTGCGATCTTTTCCAGCCAGATCTCGCTTTCAGCTGAAAGAATACGTTGTACCAATTGGCCGGCGCTCATTTCCAGGGAGAATAAGGCAACCGGTGTTGGTTTGGATGGATTCATCACCGCGTTCCTGGCCAGGTTCAGCGCAAAAGCTGTTTTACCTACTGCAGGTCTTGCCGCCAGAATGATAAGGTCGGTCGCCTGCCAGCCATAAGTTACCCTGTCAAGGGACGGAAAGCCGCTGGGTACTCCGGTTACATCTTCGTTTTTATGACGGAGATCTTCGATACGCTGGATCGTTTTTACCAGCACCGAATCGATCGTATCGAAATTCTTGCGAAGGTGATTATTGGTGATCTCGAACAATTTGCTTTCCGCATCATCGAGCAGGTCGAATACATCGGTTGAATCCTCGTAGGCATCACCGATGATCTCGCCGCTGATACGGATCAGCTCCCGCTGGATGAATTTCTGCAATATGATCCTTGAGTGCGCTTCAATATTAGCGGAGGATACAACAGTATTGGTGAGTTTGCTCACATAGTAAGCGCCACCTACCATTTCCAGTTCTTCCTTGAACCGCAATTCTTCTGCTACGGTCAGTATATCGATGGGCTGGCTTTTGTTGGAAAGACTTTGCATCGCATTATAGATCCGCTGGTGCGCTTCTACATAGAAACATTCGGGTTTTAAGATCTCCACTACTGTATCAAATGCACTTTTCTCCAGCATGATAGCTCCGAGTACAGCTTCTTCCAGGTCTTTTGCCTGCGGGGGAACTTTTCCATATACCATTGTCCCCATATCGAGGGAAGATTTCCTTCTTTGCTTTCCGGTAGCCCGGTCTTTGTTCAGGTTCGTGAGATCCATTTCTTGTACGGCGATAAAGAGTTAAACCATTGATTTTTACCAATGACCTTGGGCGCATCTTCCAGTCTTGTTTTAAGAAATCGTTATCTCTCCGTTAGTGGAATGTTTCCGTCAGTCAGAGAGCGAAAATAATGGTATGCATTCATTCAAATTCCTATTGGAGAAACTTTTTCTTTCTGCACCTTCTTTTCACTCCTGATTTGGGGTTATCCACATCAGGTCAATGCCCAGGCCGACTATCAATTTAGTCCAAACCTGCCGTAAAATCCCCGGAAGATTTGAACAATGGTGCATAAAAAACCCCTTTCTGGCCCGATTTTTAACGCCTGTATTACAATAAAGCCGGGAGCCGACAGTTATTAAGTTTAGCCCCTTTATACCCCACCTCCCAAAGCTGCTGCATACCCAGGTGTTCAAACATTTAAATATAGCAATATGCAAACAACAAAACCCAGCAGTCATCCCATTCTCAGCCAGACAAAGAATAACACCACCCTTTGGATCGGTCATCTGCAAACTGATCCTCATGACCATTTTGCGGGGCAAACATTTACCTCCCCGGCGGATGGGTTGGTCAATAATATCCAGGTCTATTCCTCTACGGTTCACCAACCAGGCGATATAGCACTTACGCTTCATGAATTTGACCCGGCGACTAAAACCTGGGGGCCTGCGATCGGGGATGCCAGCATGTTCCTGCAAAAGGGAGATGATGCCCGTTGGGTACGCTTTTATTTACAGCCTGTCTCGTTAAAAAAAGACAGTACCTATGGATTCCGTTTAAAGACCGACAATGCCATGATCGGTATCGGTGAAGCCGCCAGTAATGCACAGCAGCCTTTTACATTTGGTCATGAATGGAGCGCTGATTCAAGGAATGAAAAAGGACATTATTTCAGTTATTTCAGCCTTGCTTTTAAAGTGGAACTCTGCGCATAGCCTCAACGTAGGTGAGAACGAACATATTAAGACCATAGTGATGTAGAGAAAACCCGTTTGCCTTGGCCCCGGTGAAGGGGTTTTCATTTATTATGCCCCAAAAAGGGTATTGCTGATCCGGAGATTGTTGAGCAAATTGCTTTGCTTATCATTACCTCATCCTAAACCTACTGCTATGCCTTTCTTTGATTTTCACCTGCATCCCTCGCTGAAACCACAGATGTCCTTACCTCCAGGTTTTCCATCACCGTGGGAACTTATTAAAATAAAGTTCAACCATCCCAATATCATCACAGCCCTGCTCAAATGCAGTGGCATCAATGAGGTCGTGGACTCGCAGGCTTCCCTGAGCCAGCTGGTAAAAGGGAAAGTGAACCTGATCGCCCTGGCGCTCCATCCACCCGAAACGGCAATGATGAATGACGGACTGATCCAGCAGATCGCGGCGGAAGAACAAACGAATTATATCAACCTGAGCCGGATCACCGATATCGGTTCCGGTGATATTTATTTCAGGATGCTGAATGAAGAACTGGCCAACCTGAAAAAAAATCTATCCAATAATGGCAAGAAATTAAAACTGATCAGTAACATCAGTCAATACAAAGCCAGTGATACGGATACCGTGCATGCCATATTGATCATTGAAGGACCGCATGCTTTTTTTGGACCTAAACAGCACCGTACCGAAACGGAGATCTTCACCGATTTCTGGAATAATTTTGAAACATTCACCACTGCCAACCGGATCTTCTCCCTGAATATTGCCCATCTCCAGGATAACGAATTCTCGAACCATGCTTTTGGGATACAGATTTTCAAACCAAAACCTTTTTATCCCCGGGGTAATGGTATCAGCCAGCATGGATTTAAGTTGTTGCAGAAGATGAAGGAGAAAGACATATTGCTTGATATCAAACACATGAGCCTGTATGCCCGGAAACAATTGTATGATTTCCGTATCGGCGAGACCGATTGGCCGATCGTGTGCACGCACGCAGGTCTTACCGGTATTAAAAAGGAAGACCGGGGCCGGTATTTTATCGAACAGCATAGTGAAGGCGATCATCTCCGGGTGCGGCATTACAAACCGGCGGGGTATATATTGGGCACTTCTTTTAATCCCTGTACGATCAATTTATATGATGAGGATGTCAGGGAAGTGGTCTTCTCGGGTGGCCTGATCGGTCTTTCGCTCGACCAGCGTATACTGGGCACACCGGAAGAGTGGATGATGAGCAGTGATAATATGGGCGATATATATGAAGAGGAAGTGATCAGCCCGGGTGAAAAGGATTTCTTTATGAACGTGGTGCGATCAACCCCCAATGATTCGGATATCATCAAACCAACAGATATCATTCCCGAGGACAGACAGGACTGGCTGCGGTTCCATGCCCGTCATTTCATGAACCAGGTCTTTCATTTGTTCAAGATCGCCGACCAGTATAATTATAATAAAGCGCTGATGGCGCAGCGGATCTGTATCGGTTCCGATTTCGACGGCATGATCAATCCCGTGGATTGCTGTAAGAACGTGACGCAGCTGGAAAAGTTCAGGAATTACTTAACGGATAATTTCAAAGAATGGGAAAAGGATTTCACCGAGGTCACGGGTATTAAGACATCATCCTTTATCACCCCGAAAAAACTAATGGAAAACATCTTTTACCAGAATGGGGTTGATTTTTTGAAGGAGTGGTATGTGTAAGCGTTATTTTCTAATAGTATCTACTTAACAAAACCCCGGTTAACCCGGGGTTCTTTTTTTAAAAATGCCGAGAAAGGGTTATTGTAAAGTCTGATTCTTCCGTTCATCTTCACTTTACTTTACTTTCCTTTTCTTTGAAAATGTATTGCCTGGCAGGGTGAAAACACCCGTTACAAATGGGTTAATTACACATTTTAAAAATCATACAGAATTGGCAACTTTGGGAAATAAAAAACCGGGAAGCCGAAAACGGATTAAGAGTAGGCACAAAAAACTAACTATGGCATCAACAACACTTATTGTAACTGTTAGCGGAGGAACAACTCCGGTGAGCATCGTTGTAAATCTTTTTAAAAGCGGACAACCTGTAACCAGCTTAATCAGAACAGGAACTTTTAAATACAAATTCACAGATTTAACGAAAGGTAATTACACCTTATTTATCGGGGGCGTAAATCCCGCAGGAGGTAATACAAAATGTGAATTGACACAGGATGAAATTACACTTCGCCCTCCGGACGATTCTCCAATTACAAAAAAGACTGTAAAATATTTAGTTGGATTTCATTTTAAAGTAAATTAATTTTTATGAAAAAAAAATCCATCCTGGCGCTGCTTATACTTTTACTTTTTTTCTCCGTAAACAAATTACACAGTCAAACCAAGCAACAAACAGCTGAAGCAGTCGCAAAAGAATCCACAGAACAGGCGAAGACCCTGGTAAGAACAGAGAACGATTTAAAGACCGGCAATTGGCAGGATGTTTTAGCCAGTTTTTTCCAGCTTGGACTCAGCGATATTGCCGGTAAAAACAGGTCGCTGGAATTTAAAGCGAATTTATTTGCCTTGAAAGCAAAAGCCGATTCAACTCTCCTGGTTGACACCAATTATCTAAAGCAAAATTTTGCCAGGAATTTTCAATTTGAGTTTGCGTTAAAACTGGATAGCCAGTATCGTTTTAATGGATTAAAAGCAGGCTTTAAAATTGCCATTGTTAACAGAAGAGATACAACAGTTTTAAATTTATTGAATACCGCTGCCGACAGCCTTTTTAAAGTTTCAATGACCCGTCTCCAATTTGTACTGGCCGGATTTGAGGAATCCCTGCGAAAAAATGATGATGAAAATAACTTTAAAACCGAAAAAGATTCTCTTTTATACCTAAAAACAGAAGCATTAGTTAAAGCCCAGGTTGAAGCTGACAGATTCAATTCAAAAGTGCTTCCCAAAGAATTCCTCCAGTTTGCGAATATTGATAGTATCGAACGAAATTTTACAAGATTCGACAGCTTGTATACCGCGGCATTAAGTAAAACAAGAAAAAGCCCTCTTTTGACATTCGCACTTAACGGAACCTTTCTCGACCAGCCAGGTTTTTTCAGTGAAGGAAAGGCCGAATTGGTTTACCTGCTGGGGGTAACTAAAAAGGGCAGAAACCTGGAACTGGATCTAAGAGCAAATATTGCGCTCGTAGATACAGTTATCAATACTATTAAAGATCGTATTGAATTCAATGCCACCGGCGGATGCAACTGGGCGATTATTACCGCTTCGAACAATGTAAATAAATCGTTGGTTGAGTTCAAACCGCATTTCGAATATACTTCAATACTCAGGGGTGTTTACCCGGGCGAAAAGAAAGAAAAATTCCTGGCAAATGCAGAATTAAGGATACGGGTAATGGACAATTTATGGATACCTCTTACCTTAAAATACGATTTGAAAGACAACAACTTCTTAGGGTTTTTAAAAGTCGCCCTGAATATGAACGCTTTTAAAAAACCAGCCAAGTAATTAAACCATTTTTCCAACAAGGAATTTCAAAGCAATCGCCATGAACAATTTCATCGAAACCGGCATCTCACTTATTCTTATCTTTTTTGTTTTCAGCACCATCACCTATGTCATACAGGAGTTGATAGCCGTTAACCTGAAATACCGCAGCAAAATGCTGTGGAAATCACTCAATCATTTACTCGATGGCGTACAACTGGGAAACAGGGAAGACCTGGTCAACGTAAATACAGGCGACAAAAAAACAAATACCAATACGTTTTATGAGCACGCACAGATAGCTTCCCTCAGAAGAAATGACAAAAAGAATCCCAATTATATTCCTGCCGCCAATTTCGCCCTCGCCGTTATGGATATGATCGCCAGCAAGGCGCCCAACAAACAAGACGACCTGTTCACGGATTTTCAAAACGGGTTAAAAACATTCACAAAAACCGATGGCAATCTTTACGCTGTTCTCAAAAATCTCCTGGACACTTCCCCGAATATTAAAAAACTACAGGAAAAAATAGAAGCCTGGTTCAATAGTTACATGAACCGGGTTACGGGCTGGTATGAATCACACACACTTATCACCGTTCGGCTGATCGCCGTGGCCCTTACCCTGATCTTTAATATCAATGTTATCAAGATCGCCAAGACAATTTATAAAGATGATAAACTGCGCAGCAGCATGGTAGCGATGGCGGAAAAAGTGGTGGATAATCCTTCTTCCGTTACCCAGGTAAACGCGGATAAATTCAGTAAAGAAAAATACATGGTAGATTCTCTGTATAAAATCAAAGAGATTGATGAAAAAGAAAGAGACCACAGAATGGATTCGCTTGTGAAAGATTACACCAAAAGCCAGGCTTCCGCTATTAAAATGTATGTGACCGAACTGGACTCGACTGGTTTGCCGCTGGGTTGGGTAAGCCATCCTTTTGATGGTGATATGTGGGAGAAAGAAGGCCCGACGGAATGCAGCTGGGTGAACGTGTTGCTCGCCATCATAGGCTGGATCATCGGAGCAGGTTGTATATCGATGGGTGCACCATTCTGGTTCGACATGCTGAATAAGCTGGTAAACGTAAGAAGAAGCGGCGTTAAACCTCCGAAATAAGTATTTAAAAACTTCAACTGCTAAATAGTTAAACCATGAACATCCAGCTTCTTCAACCACCTCTCGCTTTTCGAAAAAGAGACAATTCACCCGTATTAGTTGTGCTTCATGCTACGGCAGGAGCAACGGCAAGCAGCAGTATCAATCATCTGAGAGGTGCGGGGTTGAGTTATCACTATATTATCACACGGGATGCAAAAGACTCTTCAAAAAGTGAAAATGCCAAAAATACAGAGCCTATCATTCATCAATGCGTACCTAATACCGGTCATGCATTTCATGTCGGTTCTACTATTCCGGCGCCAGGCGGCCTGGGTATTAATAAATCTTCTATTGGTATTTCATTAGCAAATATTCAAAGAGCAACAAATCCTGAACGATACCCGGCTTTGCAGATTGCCGCATTAAATGAGTTGCTGGCCCATTTGAAAGCAACCATCCCCTCTTTGCAATTTCTGACCACCCACGCCATCGTACAGCCCTGGAATCGTGCCGACCCGCGTACTATAAACGGAGAACAGCTGGCAGCAACTCATGGGTATGAATTTTGGCGCCCGACGGCAGAGGAAATCAAAAAGCACACACCTAAAAAGCCTAAATAGTTTCTGTGGCTGGCAATAAAAAAAGATGTTCCGGAAAATTCTCTTAACTTTTATATATGGATCAGCTAACTGCCAACAACCCCACAGTGCCGACGGTGGAAACTCCCCCTGTCATCAACTGCCATACCCATATTTTTACAGGCAAACATGTGCCTCCTTACCTGGCCAAGACGATATTACCCGGCATAACACATAAGGTCATAAATCTTTTCCGTGTCTTCAGGTTTTTTCATTGGTGGTATGCCAAAGGACCGGGGAGATGGCCTGTACTTCCGTGGTATAAAAAAAGAGCAAGAAGCTTATATAAGTTCAGGATGCTGCTCGCCCGCCGCTGGATACTGGCTTTCCTGAGAGTGATCGTATTCCTGTTTTTATTGCTCCAGTTCATTGATATTATCTGTCACTGGCAATTCCCGGCATCAAAAAAGTATACTGAATGGTGGATGACAGATATATTGATCCCTGTTCATCATTTTCTAAAAATGTATGCGATACCACATTTTGACAGCTGGTGGTTGAAGGGTTTGATGATATTCCTGTTTTTCATTTTATTTAAATCCGGGCGAAATCTTATCCTGTTTGTTGCAAAATATATCTATAAATGGTTAGGTAAAATACCGGGTAAGGAAACAAAACAGATGTTTGAGCGCTATCTCACCATAGGGCGGTTTACTTTTCACGAAACCCAAAAAACAGTCCTGGAAAAACTCGAAGATCAATACCCGGCAGGTACCGGCTTTGTCATATTGCCGATGGATATGAAATATATGGATGCGGGTGATGTAAACGAAGATTATCCAACACAAATGGAAGATCTTGCTGTCCTGAAACGAAGTTCCAACCACCATTTGTATCCTTTTGTGTTTGTGGACCCCCGGAGAATAAAGGAAGACCCCGGTTTTTTCAAATACAAAGAGGTTAACGGCACCGTAATCCTGGAAAATTGTTTTATACAGAAGTTCATTGAGGACGAAAACTATAAATTCAGTGGTTTCAAGATATACCCGGCGCTGGGATATTATCCATTTGACCCGTTGCTGCTTCCGTTGTGGAAATATGCTGAGCAGCATTCTATTCCTGTTCTTACCCACTGTGTAAGAGGCCCGATGTATTTTCGGGGTACCAAGATAAAAGAATGGGATTTTCATCCCGTTTTTAAACAAAGCATGGGAAATGATATTTATGATCCCCTGTTACTGCCGGAAAGAAAAAATAGTGAGTTTACTACCAACTTCACTCACCCGATGAATTTTTTATGCTTGCTTAAGAAAGAGTTTTTAGCCGAAGTGGTTGATGCCGCCTGCAAAAGTGACAATGGCGACAAAAGGTTGAAAGCAATTTTTGGTCTTACAGAATCCTATGAAACAACAGAAATAATCGACGGTGTTGAAATAAAAAAAAGAACAGCCCCTGTCATTACGAATGGTCTTGACGACCTTAAGATCTGTTTCGGTCATTATGGTGGAGGCGATGAATGGGAACGGTATTTTGAAGCAGATCGCTATGGCCATAGCGCCCAGGTGATAAAGCATCCTGAAAAAGGCATTGATTTTTTGCTGACAACAGGAAAAAAACCGGTGCCGTCACCCGGTAAACCCGAACAACTCTGGAAATACACCGACTGGTATTCCATTATCAGCAGCATGATACTTCAACATAAGAACGTATATGCGGACATCAGTTATATCCTGCACGATGACAGAGGGATTTTACCCCTCTTAAAACAAACGCTTCAAAACCCGCTGCTGAGGAGCAAAGTGCTGTACGGAACCGATTTTTACGTGGTCCGTAATCATAAAAGCGACAAGAACATGCTGGCAGATATGATGGGCGGCCTGGAGGTTGAATATTTTGATGTGATAGCCAGGGAGAACCCCCGCAAATTCCTGAACCTGCCACCTTTCAATAAACCTACTCACCCAACCAACTAATAATACCAAAACTCCTGACCCCCGGTTATTCAACCCCGGTAACTAAGTTGAATTCAGGATGGATCGGGCTCTGAAGCCTTTTACCGGCTTTTTTTGGCTTTCGCGGCGCGAAGAAGAACTGGTTTTTTCGCCCGGCTCTTTTTTGTTTTTTTATTCCGGGTAATAAGTGATTCCACTTCCTCAACTGAATTGATCCGCATAGATTCATTCGGGTTGGTCTTGTCGAACGTATCATATTTATACAGCCCCGCAAAATTGATATTGGTCTCTTTGGTCAGCGATTTGATACTGCATTGATATTCCTTGAAAGTTTCATTACTGTCA
>DASYLC010000002.1:0-3767 GCA_036009775.1 Chitinophagaceae bacterium
AAAGCGATACGGTAAGCCTGTTCAGCCGGCCCTTCGAAAGCCGCGCCTTGTTTCTTGATCGTTTCCAGTACGGCTGCAAAAGTTTCCTTGGTCACATAATTAATGATCTTGAGATCATCGTTCTGTTCGCCTTTGATCGAAGCGGTCCAGTAATAGGAGTTGCCCTGTTTCATCTTATTGGCAAAATCGGCCACCGGTAATTTCAGTTTGCCAACAAAAGTGGTATGCACCGGTGTGCTGATATTATCATGACTGAAGAGGGAGAACTCGAATTCTTTGGCATCCGCGTAGGATTTCCAGGATACGGGGAATTCTGTTCCGCCTGAATAGTTCAGTGTATCGAGCCTGTAGTCGATCCAGATATTATTGATATCGCCACGGCTGACCGCACCCACTGTATTCATATAGGCCTTGCGGTTACTTCCCGGGGAGCCGCTTGATTTGGTCATGGAAGCCCATACATATTTTACGTAGTTGGCGCTGACCGAATTGCTGCTGATCTTGCAGGAATCACCGAACTTATTAAGCGGGTAGGTGCCGGCTTTAGTAATGGTGAACATGGCTGCTTCGTTGCAGATAAGGGTAACGACGCTGCCCGCCGCCACTTTTACGGTAGCCGAGCCGTTGAGTGGTTTTCCCACTTTGGCTTTGCTTTCTACATTGTTCTCCACCACGGATACATTTCCCTTGTAACTGTACAGGAGGAAATCATTTTGCGCGGACGCAGCCATGGTGATGAAACAAAGGAGGAAAAGGAATTGAAACTTTTTCATCATTTTCAGTTTAATGTTTAAAAGGAGTAAAGGTTTAAATATTTAATGATGGTGCGGTTTAAACACCGTCTTGTAATTAAATTTCTTATGCATCCACACAGCCCAGGCTTCGTAAAAATAGATCACGTCTACCGCCAGGACGATAGTAACAAGACTCAGTTTCAGGTCTACTTTCATTCCATAACGGTCAAACAGGTATATACCCAGCCAAACGAAAAAAATGGCCGAACCAACCTGGGCGATCTTTGCTACTAAATGGAACCAAATGTGGCTTTCAAGGTAATAACGGACGAAGAATGACATATGCAGCCAGCAAACGATGATGGCTATCAACATGTTCATCCACAAAGGTACTTTTTTTATGTAGTTATCCTCCATTGCCATGGAAATAATATTGGCATGGACAAAAATACCGTTCATGTCCGGGTGCGACTTGCCGGCGAACTTTTCATTCAGGGGGGTAAACTTCTTATCCTCAATGTCATTGGGGTTGATATTGACATAAGCTAACAAGGCAATCCGTCCTTTAATGGTTGAAGAATCAACTCTGTCCATAAGAAGATCTTCGGCTTCGACCACCTGGTATTGCTTTTTCCTATCCGTAACCTTGCGGGTATAGTTGATAATTACCTTTTTATCGATCTTGTGTTCAACGTGCTGGTAAGCCTTTTCATCAAAATTCTTCAACAATGTCGAGGAAAAAGAGGGCAGTACCAGTTCATGATCATGTTCATCTTTTTTAAAAGGGAAATAATAGCGTATCGTTTCCCGGTCATCGTTATAAGGGAAATTTACATAACCATAAAGGGTTGAATCATTTCTAAAATAATTATTGGCGCCGACCAGCCTGCCATTCGAATCGGTCTGGTATTTTACCGCCAGCACCAGGTTCCTGTTCTTTCGTATCGTTTCGGCCAGGATAGAGTCCTGTCTTGGATCCCGGGGACCATCAAGCAAGGCGTCGAGTCCCATGACTTTTGGCTTCAATGCAGCTGTTTTTTCAATGATCATCGCGATGCCTTCCCGGTCTGCATAACCGATATTGACAACGACAATGGTTGAATCAATCCCCTTATCCTGCTGGTTCCCAACTTTAGAGTAATAAATATCATTGAAATCGAAATCCTTCAAACCCAACTTAATAGGGTTTAAAACTCCCAGGTTCAGCGGGATCAGTCCCAGCACAATGATGAAAACAAAGACCCAGATGGTGGCAAAAATGGTGTCCCTTTCATAGAGGTATTTGGTAAAATGGCCGTGCACCTTCTTTGCGTGATGGCCAATGTGTTTATGCAGTGGTTTTTTCATCTAAAGGTTTGGTTGTGGTTTGATTCTTTAATAATGATTTGCTAATAGACTGCAAGGTTGCAACTTTTTTATCCTTAACATATTCTATAGTTTTCTAATAAGCGGGGGTAACCCTAAAAGGGAATATAATTTGTGGCCAGATAGTATAGGCATTCCCCTGTAAATCCGTAATTTAGTGACGAATTTATGCCAAAAAACCTATCCATAGTTATAGGCTGCCTGTTATTTATGACGGCCTCGATGGAAATTCATGCGCAGGCTCCTCCTAAACCGAGGGATACGACCATTGCCGGGCCGCAGACCTTTGCTATGATCATGGGTATTTCCAAGTACAAATATGTACGGCCACTGACCTACGCGGATAAGGATGCGGAGATGTTCCGTGACTATCTCAAATCACCTGCCGGTGGTAAATTAGGTGAGGATAATATTTATTGCCTGCTGAACGAAGAAGCATTACTCGGCAATTTTTACCAGAAAGGATTTGCCTGGCTCAAAGCAAAAAAATTACAGAAAGGCGACCGGCTTTTTATCTATCTCGCTGGTCACGGTGACGCCATTGATGAAGACCAGTTCTTTTACCTGGCTTATGACTGTAATCCCGCCGGTGATAAAAACAATTATCTCGTGAGTGGCGCTATACGCATGTACGATGTAAAAGTAAAGATCCAGAAGGAAGCAGGAAAAGGAGTGGATGTATACCTGATCATGGATGCCTGCCGTACGAATGAACTACCCGGCGGTGCTGAAGGTCAGGGTATGTTCAACGAGGCTATTTCTGAAAAACGGGCCGGAGAGATCATCATGCTTGCAACAGGTGCAGGCCAGGAATCACTGGAGGATGCATCGATCGGTTCAGGGCATGGTTTATTTACCTATTACCTTGTTGACGGGTTGACCGGTGCTGCAGATACGGAAGGGGATAATAAAGTGTCGCTGGAAGAGCTCCAGAAATACGTGGACAAAAGTGTACCAGCTCTCGCACAGGAACGGTTCAAGCGAAAACAGGATCCATTTTTCTGTTGCGCTGATAATAACAGTAAGATCGTTAGTATCGTGGATACGGCTTACCTGCGCAAATGGATCGAAACAAAAAAATTGCAGGCAAAAGGTCCGGGTACTTCTTATGCGCCGAGGGGCAGGGGATTGCTCTTTGGCTCGGCAGACACTTTGCTGATCGAAGCATATAATCTTTTCAACGATGCTGTCAAGGACAACCGCCTGATAGGAAAACAATCGGCGGAGTATTATTATAACCTGATGGAATCCAAATTCCCCGGCACTTCCTATACGATCGATGCACAATCGACGCTGGCCGTGGAATATATTAATTTTGCACAAAGCAAGATCAATCTTTACCTCGATTGTAAGGATGCTTCTTCCATCCAGCGTTTGCGGGCCCAAATCGACGATGAGGACCGGACGGACGAGATCACCACCAGCCTGAACAGGATGGAAAAAGTGGCGCAGCAGGAGTTCTATGAAGTGGGTTATATGCTGGAGAAAGCTATCGGCTTTATCAGGGTTGATGATCCTACGTTTGCCAAATCACTCGAAGGAAGGATGTATTTCTTCAAGGCAAGAGGTTATTTTGGACGAAGCCGGAAGCTGGTGGATATCAACAGCGCTTTCCAGTATGCGTATACGGCCTATGCCGCGGATAAGAACGCGGCGTATATCCTCAAC
>DASYLC010000003.1:0-4552 GCA_036009775.1 Chitinophagaceae bacterium
TTGTTATTTTGGCGGAGAACCGTTCAAACAGGGGTGTGCTATTCTTTTTCTTTTGCATAAAATAATTTTTACACTTTGTTGTATCAATATCAATACCGAAATTTAAGCATTCTGAGATTGATATGGTCAAGTTTACGGCAACGATACATCGTTTTGAAAAACAGGGGGAGAAGACCGGCTGGACCTATGTCGAAGTGCCGGCTGATCTTGCACAAAAATTAAAGCCCGGAAACCGGAGGGAGTTCAAAGTAAAAGGAAAGCTGGATGCACATTCCATTAAAAGAGTGTCCATGTTCCCCATGGGCGGCGGACGATTTATCCTGGTGCTGAACGCGGCCTTGCGAAAAGCGATCGGCAAAAAGCACGGGGCGATGGTAAAAGTGGAGTTGTCAGAGGATAAAAGCGAATTTGTTTTCAATAAGGATTTTATGGAATGCCTGTCAGATGAGCCTGTGGCCGCGGCATTTTTTAATTCATTGACAGGCTCACATCAGCGTTATTTCAGTAAATGGATCGACGATGCCAAAACAGAACCTACCCGGGTTAAAAGAATTACGATGGCCGTGAATGCACTGGCGAAAAAATGGGGTTATCCTGAGATGTTAAGGGCCAATAAGAACTACTGATAAGTGCGGGCCATTTTATATAAAACCATTGAAATGGTTTATCCCGAATCATTTATTATGACCCGTGATTTAAACCCCGGGCTATAAAGTGTTTATATTAATGAGAACGGTTTTAACCCTTTTCTTTACGAAACAGGCACTATTTAAACGGATTCGAAAATTTTACATCCGTGGAAATAGGCAGATCGGTCAGCGTTTTCAAAAACGCCACTAATGCTGCTTTATCCTGTGGTGTAAGATTCATCAACCGGGGTTGCCCGTTAGGTTGCCTGATCTGGTTAGAGAGATTAGGGTGATTTTTTACACCGGAACTATAATGCTCCACCACTTGCTCCAGTGTAGCAAAACGCCCATCATGCATATAAGGGGCGGTTAACTCCACATTGCGGAGGGATGTCACTTTGAATGTCGCATCAAGATTGACATTATTCGAGATCGCACCAAAGCCCCTGTCAACGGTTACCAGGTCAAGCCCGTTATTCTGCTGGGCAGTGGCTACAAAAGCCTCTGTTCCATGACAAGGGGCGCAACCACCGATAGGGGAAAGAAATATCTCTTTACCCCTGTTCTCCTGTGCGGTAAAATTGGCGAAGACCGCATTGGGCGGCGGACCTGGATTTACCGGGAACGCGGCTCTGCCGGCATCATATTTTGAGCGATAAGAAATAATCGAACGGATAAACTGAGATACTGCCCTCGCTATCCTGTTGCTGGTAATAACAGTGTCGCCAAAAGCTTTTTTAAAGAGCGGAGCATAATAAGGCAGCCCTTTGAGCTTAGCTTCTAATTGCGGCAGGGTCATTCCCATTTCCACCATGTCCTGTATGGGCATAAGTATCTGGTCTTCCAGTATGGGTGCCCGCTGGTCCCAGAAAAAACTTTCGGAAAAATAATATTTCGCATTAATGAGCGACATGGAGTTCCTGCCGGTGAGTCCCCCATTAAAGCCCAAACTTTTCACGACAGGGTCGCTGAATCCGCTGGCTTGTTTATGACAGGAGGCACAGGCGATGGTATTATTAATAGAAAGACTTTTATCATAGAACAGTACACGGCCCAGCGTTGCTCCGTCATCGGACACCAGGTTGGAGCCCTGGGTATTGTCCTGGTTCTGCATCTGCGGGGTATTATAATAACCGGGCAATGCCTGGTTTGCATAATTAAAGGGCGTAGCCGGTAAATTCAATACTGCTGCTACGGGGTCGGTGGAAGTGGGATCCGGCACCTGGTCTTTTTCCTTACTGCATGCAATGAACACAGAAACTGCAGCTATTCCTGCTATGATCAGCATTTTGGGTTGGCTGGTGGTCATGGTTGGGGTTTGGGTTCCGGGCTGTGACTTGCTGGCCTGTAAAAGGTTTAAGATCGTATGTTTTTTAACCAGTCAATATAAACGGTTCCGGTCTGTTACCATTGGAGCTTGACGGGTGGCGAACTAAAATTCCTTCTCAGCGATTATTTCTTTTATTTGCAGGATGATTTCCTCTTTAAACAATTTCCGGAATCCTTTTTTTATCGGTGTGGCCGGGGTGGGTATGAGCGCCATTGCTCAATACCTGAAAGGCATAGGAATGGATGTTTCCGGGAGCGACCGCTTCTTCGCGGCAGGAGAATACAATGCGACACAAGAAAAACTGGAAGCAGAAGGCATTCGTTGTTATGTGCAGGATGGTACCGGAATTACTGCGGGAACAGACCTCATCGTCGTATCAACAGCCATTGAGGACACGGTAGCCGAAGTACAGAAAGCAAAACAGCTGAACATACCTATATTAAAACGTTCAGAACTGCTCTCCCTGATCGCAGACAGTAAGAAAACGATCGCTGTGGGCGGCACCAGCGGGAAAAGTACCACCAGTGCCATGCTTTTTGATATATTGGAACATGCAGGGATGGAACCCAGTATCATCAGCGGCGCAGGATTGATAAGCATTATCAAAAAAGGAAAGATCGGTAATGCAAAAGTGGGAAAAGGGGAGTGGCTGGTGATCGAAGCCGATGAGAGTGATGGGTCTATCGTTCAGTACAAACCAGAGATAGGGGTTCTGTTGAATGTTGACAAGGATCACCAGGAAATAGATGAACTGATGCATCTGTTTGATGTATTCAAAACGAACAGTAAGAATTTTGTGGTCAATCAATCCCATCCGCTGGCCCGTCAATTATCACAGGAGATCCAGCAGGATTTTTCGACCCACCCGGATAATTATGCGGGTTATATGGCCACTGATTTTAACCAGGAAGGGCTAAAGATCAGTTTTAAGATACATGGTATTGATTTCCGGCTGGATCTTGTAGGTAAGCATAATATGGAGAATGCTGTTGCTGCGGTCACGATCGCAAACGGGATAGGAGTGGGACTGGAAACCTGTGCCGAAGCATTAGAAAAATATGAAGGGATTTATCGTCGTCACCAGGTATTCGGGAACAAGCATGGTGTGTGGCTGATCGATGACTATGCACATAACCCTGTCAAATGCGCGGCTGCGATCGAAGCCTGCCAGCCTGTTGCCCCCAAAATAATCGCCTGGTTCCAGCCGCATGGTTATAAACCCACGAAATTCCTGCGGGATGATTTTGTAAAGGAGATTGGGGCGGTACTGCGTCCTGATGATGAGATATGGATGAGCGAGATATTCTATGCTGGTGGTACGGCCGTAAAAGATATTTCTGCTAATGACCTTATTACGGACCTGCAAAAGTTGGGTAAAAAAGCATTCTTTGCGGAGAACAGGAATGACTTTTTAAAAATAGCCCGTCCTCATCTTACAGATAATTGTGTGATATTGCTGATGGCCGCAAGAGATCCATCGCTGGAACAATTTGCCAAAGAGGTCTGGGAGCAACTATAAGGCCTCCTATCCTCTATCTACTTTCTTTGAGGAAAGGAGGATTCAAAATTAAATCATTGAAAAATTGTATCATTCAATTCTCTCCCTCTTGCGGAGGCAATCGCGGCATAAAGGTTGCGGGCGCAGCTCCGTAGAGTGGGAGGCCTGTTGAGCCTACGCCATTTCCACCACATTCTCTTTGGCGACAGGCAGGAACATATACCAGCACAACGCCATTAACAAGCCGGGATGTGAAGTGTCGGACAGTTGCTTATCCTTTTTAAAATCAACGGAAGTATTCCCTTCCCTGGTGCTGAGGCTGCAGGTAACAAAAGGTTTTTCTTTTGATTCTTTATACAGCACCAGTTCCGCCAGCGGGTTATTCTCTTTTGAATAAAAGAATCGTTCGTCATTTACATCAATGAAGTTCTCGTTATTCTCCTGGCCGAGTTCGCCGATCTTGATACCGTATTCACTGCGGAGAACGGTCTTATTGCGACGGAAACCTTCCTTGCGGATCAGGAATACTCTTTTTTGTTTTTCACATTCTACCCTGGCCGTATTGGAAAAAGGATTTAATGTTAATGTAAGGATCTTTTTGTCATCCTTATACAGGTGATATATCTCGTTATTGGAGTTGCTGACGATAGATTCCCATCTCATAGTCGTAAAGTTTAGGTGTTATCCAGGTAGAAAATACAAGGATTCCCTTAGGTAACAGCCACGTAACACAGAATTAATATTAACTTCATATTGAAAACGATTTGAGTGCATAAGCTGTGGAAAATCCGGGTTTAATCCACATTTTTGTTGCCAAAACGACTAAAGTTCGGCTCATGAGTACAAATAAAGAAAGAGACAGGAAATTCCTCGAAAGGGCTATTGAATTGTCCAAACAGGGAATGCAGGGTGGCCAGGGTGGTCCCTTTGGCTGCGTGGTGGTACAGGGAGATACGATCGTGGCAGAAGGTAATAATAAAGTTACTTCTTCCAATGATCCTACTGCCCATGCCGAAGTAGTGGCGATCCGGAATGCCTGTGAGAAATTAGGCACTTACCAGCTCAGCGACTGCGAAATTTTTACCAGCTGCGAAC
>DASYLC010000004.1:0-9810 GCA_036009775.1 Chitinophagaceae bacterium
TACTAAAAATGAATGAAAGCAGCACGCAATGGACGGTTACCGCTTTCCTTTTTTCCGGCAGACGCAACCCGCAATGGAAACTGACCCCGGAAGAAGCAAAGGAATGGATGAATAAGTGGCGGCACGCTCCTCTTTCGCCAAAAGAAGTGAAAAGGCCTTCTGTGCTGGGATATACTGGATGCAGCTTACAATACAACGAACACAGCTATTGGATGATATTCGATAGCTGTGTTTCCTTTTATGATCAGGGCCTGGTGATCAGTAAAGAAGATACTCAACGGGGAATGGAAAAATTGCTTTTCCGGGGAGCGCCGGATGAAATAAAAAAATTATTGGAAGAACCGGGAATGCCCTGATATGCTGCCGTTTCTTTTTTAATCCCTGGCTTTATTCTGCCAGTTCTTTTTTGCATTTCAGCCTGTACTCCTCAAAGCAGGCCTGGCAGATCGCTTCGGCAATGGAGCGGATACGTTTTTTATCACCTGGCAGGTAGCCCCAAATGATCCTTACATATACATGCTCTGCTGCTGCTGTATGCAGATCGACAGTTTCCTTCTTTACCCACCTGGTATCTTCCATCAGGATATGCACGCTGTCTGCCTGCAATTTTAATTCAAGACACTGGCCTGCTTTTAATTTATAATGTGTTCCATTCACTTTAAAATTAAAATGAAATCCCTGCATCCTGTTATCAGGGCTGGTGACGATATGAAGACGGAAGGTTGGTTGTGCCTGTAAAGCAAACGAAGTGAATAAATAAAAAAGGAACAGGTTGATCCGTGATCTCATATTGTAAATATAATGACTCTGAAAAATGTTACAACAACCCTTTAACATCCTTTCCATTTTTCATTAACAGTTGTGAAAATACATTTGTCAAAATTAAAACCATGAGAAATACTTTTACACTTCTTGCGTTATTCTTTACTGTTACTGTTTCCGCACAATTGAAAAAAGGCGACTGGAATATCAACACCAGTACCAATGCGCCAATGAATCTCAAACTCCGCACCAACGGAGAAGGATTTAAATCCTATGATTTCAGTATCAACCCGGGTATTGGTTATTTCCTGAAAGACCGCTGGGAGATCGGGGGTGGCCCGGTTCTTTCTTTTGAAGGCGCACGGTACAAGGATCAGTTCAGCGGGTTCAGCTTTACAAACAGGAGCAGTTCTGTTGGCTTTAATCTTTACACGCGTTATTACCTGAAAAAAGAAGGACGGCTTATTCCTTATCTTACGTTGAATGGAGGCTATAGCAGGACCTCGCTCAACTCGATTGATTATAATGGCATGAAGAGTATTTCTAAATTCAATCAATGGCAGGTGGGCGGCGGTGCCGGGCTCAGTTGGTTTGTTTCTCCCAAAGTGGCGTTATTCACGGAACTGACATACACCAGGGATTGGGGCACATATATGGGGCACACCGGGGGATTGGACCTCAAGGTCGGTATCCAGGTATTCTTCAACAGGAAAAAAGAAAAAAGCAAATAATACCGGCCGGTCCGGGATTTTCCACGGCTGCTAATGCAAGATATTTTCGCACTGGCTCACCCGATAGCTATCGGGTTTTAAAAATTTGAACCACATAGAAATACAGGCTTTCACATAGACTATGTATTCAACTTATGTGTTCTATGTGGTTCAAAAAATATTTCAAAGTACCATGTTTTCAAATTGTTTCACTACCGATATTTGGTAATGTATCATTTTGAATATCGAACTACAAAGTAGCAAAGTCACGAAGTAACCCAAAGTTGTCTTGGTGAAGCCATTATGTCTTAGTGTCTTCCTGAAGATGAAAACGGGCGAAAGGAACAGTTATGATTTTACCAGTTTCTTTGAACTGAATTCAATGAAGACCGTTTACGGCGATCGCATCTATGAAAATAATCTGGCACCGGGTGAATGGGGTAAATACCATCGGGATACACTGATGGTCCATCTTGCCTACCAGTTGCACGAAAGAATGTTCTTCATCGGCGGTAAGAACCCCGTGATCGCGGAAATGCTATATATGTTCCTGCAGTGCATGATCCATCGCGGGTGATCTGTTCTATACGCCGGAAGCAGCCAAACTCTGCATGGATTATAGCGAGGATCATCGCTATCCCCGGCTTTTTACGGCCCTGGGCTATACCCTGAAAAAGAAAGGGACACCGTAAAAAATTTCTTCCTCCTCTCCCATTTTTAAAAAAGGAACAAAAATATTTTGCGCAACCAAATAGTTGCATATATTTGCAACTGAACAGTTGTATAAAATCATGAGAAGAGATGTTTTCCAGGCCATAGCAGATCCCACCCGCCGGGCCATTCTGGTACTGATCGCTGCACAGGCAATGACTCCCAACGCCCTTGCAGCTCATTTTGACAGTACCCGGCAGGCGGTCTCCAAACATATCAGGATACTGACCGAATGCGAACTGGTAAAACAGCAACAGACCGGCCGGGAGATCTATTACCATTTAAATCCAAAAAAAATGAAAGAAGTATCGGATTGGCTTGAAATTTTCAGGAAACAATGGGATAGCAGGTTCAACCAGCTGGACAACGTCTTAAAAAATTTAAAATCAAAAAAATAACATCATGTTAGAGACAAATTACACCCGTGTTGGCGACAACAAATTGCTGGTCGAAAGAGAATTTGATAGCTCTGTCGAGCAGGTATGGAAAGCATGGACGGAAACGGATATCCTCGATCAATGGTGGGCTCCCCTGCCCTTTAAGGCAGTAACTGTGAAAATGGATTTCAACCCCGGTGGTCAATGGCTTTATTATATGGAAGGACCCGACGGAGCGAGACATTACTGCACCGTGACCTACGATACGATCGAACCGAACCGTTCATTTTCAGGAGACGATGGGTTTTGTGACGAGAACGGAAACATTAATAAGGACTTCCCGGTAATGAAATGGAACGTTGGATTCGCCGCCGCGGGTAGCCGGACAAAAGTGGATGTTGAAATAACCTTTAATTCAGAGGACGATCTCAACAAGATCGTTGAAATGGGCTTCAAGGAGGGATTCCGGATGGCACACGAGAACCTGGACAGGATATTGCAGAAACAACCAGCCTGATAATAATATACCGGGTCCGTGGTTTCCTGCCATGGCCCCGGTTTTACTATACCACGAAATCGGTATTGCCTGGTTTTACTGGTTGGGTTATCTTGAAGTCCTTAAACCTTAACCAATGGCACTCCCCCGCAAACTCACGGCCGCCGAAAAGCCGGTCTTTCTTTCTGCTTTTCCACTATTGGATGTAGACTTTACTATCGTAACCGGTGAACCAAGTGGCGTCTATAATTGTATTTCATGGACAGTCGGTGTTACCAATTTCTGGCACTGGCCGGGCAGCAACCTTACGGATTTTGATAATTTTTATAACCAGTTTGGTTTGACACGAAAAACAAAAGGCCATGTAGCCGCCTGGGGTCTTGCTAATAATAGCATGACGCATGGTTGTATATCAGGTCCAACACACGGTCCCTGCTGGGAATCGAAATGTGGTAGCCTGGCCCGTATCCAGCATTGCCTGAATGAATTGAATGGACCTTCGTATGGACATGTCATCGCTTATTATGCAACCAAGTTCAAGATAATCATACCGAAATACTTAAAATTGTATATGAAAAGGATCAGGCGATTTACACCGGATGACCTGAAACAAATAAAAGAGCTCAGGGCCCCGATCCCCCGTAGTGTCGTAACTTCTTTTGAAACTAAGTTCAAAGCCTGGAAGAAGACCTGGTTCAGCCCTGAATTAGCTTTTAACTCCAATCCTTATAGCCGTGCCGGTACACGTGAATTCAGGGAACTGGTAGGAATGGGCAACGGGATCGTTCCCTTACTGGCGGAAAAACTGATGGATGAATCCAATTTTATGGCCCTCTCCGCATTCGAACAATTAGCCGGAAAGAAATGGACCCTCCGCATCGATTCCAAAGACGAGAAAGTGCTGGAAGGTGAACAGGGACGTGCTTTCCGTACGGTGAAGAATTACCTGGAGAGTTCGAAATAATTGAAGAGTAAATAGAAACAGATACGCCAGGTCGATGATGATCCGGCGTTTTTTATATGGCCTTCTTTGTCAGCATAAAATAATATCGGGGTTTGGGCTCGGATTTGTTTTCGATGATACTGATATTCCTGGATTGGTAGAACCATGAACGTAAAGTATTATCCGTAAAGACAGAAGTAGGTTTACCCAGCCATTTTTTATGAAAAGCAGAAGCCGGATTCACCACATCGCTGGAAAATAACTGGCAGGTGTTGCCTTTTGCATGGCTTTCAAATGTATTGAAGACAGTGATCCGCGCCAGCCCGGGATCTACAAATCGTCGACACTTCCGTTTTCTTGCTTTCGATCTATGACAAATCAGAAGCGGTTACTATTTCTGATGCGGATTTAAACGAGAGATTAAAGAAAATAAAATAGTCCCGATAAATTTCTCTGTTCTTGCCACCATACCCTTCGACCATACCGCTTATTTGCGTACCGTCTAGTTTGCCCGCACTGATGATATCGGTTGTTGAGAGCTCAGATCTGTCTTTTTGCTGTGCGAAGCAAAATGCCGGTACAATAAAACACAGGTCAATAATTATCGTTATTCTTTTCAGCAAGATCATTGATCTCCTGTCTTATTTTCAAACTCAAAACCTTCTTCGGGTTTATCAGGCATTTTTGACAGGATGGCCCTTACGATCAGGTAACCGCCAACGGCTCCCAGCAATGCCATAGGCAGCATGGATAAATAATCCTCAGAGTGAAAAGCAACAACAGCGATGATGATCCCGAGTACCTCACCACCTATCCATGCCAGTACGGTGTAGACTTTCCAGGCCCCGGGCTTTTGTCCTTTCCTGGTTGCCAGTTTGCCCATCTGGCCGCAGAGTAATACTAAAGCGATGATCTCAAGCATAGCGTTTTATTTTCAAACAAATTAAGGAGATTTTTTCCGGAAACGATGAAACAGCTCAGATAGTTTTATCCATTTCTTTTACTCTCCTGTAAAGGCCAAACCAATTGGTGATAAGCATGATGATCACTGTAAGCACTGCGAATGCTCCCAGCGTAATGTACACCGATTGTATTCCATACTCCTGGAACCAGGAAGGATCATTTCTATTAGGATCATAACGATGATTTCTGCCTTTTTTAAAACTTGCCAGCCAATTGATCATCCATCCTGGCAAAAAACAAACGAGAGCGGTGCCTGCCACTGCAACTATGCAAAGCACTTTAAGGGCATGATTAACCTTTTTATATTTTGCCCTGAGCTCTTCCCGGCTGAGATCGTTTAATCGCATGCATTTTTTTGATATTCTAAGATAGTACTTGCCGGCTATTTTGAAATACCCCTTATCCAAATTGAAGTGAAGCCCTTGGCCCGCAGATGTCTCCATGGATAAATGCTGTTTCAAGTCCCGACAAGCTGTCAAAATCTCCGGCATTGATAAAAAATGCTGAGTTTACTGAGGTATATTCTTTGATGATCTTTCCTTTATTTAAAACGCCAAGCTTAAAGGATGGATCATGCGCGGCCTTAACCTTAATGACCCTTGGAGAATTATAAATAAGAACCGGCCGTGGTAAGCTCAAACAAATATCCACGTCCTTTTTAGTGCTTCTTGCCGAGAAAAATTTTGAAACGGGAGCAATATAACCTGCTGCTTCAGTATTAACTGCACTTATGAAGAACTGGCCGGGTTTGATACTGATCAGGTACCGGCCTTCCACATCAGTGATCGTTTTATCATGGATATCGCCCATTTCATCGGTAACGACTACCTCTATCCCCTTTACAGGATTCTCTTTCCTTGTCACACTATCCCTGATGATCACATTTCCGCCGATCTCAATCCAATCTTCAGCAGGCTCCACTTCCGGATGGAAAACAAGAAGTGTTTGATCCAGGATTTCCTCTTTGCTGACCTTTCTTGTCATGGCCTGGTTTTTCCAGTTGTAGGTAATATCCCAGGGAAGTTTTATCGTCAACAGAAGTTCGTCAGTGCTATCGATGTTCCTTGCATTTGAATAGGCTTTAAATCTTCCATCAGTACCTGTCATGGTCCGGTAGATAATCTTTCCATCCGCATGTTTTAATTCGACCCGGCAACCGTTGACGGGAAGCAGCTCGCTTTTAATGAACACAATGCCTTTCAGTGGCGGTATCGCGGAAGGGGTGAATTTGAATGTATCAGCTAGTTCTTTCAGGTGATCCTTGTCCAGCAACACGCTTAATGAATAGGGCTTATAGATAGGATTCGCGGGAGTAAAACGTATAACTCCTGTTACGCCTGTCAGCACTCCCATGAATTGAAGCCGGTCATTCACCATGGAAGCCTTGATCGAATTACCAAAATGATCGGAGAATGTTGCCGTACAGGCCAGGGGCTTATCTTCATCATTGATGGTCATACAGGCATATGCATATTCTCCTTCCCGTTCCTTCAGTCCATTCCATCCGTCAGGTATATACCCCACTCTTTTATCCATGGTACCGGTACAGGTTAAAGCCACCGGGTCGTAGTTGACCAATGGCTCAGGATCGATCTGGCTGTATGCAACTGTATTACCCGCTACTTCGATATGATGAGTGTGGAATATATGCTGGACCGGTTCAAAATACCAGGGTACTTCTCCCGTATGATCATCTCCGCCGTGCATTTCAACATGATCAATAATCCGGACATCCGTTTCTTTCGCTTTTAAAAATCTTGCGTGGAGATTATCATAGCTGCTATCAAGCCTCGCTACCAGTAATGCATCACTATTACTTTTATTGGAAACTTTCATCATTACTCTTGCCGCCTGTCCATGCACCACAGAAGTGGCCAGTGGAACGATCGTCAATTCAAGTGGTTTTTTAACTTCCAGTGTCACCGTGTCGGATTCCCTCGTACGGGAAACTTCAGAATCGCCGGAAGGCCAATAGGACAGATCCTCTTCACCGGTAACCGTGATGCGGATATAATATATTTTGGTGCCATGACTGATCGTCTTTGCTTTATAGCGAAAACTAAACGTTTCCTTTGGGCTGGTCGCCGGTCTTTCAAGTGTATGTAACACCAGTTTCCCTTCTTCGATCAGTTCAATTTTGATCGTACCCCCTTTTCCGTCATCATCGATACAGCCAAAACAAACATCGATCTGTGCAGTAAAAATAATATCATCGCCTGCATAGATATCAGCTTGTGGTGCAAGCGCCAGCGATATGTTCCCGATGCCCACCGTTTCCGCAGGTAAGGCAGCCAGGCCAAGGCCTGAACCGGCAGCCAGGGTGACTATCGCGATAACATTCGACGCAGCGTCGCTTGCCAGTATGCCGCCTTCTACGGCCACCGGTCCTGCAAGAACAGCTGGGACAGGCATAAGAATAATTTTTTAAGAGATATAAAATCCGATGTAATGAAGTTAAATTATATTAATAAATAATCAAATTGATTTTCTATCGACAATGATGGATCACGGGTTGTTATCACAAGTCTGACCCAGCCCGGCAAAAAACACCAGTGTCCCGTTCGTATCTGTATAATTAGGATCAGTGGCATACGTATTATTGGGCGGAGCCCCAACCGGGTAATAAGCTGACGAAGGCTGAATAGAATAACTAGTCACGTCAGCATTGGCATTACAGCTGGTATTTTCTTGTGCAGACAACCAGGTGAGCAGCGGCACCGGCCCGGTAAACATACTGGGGTCGATGACGTACAGCAATTCGATACCTTTCACCATCACCCGCACTACCGGGGCCACATGGTACCACCAGTCAATACAGCAGTCGCCCGAAAGAGTAGCTTTCACGTTGAGTGCGCCGAAGCTGAAAACCTTTTCGCTGCAATAGCCATAACGCTGTTCGATGATCCAGCGCATTTTATGTGCCCGGGCAAAGCATCCATCTTTTGCATACTTGAAAGGGATACAGGGCTGAATTTGCGTAGGGCCTATCACACAGGTTTGTTGCCTGCAAAAAGTAAAAAGCGCTTTTGCAGCGGCCAGGTCGGGAATAACTTTTTTACAAAGCCTGAAAACCTTCCATTTCTGCCAGGTGGCCAAATTAAACGTGAGTGAGTCTGTATCCTTGAAATTAAAAGGACGTATCGGTTCAGGATTTACAAGATCATTTTTGCGCTGCCGGAAATAAACCGCGATTTCTGTTGCTGAAGGGCTCTCCAGCCTGTTAAGTGTTCCTGGTCTTTCTGATATCAATCGTAAAGGCTGTTTGCCATTGAATGCAGCCTGTGCCAGTTTTAGTATAGCTGCTGCATCGGGACGATCGGCTGCTACTGTGTAACGGGCCTGCCTTTCATTGAAAAGGTATTCCATACTTCCATTGGGCAGCTTATTGATCTTTGCAATACCAACAATGACCGTATCGCCGGATCGTTGTTCAGGGAAATTGCGGTACACGTTAACGGAAGAATTTGGGTTGGAAAGGGCCAGCTTATTCGAATCCTGTATACAGGAACTTATGGATAAAATTAATGGCAGGATAAGCATATAGCCTGCGATAGACTTAACTTTCATGGTTGTTGGTTTTGGTTGAATGGTAGATAAAGGGAAGAAAAATTTGGCGGTTGGGGAAATATTTTTTTAACTGCGGAATCTGCTTGTACAAAAGATAATTCAGAAGATAAAGGTGATTACGAAGTAAGGGCCGGGGCAACAGCTCAACATTTCGTTATCTGAAAAAGATCGTTATCGGGGAGACTCGTTGGGAAAGGACCTGGCTTTACTTTACATTGTCAGGGTAAAGCTATTTCAGGACCATACATTTCTTATTTTCAAGCATATACGTCATGTGCGGGTTTTAGCAAATGACTGGCTTATCTAAAACTATAGGGTATCAACTATGTGTAATCCATGTACTATCCATGTGTAAAACATGTATTCCTCCCCTGAAGAATACATGGATAGTACATGGTTGATACATGGTTTAAGCATAGGTCAGTCTGACCAGATATGAGGAAAACGAAGTCCTCCTGTATCTTCCTTCTCTCCCTTTTTTTGTGGAAAATCCTTCGGCTCCGCTCTGGAGGTAGCCTCGCCCGAACGTACCGTTCGGTACGGGTGGGCAAAAGCCAAAGCCAAACGAAGCTGCGCCGGCTGGTCAACGGAACCGGGAGACAAGGAAACATAGACTTTAATGCAAGCTGTAGCTTCGTGCTATTGTGAGAGCAAAAGGCGTTGGGAAAGATTGTTATTGGGCTTGCGAGACCTGTTTAAGCTCAGTCTTACTGTGTCTTGTCATTCCGAGTGGAGCGAGGAATCTTGTATCTGATTACACCGGGTCCCCTGCGGACACTGGGCGCCGAAGGAAATGAAAATAAAATACTGTAATTTTAAGTTACTTAAAGTTGGTGTATGAGCCAGGAAATTAAACAACAGATACACACTCTTGTTGATCAGTGCAAAGACGAGATCGTGCTGGAAGAAACCAAGGCATTGCTGGAATCAGCTAGCGGGAGTGATTGGTGGGAGGAGCTTTCAGAAGATGATAAGAAACTTGTCATGGAATCGGAAGAACAGTATGGCAAAGGAAACTTTATCAATCACCAGGAGTTGATCAGCCGTTTTGAAGAATGGAAAAAGAAATAGTATGGACCGCCGTAGCGCAACAGGATTTCTGGGAAATTGCCACATATCTTAAAGAAAGCTGGCCGGAAAAAATCCTTAACCGGTTCCACAAAACTCTCCTATTAAAATCAAAGATGATCCAAAAGCATCCGGGCATTGGATCCAAAAGCAGCAAATATTCCCGTTTCAGAAAAACCCTGGTTACCCGTCATTATATGCTGATCTATTCTG
>DASYLC010000005.1:0-6874 GCA_036009775.1 Chitinophagaceae bacterium
GATTCGATCCGGGAGGCGAGGTTGACCCCGTCACCATAAATGGATTCGTCTTCAATGATCACATCGCCTGTATGGATACCCATCCGCAATGAAACTTTGGGTTCCAGCTGTAATTGCTGCTGTATCTTAATGGAGCAGAGAATGCCATCTACGGCACTGTTAAAAATACTTAATGAGCCATCGCCATAATATTGAAGGATCTTACCATTGAATTGCTGAATATTTGCTTCCAGCACTTCCTTCAGTCTCTTCCGCTTTAAACGGGCAAGGTCTTCGTTCTCCTGCATCAGGGCTGTATAACCCGTCATGTCGGCAAATAATATGGCTGCCAGTTGTCTCATAATGAGCAGCAAAATTAAGAAAGAAAAAATGGTTGCCCGATAATGTTATGGTCCGGGGGAAGCCGTATCTCCTGTTTGCCGGTTATGACAACGCTTTGCCGGTCATTTTATACAGCTCACACTGTTTCCGCATCCTCAAATTTGCCGGAAGGGAATAATTGGTAAGCTCATACTTATATTTTTTATCAATAAATAACCAGGTTACATAATGCTGGTCAAATAGTGATGCACACTTAAACATAATTATTCTTTTATCAGCCCCTTTCTCATCTCGGTCATATGCTTTACAAACCCCACTTTCTCATAAGCGCTGATCGCTGCCGCATTACCAACATATACTTCCAGCCGCATTTCGGTGATGCCCTGTGACAACGACCATTGTTCCAATGCGTCCACGATCATTTTATTTACACCCTTGCCCCGGTGGGCCGGATCCACATACATGAAACCGAAATAAGCATGTTGTTCATGCCGCAAATACGGTTCTGACCGATCGATGCGGGCATAGCCACTACCAATAATTTCATTGCTGGTTTCGACCACCAGCAATTCTATATGTGAAGCGGCGATCATCGCCCCGATATCATAATAGTAGTTGGGGTCGCCTTTTAATGTCGGATCAAATGGCCGCTCGGCATTGATCACGCCCTGTTCGAAACGGAGCAGGGTTTCCATATCGCTCAGGACCGCTTTCCGGATGATTATTTTATCCATGGTCTTATTTAATTGTCAGGCCTTCCCGTTCATCATCCCAGGCCAGGGAACTTATTTTCCAGCCGCCCGGTGTTTTAATGAACTGGATCGTCTTCATTCCTTTTGTTTCAAAAGCCTGGCCGGAGAGAATGCCTGATTTTTTATAACTGCAAAAGCGATGAGCGATATTCCCGAATATCTCTGTTCGTCCGCTGATCTCTTCTTCACTGAAATCAACCAGGGTGCCATCAGTCAGGATTTTTTTCCGGGGCGCTGCAAATTTTTCCAGGGTATATATTTCAGGGGCCGTGCCCGTGTTCTTTATGATAACGGCACCAGGTATAAAAAGTTCATCAATATCATCGATGCCAGGAGTGATGCCATCTTTGTTGGAGAAAAGCCCAAAGAATCGCCCGGTTAGTTCATCCAATAGCTGCAGGGTTGTCTGATCAGTTGTCATTGCCAGGATTTATTCTGCGGCAGAACCGAAAAAGATCGTTTCCACCTTATTATTTTTGAAGGAAAAAATAATACCACCATACACAGAACCTACCGTGATCATCGTGGTGTCTGTCGACGATTGATCAATGGCATTTTTATAAGCTTCTGTTACTTCGGCATAGCTGCTCCCGATACTGATATTCCGGGTCGTTTTAAAGGGACAAGCTTCCCTGGCTGTAATCGAAAAAACAGACCTTGTCTTATCGGCATTCAGTTTGTCGGAACTCATATTGATGACCAGTCCCTGTGTTTTATAATCCCAGGCCTCATGGTCGAGCCCGTCCGCATCCCATTGAACAGGGTTGGTCTTCCTTGCCGGCACTCCCAATATTCTTATTACCTCCATATAGTGCTGACCGATCCTGATATCACCGAACATATCAAAATCTGCATCGGTAAAGGTTTGGTTGACGGGGATCGTATCCTTTAAAGGTCCGAAGGAATAATCCGAATCATGTCCTGCATGTTTGACGCTGGATTTGTCATTGGATTTACAGGCTGTCATTACTGCTAAAACTATAAACAGAAGATATTTTTTCATTTATCCGGGTTTTGAAGAAGGAAGATAAATAATATGGATAGAACGGGCAACTCACCCTGCCGGGCAATTGAAAGGGTGGTACCGGCGCTGAATTTAATTATTTAAACAACTATAGTAAAAGAAAAAACCTCCGGCAAGGAGGTTTATTATTTGAATTGCCCTTCGACAGGCTCCTGCGCCATTCGGCGGGGCAGGCAAGATGATAGCTATTAAGCGATCGTCACATCTTTATCCAGGTACACATCCTGTATCGCATTCAGGATACCCACACCTTCGTTCATCGGACGCTGGAAAGCTTTACGGCCTGAGATCAGTCCCATTCCGCCGGCTCTTTTGTTCACTACCGCTGTTGTTACCGCTTCGGCCATATCGCTGGCGCCGGAAGAAGCACCACCGGAGTTGATAAGACCCGCACGACCCATATAGCAATTCGCTACCTGGTAACGGCAGAGATCGATCGGGTGATCGGTGGTCAGTTCGTCATAAATGCGTTTATCATTCTTACCATACGCAGATTCCTTCGTGTTCAAGGCAAGGTATCCGCCATTGTTCTCGGGTAATTTTTGTTTGATGATATCGGCTTCGATCGTAACACCCAGGTGATTGGCCTGGCCGGTAAGATCCGCGGATACATGGAAATCTTTTTCTTTTGTTTTGAATGCAGGGTTTCTCAGGTAGCACCAGAGGATGGTAGCCATACCCAGTTCATGCGCCATTTCAAAGGCCTTGCTCACTTCCTGGATCTGTCTGGCCGATTCATCACTGCCAAAATAAATGGTAGCGCCTACTGCCGCCGCGCCGAGGTTCCAGCTCTGTTTGATCGAGGCAAACATGATCTGGTCGAACTTATTAGGATAAGTAAGGAATTCGTTATGATTTATTTTTACGATAAAAGGGATCTTGTGTGCATACTTGCGTGCTAAAAATCCAAGACCGCCATACGTGGTCGCTACAGCATTACATCCGCCTTCAATGGCGAGATCAATGATATTCTTTGGATCGAAATAGATCGGGTTCTTGGCAAAAGAAGCGCCACCGCTATGCTCGATACCCTGGTCAACAGGGAGAATGGATAAATAACCTGTTCCCGCAAGACGTCCATGGTCATACATTGACTGCAGGTTACGCAACACTTGCGGGTTACGGTCACTGCTGCTCCAGATACGATCTACAAAATCAGCACCGGGAAGGTGCAACTGGTCTTTGCTGATAGTTTTTGACTGGTGGCTCAGGAGGTATTCGGCTTTGTCGCCAAGGAGTTCAACGATCTTTTTATTCGCCATATTGGTTTGGTTTTTATGGAGGGCAAAGATAGGGAAGAGGAAGGAGAGTCGTCAGGTGTGAGGCGTGGCTCGTCAACCGGAGCAGATTCAGCGTCACCTGGCGCGGAAATAGTCATCATCGCTTACCGTCAGGGAGAATTTCCGCCCTGTTTTATTTTTCGGGTCACTGCTGTGGTCATAAACAAGCAGGTAGAAACATCTCAATTTCTCGGACGCACCTTTTTTACTGGCGGGCACATAGGCTTTGCCCCAGGGAGTGTTGGTAGTGGTCCTTTTTACCTCTCCAAAGGAATAATAGATCCCGGTGATCAGTGAATCGAGGGTGTTAATGCTGAGTGCAGCGTTGTCAAAATCCGCCGAGAAGGACCATATCTCGCGGTCTTTGATATAATGGATCAGGTTGCTGCTGTCTACCGAACCGGTCAGTTTCATTCTAGAACAATAAATGGCTTCGGTTTCTGTATCCGAAATAAGAGCGCCCTTGATGGTTTTAAACCCGCTCAGCCATTCGCCCGATAGTTTTTTGATCTCGGTGCTGATCTTCGTCATATCGGTTTGTGCCCCGAGTCCGGTACAGAAACAGAACAATGCACTACAAAGGAGGAGTTTTTTCATGTGGCCTGTCCAATCCTGAGAAGTTACCACAAAAATCGATGCGGCCGGGAATTTTTACTGCAACTGTTCCCTCAGCCGGGCAAAATAAGCGGGTGCATATTGTAAGCGGCTGCCGTACCAGCTGAATAGTTCGCCATCAACAAGAATGATCTTGGTGGATGGGAGCAACGTTCTCAATTCTTTCACGTGTATTTCTTTGAATGGGAAGGGTTCCGAAGAAAGAAGGAGCAATTCCGGTTTTCTTTTTTGCAGCTCTTCAATCATTATCTCAGGATAACGACCTTCATTGGCGAACAAGTTGTCAAATCCTGCTATTTGCAACATGGAATGGATAAATGTATCACCGCCAATGGTCATGTAGGGTTTTTGCCAGATGAGGTAAACAGTCGTGAGTCGTGAGTCGTGAATCGTGAATCGTGAGACGGGAGGCGTGAGTCGGGAGAAATTTTCCTTAATGCGGGATATCATTTCGTTGGCGGGCTGTTGTTTACCTGTTATTTTCCCAAGCTGTTCGATCATCTGATATGCAGAAGAAAGATTGTTGATATCGCTTGTCCAGACAGGATAATGTTTTTCCAGTTCTTCGATTTGTTCTTTTACATTTTCTTCTTTGTTGGCAATAATAAGATCGGGTTGGAGCTTATGGATGATATCCATCTTCAGCTGTTTGGTTCCACCCACCCTTGTTTTGGTACGGAACCATTCGTCCGGGTGAATGCAGAATTTGGTGATGCCCGCGACCTCGTGCTCCAATCCCAGGTCAAACAATAATTCTGTTTGCGAGGGCACTACCGAAACGATACGGGTTGGGACAGCAGGCAATAAAACTTCTTTACCGGTTTGGTCAATAAAAACAGGCATGCAATGATTTGTTCCGGGGGAATCCCTTCGGACTGCAAAGATGATACAATAAACGGTTGTTGGGAAAAATAGGGGGAGAAGGGTTTCGCGTGGTTCACCGCGCCTCCTGCTAATTTTAATTAGCAGGAGGGTTCCGGACTTTGAATTCTTTTCATGGATTTGGACACGGTGACACTGGGTCGGTTTTCAAGGATCTTCTGGACTTCAATTGGTTTTTCGAATGGACTTTGGATTTCAACTTTGGTTTTTCTCTAGGAACTGGTCTGGTCTTTCTTTAGGAATTGGTTTCGGTCTTTTCTTTTGATATTGGATGATTGGAAGACAAAAATAATTGGCAGAACTTTATAATTATAGAGCAAAACAACCCTATTTTTTTACCTCAGAATTTACCACTTTGGACGTAAACATGACACGATACGGGTACGTAAATAACCACCAGGTGTGTCGTAATTTTACTTGAAAAAGGTTCCGGAAACGTTTCCGAACTTGTTTTCGGTCAAGGAACGGCGTTATTGGGTCTTAATTGCCCAGTGACTGGATCACATCGTACTTGGTGACGATATGATAATTACCGGCCTCGTCTTTGGCTAGAACGGCCCCGTTCTCCCTGTTGATAAGGTGGCTCAGCTTTTCCACGGGGGTGTCAAATGCCACCACAGGGAAGGAAGGTTCGATGACCTGTTCTACTTTGGAGTTCTTTATTTCAGGGTTCTCAAATATTTTCTGGAAAAGCCCGCCTTCACTGATGGCGCCCACCGGTCCGTTGCCATTGATAACAGGTATCTGTTCAATATCATACTTCTTCATCAGTTCCACTGCTTCGAGTACCGTTTGTGACGGATCAACGGTGATCAATCGTTTGGTGCCTCTTGCGCTGATCACATCCCGGAATGTTTTCACATCCAGGAACCCTCTTTCGATCATCCACTGGTCGTTGTAGATCTTGGCAACATAACGGCTGCCATGATCATGGAATATGCAAACAACGAGGTCATCTTTCTTCAAACGGTCTTTCAGCTGCATCAATCCCTGGATACAACTACCGGCGCTGTAACCGCAGAACATACCTTCTTCTTTGGCCAGACGTCGTGCCATCACCGCTCCATCTTTATCCGTTACCTGTTCAAAATAGTCGATCACACTCATATCATAGTTCTTCGGTACAAAATCTTCACCGAATCCTTCACTGATATACGGATGCACTTCATTCATATCCACTTCACCGGTGCGGAAATATTTGGTAAGCAATGAGCCGTATACATCAATGGCCCATATCTGTATATTGGGATTTTTTTCTTTAAGGAATTGCGCTACACCCGTCACTGTACCGCCTGTTCCTGCCGTACAAACCAGGTGTGTGATCTTTCCATCGGTCTGCTTCCAGATCTCGGGACCTGTTGTCTCATAATGTGCCAACCGGTTCGCCAGGTTATCATACTGGTTCATATGGTAGGAGTTGGGCACTTCTTTGGCCAGTCTTGCCGCTACACTGTAATAACTCCTCGGATCTTCGGGTAATACATTGGTAGGGCAAACGATCACTTCAGCACCCACTGCTTTCAGGATATCGGCTTTCTCCTTGGATTGTTTGTCGGTAGTAACGAAAATGCATTTATATCCTTTCACTACCGCGGCCAGTGCCAGGCCCATGCCTGTGTTACCGCTTGTTCCTTCAATGATGGTACCTCCCGGTTTCAACTTGCCTTCTTTTTCGGCCACTTCCACCATCTTCAACGCCATCCGGTCTTTGATGGAATTACCGGGATTGAAATAATCCACTTTAGCCAGTACGGTACAGGGAATATTCCTGGTGATCTTATTCAATTTGATAAGAGGAGTGTTACCGATCGTCTCCAGTATATTGTTCTTGATATCCATAGCAAGCATTTAAGAGGGTCAAAGGTAAGAAACAGCCACGAGGCCGCCGGTTTTAAAGATCTGCGTCTTTATTTTTGTCATACTATGAGAAAAGCCAAAAAGGTGATCGTCCGGATACTGAATGGTTTTATTGATAACGACCACGGTGGTAACCCTGCCGG
>DASYLC010000006.1:0-7966 GCA_036009775.1 Chitinophagaceae bacterium
ACACGGATTGATTTAGCTACGCTAAATCCAGGTCGAACGCGTATTTAGCTGACAACTGATCCTTTATATGCTGTTTACAGCATATGAATCCGTGTTCATCCGTCGTATCCGTAAAATCCGTGTGCGTGTATTTCAAACTGAGACACTACTCACGTTTGGCGATTAACAATTCACATCTCACGTTTCCTTATTTTCGCACCAAAATTTATACGATGAAAGAATTGATACTGGAAGCATGGAGTAACCGTGATCTTTTAAAAGATAAAAAATACAGTGATACCGTGCATGCAGTGATGGAAGAACTCGATAAGGGAAGACTCAGAGTAGCTTCTCCACCGGATCCCTTGGTTCCTCCTGGCGGGTGGACCGTCAACGAATGGGTGAAACAGGCCATACTCCTGTATTTCGGCATTCAACCCATGCAGACCTGGGACCTGGCGCCCTTTGAATTCTATGATAAGATGTTGCTCAAGAAAAATTATAAGGAGCTGGGAGTTCGGGCCGTTCCGCATGCTGTTGCCCGTTACGGCGCTTACCTTGCCAAAAATGTGGTGCTGATGCCTTCTTATGTCAATATCGGCGCTTATGTGGATGAAGGGACCATGGTGGATACCTGGGCAACGGTTGGCAGTTGTGCACAGATCGGTAAAGGCGTTCACCTCAGTGGTGGCGTGGGCATCGGTGGTGTGCTGGAACCTTTGCAGGCCTCACCCGTTATCATCGAAGACGGATGTTTTATCGGCAGCCGTTGTATTGTCGTCGAAGGTGTTATCGTAGAGAAAGAAGCTGTACTGGGTGCGAATGTCGTATTGACCCAGTCCACCAAAATAATTGATGTTAGTGGCAGCGAACCCAAAGAAATGAAAGGCCGTGTTCCTGCAAGAAGCGTGGTGATCCCGGGCTCTTATACCAAAAAATTCCCGGCAGGCGAATTCGGAGTAGGTTGTGCATTGATCATCGGGCAACGTAAACCCAGCACGGATCTGAAGACGAGTTTGAATGATGCGCTGAGGGATTTTAATGTCAGTGTGTAACGGGTGAGTGGGGTTTGGCTAGTGGCGAGTGGGAGTTGACTCATTGACTCATGCATCATTGCATCATAACTTTCTCATTTCTTTGCTTCGCGTTGCTCGCAATGACGAGGTTCTCCCGTCATTGCGAGGCGAAGCCGAAGCAAGAAAAGCCCCGTTCCGCAAAACTGCAGAACAGGGCTTTCTTCATTTAAAAAACCTCGTTTATTCCTTCACGATCTTCACCGTGCTCTCTTTTCCGTCATTCATTACTTTGATCATGTAGATACCCGAAGGAAGTTTTGACAAATTCAATTGTGAGTTGCTATTGGCAGTGGTTGACTGCAATACCATTTTACCAAAACCATCAAAGACCGTGATACGGGCCATGCCTTTGATACCCGGGATATCCAGGTTCACTTTATCGGTCACCGGGTTAGGGAATGCCGCCACTTTGGTAGCAGTGATCAATAACTCTTCCCTTGAAGCCGTACCCAACTGAGCTCTCAGCGTGTAGCAAACAGTTGCACTGTTGGCTCCATTGTATCCATACACTCTCAGGTAATACGTACCGGCAGTATACGTCCTGGTAATTGTTTCACTGCTGGTACCTCCGTTTTCCGAGACGGCCAGTTGTGTAGTACCATTGCTGCTCAGCAACTGCAGATCATAGTCACCCGGTAATGTTGACAGCGTAACCGTTGCCGTACCACCAGTAGTGATAACGAATTTATAGAAATCAACATCGCCGGTCGGACTGATCAATCCTTTTACATCTGTGTTGAAGGGGATAGTAGCGGCGCCGCCGGATGTACCATTGGTAGAAACATCATAGATGCTTGAACAACCCGTTATTACAGTAGCAGTAGCCGTGATGGTATAACAGGTAGCGCTGCTGGCACCGTTATAACCAAATATCCTGATATAATACGTACCGGCCGGCTGGTTATTCAGCGAAACGCTTTCATTCGCAGTACCGCTTGTACCTGAACCGATCGATGTACCTGCACTGTTATAAATGGTCATATCATAATCAACACCGGAAGGTCCGGCCAGAGTAAATACATTATTGGAAGTGGCCGATGTCACGATCCTGAAATAATCATTATCCGTACTGGTCGTTATCGCTGCTGAATTGGCAACACTTGTTGAGATCGTGGCGGCTGCCGCGATAGATTCATTGGGTTCAAACGCAGTACCGCAACCGGAAACCGCCAATGTAGTGAACTGGGCCTGTGTATAACCACTGCTGCCACTGGCGCAATTGGTCCTTACTCTCCAGTCATACAATGTAGAAGCAGTTAATCCGCTTAAGTTAACAGAAGTAGAACCTGTTCCTGATACCGCGTTGGTCCATGTACCGGATGCATTGGTTTTGTAATCCACATCATAGCTTACAGCCCCGCTTGCCGCGGTCCAGCTAACAGTTGCCGCAGAAGCAGTAATACCCGAAGAGGATAATCCTGTTGGAGCATTACATGCAACAACTGGTATTGTTGTGAATTGTGATTGTGCATAAGAGCTGCTGCCACTTGTACAATTAGCTCTCACTCTCCAGTCATACAATGAACCGGAAGCAAGACCACTGAGATTTACTGAAATGGAAGTTGTTCCGGTTACAGCATTGGTCCATGTGCCGGAAGAATTCAGCTTATAATCCACATCATAAGAAGTAGCACCGGCTACTGTAGCCCAGAGAACCGTAGCAGATGATGTTGTGATAGCCGTGGAAGACAAGAAACCCGGTGTGCCACAACCTGAACCTGCAGTGATCGTAAAGTTTGTATTACAGATATCGAAGAATATATTTCCTACCGATTCTATTTTGATCCTGGCGGTAGTCGTCGGTGTATTGGGAATGACCAATGCTTCTGTTCCGTCATTGGCAGTACTTGCTGTCAGTACAGTTGGGAAAGTTTGACCACCATCTGTCGATAAAGATATTTTTACATTAGCGCAACTAACAGGTGCTGCTGTCGTACCCGCGACAGCCCATGTGATCGTTTGAGCAGACCCACCCGCATAAGAAACAGCGGTATTGGGAGCTGTAACAGAGAAAGGACCTGCGGTGCCATTAACAGTCACCACCATATCCCTGAATTGTGTCTGGCCAACTGAAACGGGTGCAGTGGAACTGAAAGGTGCATTATCCCTTACAGTTAAACGGAAGTTCAATGTTCTTGCTACAGAGCTCAATGCTTCTGTATTAGCGCCTGCATCACCGCCCGGTAACGGACCTGATATCAATCCGCCGGTAAGGATAGTTGCCAGTTTTGGGAATAATCTTGTCGGGGATGTGGTAGGGCTAACGCTTATCCAGTTAGGACCGGTAGCTTTTGTTGCACTGGCCACACTGCTGGCTCCTGTCTGTGCTGAAGAAGCATTATCATTTTGCTCCCAGCAATAGGTCAGTACGTTACCGGGATTGGCATCAGTAGCTGAACCTGTGAGTGCAAAAGGTGTGCTTTTAGGAATGGTATAATTGGTCAATGCAGCAATAACAGGTGTTGCATTGGATATCGTTGTTGTTACCGGGCAGGTCTTGGTTGCCAGGTTCGCCTGGATCTGGGCGATCGTAGCCTGGTGATAGATATCAATGGAATGCGGTGCGAGGTCCTGTGCGGTGATACCGGCATAACCCATGATGGTGATGCCTGATCCGGGCTCCTTATTTACACCACTTCCTTCATTGCTCATGGAGAAAGTATGGTTCCCGCCCAATTGGTGACCGACCTCGTGCACTACATAATCGATATCAAAATTATCTCCCTGCGGAATTCCATCGGCAGGTGATGTGATACCACTTCCTTTGGAACCGTTCACGCAAACGCAACCGATACAGCCGGCATTACCACCGCCTCCGGAAGCTCCAAACATATGACCGATATCATAATTGGCTTCCCCGATAGTAGCCGTTAACGTGGATTGCAATTGAGAGTTCCACTGGCTTAATGTAGTTGAATACGGATCGGTAGAAGGATTATAATAAATAACACTGGTGGTATTGGAAATAAGATTCAGGTGCAGGGCAAGGTCTTTTTCATAGACCCCGTTGCAACGGGTGAGCGTTGCATTGAAAGCAGCGAGTACCAATCCTACCTGCGCAGAACTTGTGGCGCCAAAGAAATTAGAATATTCAGCATTGCAGGATTGAGCCAGGCGCATGGTCTTTAGATCACCACCTGATCTTGATGCAATGCCAGCACCCGTAACCCGCGCATTCAGTTCAGTAACTAATTGCCTGTCTTCAGTGGAACATGTCCACTGTAAACTTCCTTTTGACCTGCTGGATCTGAATACAGCATATACATTATGATCGCGGGAATAGGGCTCCATGAATTCATTTGGTTTCTCTGTTCTGAAAACCATTGTTTGTATGCCCTGCGGGGAATAGCTCAGTTTTAATGTGGCCGACGGGTCGGTGATACCTTTACCCGAGAAAGCCCTGATCTCCGGGAAACGGGCCTGGAGATCTGGTTCAAAATTGGAAGCTTCCACTACTTCGAACAGTTCGATCTGCCCTTCGGCATTGGGTAATGTAATGACAACCGAATGTGCTGAAGCATTCCCGGCCACTTTGAAAAGGTCCTGTTTCAATTGCTCACGGTTCAAATCATATAATTTGAACTCCTTCGGGAAAGACAGCCTGGACACGGCTTTGTCAGTAGTGATGCTGGTTGCATCCGTCTTCGAAGACCAGTAATTCTTTTCCTGTGCCATCAAGGGATACATGATCGTAAATGAAAGCACGATTAGTACTAATTTCTTCATGTTGCTTTTGGTTTTGTGTAAGTAATTATTTCAGGCTGTCGAATATAACTGAATATTCCAAACACCCGTTAGTATTATTACTGAGAAAAAATGCACAACGGCGGATTTTGACAACTTCCTGACAGGAGGTCCCGGGTTCGTGCTGCTATTTGCTGTTATCTGCGTTTTTGGTACCTGGTAATTAACGGATGTAACACAGACACATTAACGAATGATGGACATATTAATAATGACCGTCTGCCCATAGCGTGACATGCCAGATGCTCCGCCAGCCGGCAAACGTCAGACACCACCCTGCCATTTTTATTATATTGCACTAACCCCACAGTCTATGCGTAAAATTTATATGGTGATGATCGTCCTTGTTGCTTCTGCAACCCTGTTTTTACTGGCCTGCGGTAAAAATTACAACACCAGCAAACATGGCGGAAACAAAAGCCACCTGTCCGGAGCCCTCTGTATCACCTGCCATGCGCCGGGAGGTAAGGCAAAGGAAACATTTACCGTTTCAGGCACCGTGTATGATGAATCCCGGTTGAAGGTCCAGCAAAGATCCGTGGTCAAATTATACACAAGAGCAAAGGCGAGGGGTAAATTGATAGCCACTCTATACACCGATGACCTCGGCAATTTTTACACTACTCAAAAGATCGATTTCACACAGGGACTTTATCCTACTTTATCAGGTACGCCGGGAGCCAGGAAAAGCACCAGGCACATGTCAAAAGGAATAACGAGTGGTGATTGCAATAGCTGTCACGGAATGTTTACGGGGAATCTCGGCATCGACTGAACAACTATCAAATTTTTTCAAACTGGGTCAACCTATTTTCTTCGAAATCCTCATTTTGAGGATATATTCTGAACTTCCGCTAACAGGGTTTGGCGCGAGTCTTGTTACGTTAAATTTGAAAATCTTAAATTATCCCGAATTGCGGCAATGCCCAGGTTATATGTAAAACTTAATTGGCAGCTAATTATGCAGAACATTTAGCCAAATATTCAAAAGAAAGCAGGGTAGTTTTAAATTACAATCGGTATTATAATAATTAAGAGACATAATAACCAGACAATGGAATTCAATCCAAACAACAATATTATTAAACTCTGTATCCAGGGCATGGACCTCGAAGAAAAAGGCAAACCCGAAGAGGCAGGTACAATATTTCTTCAAGCCTGGAACAAAGCGACAAACGACTTTGAGAAATTTATTTCCGCTTATTATGTGGCCCGCCATCAAAAAAATGTTTCCGGCAAATTAAAATGGCTCGAAACAGCTTTGCAGTTCGCATTGAAAATAAATAATGAAGCAGTGAAAGGAGCTTTTCCTGCTTTATATGTAAACATTGCCAGATGCTACGAGGAATTAAAGGACGTTGACAATGCAAAAAAGAATAATGAATTAGCCCTTTCCTTCCGGGGAAATCCATCTGACGCCGGTCCCTTTTATCACGGCACTAAAGCCGGTCTGCAGGTTGGCGATTTGCTCACAGCAGGGTTCGGGTCGAATTATAAAGACGATCTCAAAATGAATCATATTTATTTCACAGCCCTGGTCAATGGGGCGGGACTTGCAGCGGCATTAGCTAAAGGTGACGGACCTGAACATGTTTATATGGTTGAGCCGACAGGAAGTTTTGAAAATGATCCAAACGTTACCGACAAAAAATTTCCGGGCAACCCGACACGTTCATATCGCACCAATGCACCATTGAAAATCGTTGGCGAAATAACAGATTGGGTAAAACAAACGCCTGAAGAAATCCAAAAATGGCGCGAGAAGCTGGCCAATGTAAAAGGAGATATTATTAATTAATTTGCGGGATCCTCATAGCCCTCTTAATTGGCAATAACGCCATTATGATCGGTAATAAATTGCGGACAGTCTGGTGTTCCGTCCCTGCACAAGCCTGATCTTTTTAGGCAGCTCCCCGCCACCTGCCTGCCATTGAGTCATAGAACACCCGGCCGATAATTCCTCTCAAGAACCTGTCAATTTTTGTCATTGTTGTAGTTTGATTGTGGTTGGATCTGGTGTTATCGGCTGCCTCTTCAGTGTCTCATCCGTCGTCTCCCGTTATTACTACGGCCGACAACCCATGTAATACCCGGTTGGTACCCATTAACCCAAAACCAAACCAGAACACAACCCGGACAGTACCCGGGCATAAATATCCTGTCATTGCTTTTCTTTCTATCGTATCCTGTTGTTTCTATCGGTTTCATATGTATTTATCGTTTTCTAACGAAATCTTACAAAATCTTACGTATTGTGATGGATCTGTCGCCAGGATTTGGAAACCGCTCATACAGTGTACTACATTTGTTTCAACGACCGGATCTATACTCGTTACGTGCACGGGTTGTTGTTTTCAGGAACAACTTTTATCGTTTTTTAATTTTAATGTAATGGCAATGGATCAGTACCCGATTGCAAAAGAGTTTGAATTCACCAGGGGATTTTCAGACGGTTATGAGACCGAAGGCCGGGGTTTGACGGTGGTACTATATATTTAACACAGTAAATACAAAATGTAAAAAGATTACTATTCCGGAATACAGCCATCTCCCAGAGCAGAAATATGAATTGAACTCAAAAGAACCGTCTAAGTCATTCATCACCATTCGAGTACCATTTAGTTTGTAGAATAATACGTTTTGTAGGTTTTATACGGGTAACCATCCCGTATAAAAATGGATTTCATACCGTTGTTTTTACGGTATTTTGAGATAATCCAAACGGGGTATTGAAGAGTTGAAAATAATTGGTATTTTGTATTAGTGCTTATCCCAAGGCATCCACCTGTCCCTATTACTCTGGGCTTACATGAGAATAACGTACTGCTTCGAACCCTGTCAGAACTGAGAATGAACAATACCTACTGGTATTGTGATAGTTAACCATTTCATGCAGGGATCTATGATACGAACCAAAACTTATAGACTGTGTATCCGAGGTATCCTTCTGTGCTTTGGTATCCTTATTTCCCATCTTTCTTTTTCCCAGTCAAAGCTTGATTCTCTGCTGGGTAAACTAGATCCTCAGAAATTTGCTGCTTCCATTGTTGAGAAATCAAAGAAACTTGAAGAAAAGCTGGTGACCAAAAGTATGAAAGTACTGGAAGGGATGCAAAAGCAGGAGGAGAAGATCTATCGAAAATTACTTTCTACAAAAGATTCCCTGG
>DASYLC010000007.1:0-8510 GCA_036009775.1 Chitinophagaceae bacterium
CGACCAGCTGATCGACGACCAGTATAAAACCTATATACCTGCCGGTGACCAGATCATTGATGTGATACCGCAGGAATTCACGGTTGATAATTTCCAGAACATTCCCAACCCGATCGGCTATGGCGGGGTCAAGATCGGCGCCAATTTCCATATCATCACCGGTGATAAGAATGCGATCAAGAATATCAACCGCAGTGTGGAAAAAGCGGGATTGTATACCAAGGACCTCGTTCTGCAACCGCTGGCTTCATCTTCTGCCGTTATGGGACAGGAAGACCTGGAAGCGGGTGTGGCCATTGTGGATATCGGTGGGGGTACAACGGACCTCGCTGTTTTTTATGAAGGCATTTTAAAACATACAGCGGTTATTCCTTTCGCGGGTGAGAATATCACCAATGATATCAAGACCGGTTTAGGGGTATTGAAAACACAGGCAGAACAAATGAAAGTTCAGTTCGGAAGCGCCCTGGCGAATGAAGCCAAGTCAAATGCCTATATCACCATCCCCGGATTGCGCGGAATGCCGGCTAAAGAGATCAGTGTAAAGAACCTGGCGAATATTATCCAGGCAAGAATGAGTGAGATCATGGATTTTGTGACCTATCATTTAAAGCAAGTTGGATTAGAGAACAGAATGCTCAATGGAGGTATCATTCTTACCGGCGGAGGTTCACAATTAAAACACCTGATCCAGCTTACTGAATATGTAACGGGATTGCCTGCAAGGATCGGCTTCCCGAATGAACACCTGGCGGGCGGTCATATCGAAGAACTGGCCAAACCTACTTATTCTACCTGTATCGGTCTTATCCTGAAAGGCTATGACGATTATGAGCATAACCGGAAACAGTTCGACAAGGGATTTGAGAAAATGGTAGTGCCTGATGGATTAAAGAACAACGGGCAGGAAGAAGTACCGGTGGTAGTGGAAGAAGTGGTGAGTGAGACGGAAATGGTAAAAAGAAAGAACCTCACTGGTTTCTGGGGCAAGTTCAAGGACAGGATCATTGACCTCTTCAAGGAAGAAGAAGATAAAGCTCTTTAATCAACAATTATTTTAAAAAAACTGTTTCGGGAAAAATAATAACTAACCCAATTATCAACGGCCCGGGTCTCATTAGGGATTAGGGGCTTAAAATTCAAAACGCTATGATACATTTTGATCTGCCAAAAGAAAAATCATCCATCCTGAAAGTGATCGGTGTTGGTGGTGGTGGTGGCAATGCGGTGAACTTCATGTTCAGCCAGCAGATTGACGGTGTAAATTTTGTGATCTGCAATACTGATGCACAGGCATTGGCCAATAGTGGCATACCCAACAGGATACAACTCGGTCCGCACCTGACACAGGGGTTGGGTGCCGGTGCCAATCCTGATATTGGTCGCCAGGCAACGGAAGAATCTCTCGAAGAGATCAAACGTATATTGGAAGTGAATACGAAGATGGCCTTTATCACCGCCGGGATGGGTGGGGGCACGGGTACGGGTGGCGCACCTATCATTGCCAAGATCTGTAAGGACCTTGGGATACTGACGGTGGGTATCGTGACCACTCCCTTTGCCTATGAAGGAAAAAAACGCCAGCTGCAGGCGGAAGAAGGAATTAAAATTTTAAAAGGATACGTTGACACATTGCTGGTGATCAGTAATGATAAACTGCGTCACCAGTTTGGCAACTTAAAAATGCGGGAAGCATTTGAGAAAGCCGATAATGTACTGGCCACTGCCGCCAAGTGTATCACCGATGTGATCAACAGTACCGGCCAGATCAATGTGGATTTTGCGGATGTATGCACCGTAATGCGCAATGGCGGTGTCGCCATCTTGGGTAATGCCGAAGCATCCGGTGAGAACAGGGCCCAGAAAGCGATCGAAGAAGCGATGAATTCACCGTTGCTGAACGACAGTGATATCCGGGGTGCTAAATGGATACTTATTAATATTAACTCAGCCGCGGGCGAGCATGAGTTCACCATGGATGAAGTGGAAGTTATCCAGAATTATTTGCTGAGCCAGGCTGGTGAGAATACCGATGTCATTTTAGGTATGGGTTATGACAGCACATTAGGCGACAGGATCGGCATCACGCTGATCGCAACAGGGTTTGAACATAAGGATCCGTTTGCAAGACCTGTCGTTAAAAAAGAAGAACCCAAACAGGAAGAGAAGATCGTGATGGTATTGGGACAAACAGAAGAGCCAGCTCCTGTTGTGAAGATTGAAGCGATACCGGTTGCCGAACCGGTAAAGGAAGCGGAAATAATGGAAACTGAAGTAAAGGCAGAATCGAAGGAAGATTATCTCACCCCCAAACTGGTGGAGGACCCGATAGCTATCGGGTTACCGGTGATACAAGCCCCGGTAATCGATCTCAGCGATATCAAACAGGAAGAAGAACCTGTTATCATTCACTTTGAATTGCAACCTGAACAGCCCCAGGTTATAGAAAAAATACTTAGTAATACTACGGATCATATGCATCGTACAACTACTGTTGAAAAAATGCCGGCAGTGGTAAAAAATGAAAGTATAAATTCGGGATCGCAAGTAAAAACCGTACCCACCTTAAAAGAAACAGACGCTGTGCTGATCGGCAGCAGTAAAAATAGTACGAGTACAACCCCGGTGTCTGCAGCATCGGGAGGTTATCTGGCCAGACCGTCCAATATCTACGCAGAATCTAAACCAGAGGTCGTTACCTCAAATACTTCTGTCGAAGAACCGGTCCCTTCTGCACTTGCCAGCAATGAAGAGGAAGAACTCCTCGATTTGCAAATGCAAATAATAGAACGGGATGACATTCCTGCGGCGGATATGCCGTTGGCCCATCAGGCTCAGTCACCTTTGTCCACCGAGGTTGAGGATCCGGCAATGCTGGACGAAACCGAAGAGCAAAAACGTAGGGCAGCTGAACGTTTACACAAGTTGAGAAATTTGTCGTTTAACGTTAACGCTGCTGACCCCAATAATGAGTTTGAAACTGTGCCGGCTTATATCCGCCGCAATATGGAATTGTACAACAACAATACCCAGGTGGAGAATTTCTACAGCAGTTACGAGGTCAAGACCGACGACAAAAATCAAACCCACATCAGCAGTATCAATACATTTTTAGACGGGAAGAAACCCGACTAATGATAATGTCATCCTGAGCTTGTCGAAGAATGATTCAACGATTGAACCCGTTCCAATGAAGCCACTGAGCATTTAGCTAGTGTTTTTTAGTTGTTCCCCCGATATTCTTATCGGGGGTTTTTTTTCTCCGCCAGTGGTCAGACCCTGGCCGTAGTACCGATGGAACGTTTTGTGCAAATGAGTATTTTGCAAAAATTGACTTTCAGATGATAACTTTGCTGAATCCTCACCATTTTTTCTTTGTAAGAGTAAACCCCGAATCTTTATTTTTCTTGTGACAAATTTCCAGTGAGTCAACAACAGTTATATAACTTAGGTATATCGTAAGTGTAACTGACCCGCATCAAAGCAAACGATCTTTCTCCTTATTTACCTGTATCAAAGGAAACCTGTTTTGTGCTGTATCCTTACCCGGATGAATGCCGGCATAGATCAATTCTAATTTACTCCTTTAAAAAATAAACATGAAAAAGACCACCACCATCCAACTTATCGTTGTTTTGATTGCCACTTTTTTGATTATTTGGATACCCTCCTGTAAAAATAAAAAAAGCAATAAACCGGGGACCGAGACGCTTGTCGCTACCGGTTGTAATTGCGAAGCGGATTGGTTCCCGCATGATCAGACACCTGCGCCTCCGGAGGGCGCCGGTAGCCCTTTCGACACGACCAGTACCACCAATTGTATCTTTCATCAATGGTCATGGCAGAAATTTCTCTGGCTCACCAAACCATTACCCGGTGGTAATCCTTTATTCCGTGACTCCATGATCCTGGTAGATAATCAAATGACACCAGTTCCATCGGTGAATGGAGTGCAGCTTGTTCTCGAGGATATTGGCCAGGCAGGGTCAGGAGGTGTTCTGCAATCAAACCCCGCTTTCAATTCTTCCAATCAGTCTGATACAGTTTATTATTCAATTTTTATCAATAACACATTGCAACAAGCCGCTAGTTCCTTTAAAAATCAGATCGTGGCTGATCCGAAAGGACTTGTCAACAATAACTTTACTTTTCCTGTTGGTTCACTGGAGCTCAAAGCCGCATGGATAGACGTTGATGTATTGGCAGCAGGAACCGAGAATAGTTATTATATATCGGACGCCATTTTAAAACCTTCCGGCAAAAAAACCAGGGTAGCGTTATTGGGAATACATGTGGTAGGAGTAGTGATCAATCACCCTGAATTCATCTGGGCAACATTTGAGCATAAAAGCCTGGCGCCCGTTTATGATTGGAAAAACTCCACTACGCAGGATGTGCCGGTCACATCAGGGGACCAGAAATTATTTTTTAAGCAAGGGGATACAGCTACCTGGCAAAATCTTGAGTATCCGGCCAGTTCTAATGATGTTTTTTCGATATATCCATTCGGGATCCCGAGGATCGCCAACGACAGTTTTATGCAAACCAGCCAGTCGGAGCCGATCAACTTTAATAATATCCAGGGTCTGAATGCCTGTGCGGATGCCGGGTTAACCGATGTCTGGAAAAACTATTTCTACAATGGTTCACTATGGATCAATACAGATGGAATGACTCCGCAGCAACAGGCAGATACGATCAACGGGGAAAGCAATAATCTTGGTAATGCGGGTCCGGGTTCGATCGCCAGGGGTTCCCTCGCCGCATTTAACATTACAATGGAAACATTTGCACAGGATTTCAATGCTGTTCCTATTCATCAGATGGGAGCAACCGATCTTACCAATTGTTTTAATTGTCATAGTGCGCCATCCAATATTAAGATCAACGGAACCTCTTATGGCGCCAGTTCACCTTTGTATTTGAGTCATATATTCAGAAGTTACCTGAGTATCAGTACCGGACTTTCGGTACAGGAGACGGAAAAAGTGAGGGTGAAGGATTTTCTTGACATGTTAAAAAGGAGAAAGACAAGTAAGTAAGCGGTATCGACTACTCCATATAGCTGAAGCTACTCCTTTTGGGAGTAGCTTTTTTTTGTCTCCATCAGTGACCGCAAACTCTTTGTGGTGAAGTATCGCAGGGGGACAGTTCTTCGCTGATTTTAAAAAAGTAATAAAAAAATTTGCGTAGTTAAGTGACTACGTATATATTTGTAGTCAAATAGCTACGCAATGAATTTAAGACGAGACGTATTTCAAGCCATAGCAGACCCTACAAGAAGGGCCATTTTGCTGCTGGTTGCTTCGCAATCCCTGACAGCAGGCTCCATAGCTTCCAATTTTGACACAGCCCGGCCGACCGTTTCAAAACACCTGCAAATACTCACTGAATGCGAATTACTTGAACAAGAACAAAACGGAAGAGAAATATACTATCACCTAAATCCGAAAAAGATGAAAGAAATAGCAGACTTTATTGAACCATTCCGGAAAATGTGGGATGACCGGTTTAACAAACTGGAAGCCATCATGAAAAAATACAAATCAAAAAAATAGACTAGCAATGGAACGGAAAACAAAAATCAACGCCGAAGACGGCAAACAGGAAATTGTAATAACAAGGGAATTTGATCTGCCGGTAGACCTATTATTTAAAGCACATACTGATCCTGAGCTTTTTGAGCAGTGGATGTCGCATGAATATGGAACAACGAAAGTCGAGAAACTGGAAACTAAAAAGCACGGCGGCTGGCAATTTAAAACAATAGATGCCCTGGGAAATGTGCTATTTGGGGCGAATGGGGTCATCCACGAGTTTGTTCTTAACCAGAAGATCACCCGGACATTTGAAATGGACAATACACCGTTTGATGTCCAGTTAGAGTTCCTGGAGTTTGAACAGTTGACGGATGACACCAGTAAACTCACAATGCATAGCATATTCAGATCAGCTGCTCTCAGGGATCAACTACTCAAGTTGCCCTTTGCGCAAGGTTTAAATATGGCACATAACCGTTTGCAGGATATCGTGAGCAAATTAAAATAACAGATCATGACAAAGAGAAACCGGCCTGCCGGCAAAGCACGTAAGATCATCTATTGGATCGTTACTATCTGGCTGGCATTAGGAATGTTATCAACAGGAATAGTACAGCTATTCCAAATGAAAGGGGAAGTGGATTTTATTATAAATTTGGGTTATCCGGGCTATTTTCTGATAATACTGGGGATATGGAAAATTCTGGGAGTTGTAGCCGTACTTATTCCTGAATTTCCTTTGCTAAAAGAATGGGCATATGCCGGCTTTTTCTTTGCCATGTCCGGAGCGGTATTTTCACATATGGCATTGGGTAATTCGGCAAAGGAAATAGCTCCTCCATTGTTGTTGCTGATACTGACCGTGGCATCCTGGTATTTCAGACCTGCTGACAGGATGATCACCCCGATAGTTGTCAGGGACGTTAATAAATAAATGAATAAAATGAAAAAGGAATTATCACCCAAAGGACGTGAAGAACTGCTCAAAACATTAAAGACCCGTTTTGAGAAAAATAAGAACCGTCATAAAGGTCTTGAATGGGCTGCAATACAGGCAAAGCTGGAATCAAAGCCTGGAAAGCTATGGTCACTCGATGAAATGGAAATAACCGGTGGTGAGCCGGATGTGGTTGGTCATGATAAAAAAACGGGAGAATACATTTTTTATGATTGTTCAGAGGAAAGTCCCAAAGGCCGCAGAAGTATTTGTTACGACCATAAAGCGCTGGAGTCAAGAAAAGAACATAAACCACAAAATAGTGCTACCGGGATGGCAGCTGATATGGGCATTGAACTTTTAACAGAAGAACAATACCGGGAGTTGCAGGAATTGGGGAATTTCGATATGAAAACGTCGAGCTGGATAACAACACCTTCTGAGATCAGGAAACTTGGAGGGGCACTATTTTGTGATCGACGCTATGACACTGTTTTCCTCTATCATAACGGTGCAGAATCTTATTATGCTGCCAGGGGGTTCCGGGGCTTACTAAGGGTCTGAAAAAACATACCATGACAAACAACGGAATGAATCCTAAGGTTGATTGGTACTTCAGCAAAGCCAAAAAATGGCAGAAGGAATTAGAGCAGTTGAGAACGATTGCTCTTGGCTGCCACCTTGTTGAAGACCTGAAGTGGGGCTGTCCCTGTTACACGTTTGAGAAAAAGAACATCGTTTTGATACATGCATTTAAGGAGTATTGTGCGTTTCTCTTTTTCAAAGGAGCTTTGTTAAAGGATACGAAAACCATCCTGATCCGGCAAACGGAAAATGTTCAGGCGGTGCGACAGGTCCGGTTCACCAGTGTTCAGGAGATCGTTAAAATGAAAAAAGTGCTGACAGCTTATATCTATGAAGCCGTTAAAGTGGAGGAGGCCGGTTTGAAAGTGAGTTTAAAAAAGACGGAAGCATTCAAGATGCCGGAAGAGTTTAAAAAGAAATTGGATAAAGACCGTGCTTTACAGAAAGCTTTTGAAGCATTGACGCCAGGGAGACAACGGGGATACCTTCTCTATTTTTCCGCACCCAAACAATCCAAAACCCGGGAGTCGAGAATTGAAAAATGGAAGCAGCCAATTCTCGATGGAAAGGGATTAAAGGATCAGTAATTCCCTTAGGGGTCTAACAAGGATTAGCAATAGTGTCGCATTTTGAACCCACGCAGAGAACGCGGAACTCGATGAGTATTGTATATTAACAGTTCTTCCCTGCGATCCCAGCGCTCTCTGCATGAAATATTTAAAACTGATACACTACCGGATTAGCAGTTCTCATAGTAAAACCCTATCTTTGCACTCTACTCCACTCATGTCACGGCGGTTGTAAGCCGGTGGTACTTAGACAAACTTTCGCTGATTCAGACTCTACAACATCTTAGCCAGCCCCATCCGCAGTAAAATCTGCGAATTAAACATAAAAACCTATATGGCTTTTAGAAAATTAGAAATTATTGAACCTATCCTTAAGGCTGTGGCCGCAGAAGGATACACGATCCCGACACCTATCCAGCAACAGGCCATCCCGCTTGTGCTGCAAAGAAAAGACCTGCTGGGCTGTGCCCAGACGGGAACCGGTAAAACAGCCGCATTCGCCATTCCTATCCTGCAGATACTGCATGAACAAAAACCTTTGGCGCCCGGTATTAAAACGCTGATCTTAACTCCTACACGGGAACTGGCGATACAGATCGGTGAAAGCTTTGTTGCCTACGGGAAACACACCGGCATCAGGCATACCGTCATTTTCGGCGGTGTATCACAATTGAACCAGACCAATGCATTGAAAAGAGGAGTGGATATACTCATCGCTACACCGGGCCGTTTACTCGACCTGATGACCCAGGGCTATATCCGCCTCGATAAATTGCAAATATTTGTTCTCGATGAAGCAGACCGCATGCTCGACATGGGTTTCATTCATGATGTAAAAAAGATCATTGCCAAACTGCCCGCCAAAAGACAAACATTGTT
>DASYLC010000008.1:0-3428 GCA_036009775.1 Chitinophagaceae bacterium
GTACCTCGATCAGCAATGGTCTCATTCCTTCTATCGTCGCGGCGATGGCAATACCGCTTAACTGCTCTTCTTTCTGCGTGATCAGTATTTCGCTTGGATTCAGCACGGCTCTCATCCCCTGGTCAGTCATTTCATAAATGCCGAGTTCCGACGTACTGCCAAACCTGTTCTTTAAGGTGCGTAATATTCTATATGCATAATGCCGGTCGCCTTCGAACTGCAAAACCGTGTCCACCATATGTTCCAGGATCTTGGGGCCAGCAATGCTGCCGTCTTTGGTGATATGCCCGATCAGGAAAACAGGGGTATTGGTTTCTTTGGCAAAGCGTTGAAATTCCGCGGCACATTCCCTGATCTGCGATACACTCCCGGGTGATGAATCAATAAAAGGAGTTTGCAGTGTTTGTATCGAATCAACGATCACCAGTTTTGGTTTCAGTTTTTTTATTTCCTGGAAGATGACCTGTGTAGATGTTTCGGTGAGCAGGTAAAACTGGTCATTCTTTAATTGTAAACGGTCGGCCCTCATTTTTATCTGTTGTTCACTTTCTTCTCCGCTGATATATAATACGGGGATATCTTTTAACCAAAGACCATTCTGCAGGAACAAGGTTGATTTGCCGATACCGGGTTCTCCGGCAACCAGGACCAGGCTACCCGGAACGATACCTCCACCGAGTACACGGTTCAGTTCGGGATCCGATGTTGGTAATCTTTTTTCTTCTGTGCTTTTGACCTCACTGAGTGAAACGGTTTTGCTGGTCCTCTTTTCCCCGTTATAATCTTTCCACCCGTTATCGTTTTTGGAATTGTCTTTTTGTGTGAGTTCTTCAACGAATGTATTCCATTGACCACAGGAAGGACATTGGCCAACCCATTTCACACTTTCATGCCCGCAATTCTGACAGAAAAAAGATGTCTTTACCTTACTCATGCAATAAAATTAAACGATTGGAAGCGCTTTAATAAAATGTTTGAACAATGATCAGTGAAGAACATCATTTTATCGGAGAAAAAAATGCAATAAACAGCAGGAAGAAGCGGGAAAAAACATTCGGTTCCGGAAGCCTTTCGTAAAATGTAAAAAGGGCCAATCTTACGATTGACCCTCTTACTTACTAACCCATTAAATTCTATTGCTAAGTTACAATTAAGAGTCACATTTCAAAATAAATTTTTGGCGCTGTGCATAACTTAAGCCAGCCAAAGCGGGAAATGGTCCCTTGCTGAGTACCTGTTTTAAACTTATATAAGTAATTGATATTAAAATACTTGTGTTCAACTCTCTTCAGATTAAAATCCTTTTTTCAAGCCTGATATTGCCTGCCCATTAAGTTTTTTAGGTGACAAAAAGGCTGAAAAAAACCGCATGACCGGAATGGATGCAAATTTGTAATAAGTCCGGGTAAATAAACATTTTTATATCATGATGAACAGCGAGATTTTTATCGTTTCCCTCGTGTTTTTGGGGATCAGTTTTATCGTATCGGGGATCCTGAAAAGCAAGTTTACCCGGTACAGTAAAATAGGCCTTGCCAATGGCCTGTCCGGGCGGGAAATTGCCGAAAAAATGCTCCGTGAAAACGGCATTTATGACGTAAAAGTTACCTCAGTACAGGGCTTCCTGTCCGACCATTATAACCCCGCCAATAAGACCGTAAATCTGAGCCCGGAGGTCTATAATGGCAGGAGCGTTTCGGCTGCCGCCGTAGCCGCCCACGAATGCGGCCATGCCGTCCAGCACGCCACATCTTACGGGCCCCTGACCTTCCGGAGCAAGCTGGTCCCGGTGGTCCAGATGAGCTCCATGCTGGTCAACTGGATATTACTGGCGGGGATGATCGTCCTGGCATCGACCAAAAACCCGACCGTCCTCCTGGTCGGTATTATAGTGATGAGCGTCACCGTGCTTTTTACCCTGGTCACCCTCCCCGTGGAGTTTGACGCCAGCAAAAGAGCGCTGGCCTGGTTGCAGCACACCAATGTCACTACTTCTGAAGAATACCCCAAAGCCAAAGACGCGCTGAAATGGGCCGCCACAACTTATGTGGTTGCCGCGCTGGCCGCAGTGGTAACGTTAATACAGTATGTAATGATCTATTTGGGAAGCCGAGATAGAAGTTAGATGATAACTAAAAGATAATAGATGATAGTTTCTTTATAGCACGGATTTTTCTTTGATGATCCTGGCTCACTACACGATAGAGATTTTTGTCGGGAATAGGAAAAATTAGAACTGAAAGAACTATCATCTGTCAGTTGTCATCTATCATCTACAACTTGATCTCATCATCATGCTGATCAAAGAATTTGTACTCCGTGAGGTGGTAGTTGCTGTTTCCTTCCAGTCTTGTTTTTTGTCCGAATTTCTTTTTCCATTTAGCCATTTGTGTATTCCATGGCCAGAACCCTTTGGTGAGGTAAGCGTAAAGGATCGGGTGTACAACCAGTTTCAGGTTGCTGTTCTTATGTGTAACCAGGTAACTGAGATTTTTTTCGATCTCATCTTCCAGCAGCAGGGTAGAAGATATTTTGCCGGTACCGTTGCAGCTCGGGCAGACTTCCTGTGTATTGATATTCATCTCCGGCTTCATCCGCTGCCGAGTGATCTGCATGATACCAAATTTGGAAATGGGTAACACCGCGTGTTTCGCCCTGTCCGGGCTCATGAACTCTTCCATCCTTTCCATCAGCCTCCGTTTATTATCCGGAAGTTTCATATCGATAAAGTCCACAACGATGATACCGCCGAGGTCCCTTAACCGTAACTGGCGGGCAATTTCTTCAGCCGCTTCGAGATTGGTTTCAAGTGCATTCTGTTCCTGGTTATTGCTGACGCTTTTATAACCGCTGTTCACATCGATCACATGCAGTGCCTCGGTATGTTCAATGATCAGGTAAGCGCCACTGTCGAGATTGACCGTTTTTCCAAAAGAGGATTTTACCTGTTTGGTGATACCAAATGAATCAAAGATGGTAGCGCCATTCTGGTAAAAAGATACGATATCCGCTTTTTCAGGAGCAATACGTTGTATATAGGCCTTAGTATCGGTGAAAATAGTGCGGTCGTTGACCACGATCTTATTGAAGTCTTCATTCAAAAGGTCACGGAGTATACTGGTGGTCTTTGTTTGTTCGCTCAATATCTTGGCAGGTGCAACAGCGCCTTTCAGGTTGTGCTGGATGCTCTTCCACATTTCTATTAAAGCAGATAGGTCCTCGTGCAGCTCTGCTGTATTTTTTCCTTCTGCTGCAGTGCGTACGATCACGCCAAAATTCTTTGACTTGATGGCTTCTACGATCTTCTGTAATCTTTTCCTTTCTTCGGAAGAATGGATCTTCCTGGAAACTGCAACGATATCATTGAAAGGGGTCAGTACCACGAAACGGCCGGGTAAGGAGATCTCGCAGCTTAAACGGGGACCCTT
>DASYLC010000009.1:0-3619 GCA_036009775.1 Chitinophagaceae bacterium
CTGACACGATCGATACTGAATTCGGCGAATTTCATAGCTCCGGCAATTCCTCCTTCAGCCTGGAAGGATATGTTATACCAGGCACTGCTATTGACCTGCGCCTGGGACTTGGGTTTATAAAAAATACAGTAAGAGGATTGAACGGGAGTTATCACTATGCCGAATTCATCCTTAAAAAAATTACCGTTAAGTATTTCAAGTCCGCTAATTAATCATATTCCACCAGCCTGTACTAAGTATAAAGTTTTTACGTCAGTTTGATCGGGCAATAAATGATAAAGGGATAACAGCTAGTGCCTCTTTTTCGGGCATTCCCTGCATTTTTCGAAACAGTACTAACGTAGATCTACGAATACCAGCCATTCTCACCGGGTATTTCTTGGCGATTTTCAAAGAAATACTCTATTTTGGTTATACCAATATCACAAGCTTACACCAAATGAAAAACCAATGGAATTAAGCCAACCATTCAGCCCGCAGCGCCTGCAAAAGATCCGCTTCCCCCGGGTCAGGCGATATGCCGTACTGCTAAAGGAGAAATCTATTTTTTTTGCTCATTATATCAAGACGCTGGGCCGGGATGAGGCCATGGAAGATTATGAGCAGCGTAAACTCAGCATTTTTAGCCAGCTCAATTTTTTACAACTTATTGCAGGTATCCTGTTCCCGCTGTTCGGGCTGCTCAGCAGCACCCGGTTACCTGCAGGGTTATATTTTGTCGCCTGCATCCCCGCCCTTGTCAGCCTGCTTGTATTATGGCTGATCAAAAACCAAAAACACGATACGGCCCTTGCCGCCTATTTTATTTTGTATCCTTTTTTTACCTGTATCGTTTATATGTACGGGCTCAACCCCGGGATCGGGCTTTTCTATATCCTGTACGGTGTCCTTTCCGTTTTCTTTTTAAAGGATATCGGTTATATGCTGTTCTCGCTCTGTTTCTCACTGGTCAGTTATTTTTTTCTCAGCGTTATCATCAAGCATTATGTCTACGAACTGCAAACGATCAATTACGGTTTATATCTTTTTAACCAGGGGATCGCCCTGCTCTTTATCTTTTACGGTCTTTTCCTGATCAAGAAGGAGAACAATAATTACCAGTTCCATATTCTCGCCAAGAATACTGTTCTCCAGGAACAGAACCTGCAGATACAACAGCAGACAGCGGAACTCGCCGAACTGAATGCATTAAAGAATAAAATGTTCGGGATCATTTCGCACGACCTGAAAGCGCCCCTCTATGCCCTCCGCAGTCATTTTCGTTTTGCTATAGAGAAAAAAATGACAGCAACGGCACTGAAAAAATCGTTGCCGGATGTACAGAACGACCTGAACTATACAGTTGGCCTGATGGATAACCTGCTTCACTGGGCCAAATCGCAGATGGAAGCCGACCTCGTGCATCCCGAAGAGGTCGATATCGAAGAATCCATCCAGGAAGTACTGATGTTGCTGGGCCTCCAGGCCAAGACCAAACGGATCCATATTACCAACAGTACCCGCCCGGGTGTCTTTGGGCTGATCGATAAGAATATGAATACGCTGGTATTGCGGAATCTTTTATCCAATGCGATCAAATTTACACCGGAGGATGGACATATCTCTATTGGCGCACGTGAGCACCACTCCTTCCTGGAAATATATGTAACGGACAGCGGTGCCGGTATCAGTAATGAAGCGATCCGGAAAATAAACAACCGCGATTTTTATACAACGAAAGGGACAGCCAGCGAATCGGGAACAGGATTAGGCCTCATGTTGTGTAAGGAATTCCTGGCCCGTAATAACAGCCAGCTCCATATCGAGAGCGAGCCGGGTACGGGAAGTACTTTCTCTTACTCCATCCCGAGTTCGGCATAGATATTTATCCCCCGGAGATAAGGATCCAGCCGTTCCGTATCCTCGAATGCCTGGAAGCGATGTATCACTTCCAGTTCGATATGATACCATACTTCCACATAAAAATTGTCTAACTGGTATAACAGGTACTGGTAAACGTTATCATCCCGGGTAGCCACATGCACACCATTATTCCAGATCACCCCGATCTGTACGCTTTCTTCCAATCCTTTGAATTGACGAAGGTCCATGATCTTATTTTTTAGAACTCCTGGTAATAAAATAAATGATTATACCCACTACTGCTACCACGGCCAGCACGCCCACCCACACTCCTGCCTTAAAGATCCCGCCTATCACTTCGCAACCGCTTAAGGTTAGTATTATAGCCAATAATGAAAATGTCAATGCTGCTTTCATGGTATTAATTTTAGGTGAATAAATGCTTTCACTTTAAATAGTTTCAAATAACATACCATATGTTTGCCGGGGAAATACTGCCGCTATGAGTAAAATAGTTCGCAAAAAAAGACCGGTTTCTTTAACCGGTCTTGACTGAATCCTTTCAAAATAAATCCTAATTAATTGCTTTTATCGAAGCGCTGCCGATCCTTCCGGCAGTGCCATCCACGCTTCCATTTTCGATATACCTGATCTGTACGGCAAAATCACCTGTAGCGCCCGGTTTGCCGCTGAGCAGAATCGTATACACTTTTTGCTTTTCGAGGGTGATCGTACGTGTAGCACTGATCGTACCGCCATTGGCAACCGTAATGGTTACCGCACCGGGATCGATCGCCGTAAACTCTGATACCGCTTTAAATACGGCGGGTTCATTGATAACATTGGTACCGTTGACAGCCACAGTAACAGTGGGACCGGATGCATCGGGTATCGCATTTATGTAGCGTACAAAAGCCTGCGTGGTCGTAGCAAGAGGCGCCAGTTTATCTTCCACGATTACCTGCTCGTACGCCGGATCTTCCCCCACCAGGAAAATGGAATAATACTTATCAGTTTCAAAATTGAAGGTTTGAGATGTAAGTGTTCCGCCACCGGCAAAATTGACCGCGCCTATTGTTTGTGATCCGGGGAAAACACCCAGGTAGGTACCGGTATAACTGTTAAACGCCATTGGATTGCTGGTGATGAAGCGGCTGCCCGAAACAAATCCCACGGACTTTCCTTCAGGGACAAGGTTAAATGCCATTACACCAGCTAAGGATGTATCGTTGGTGTCATCATCATCTTTATTACAGGAAGTAAAAAGAACGGCAGATGATACAATGGCGATCGCCGCCCATGTTTTCCAGTCAAAAAATAAATTACTCTTTTTCATGTCTCACATTTTTGGGATGAATAAATAAATGAACAGAGATGCGATATCAAAAAGGAAAAAATGATGCCAATCAGCCGGTATTATTTTTTTTATCTGAAGGATTTTAACAAAAACAAAACGGGGAAATTTCACTACAGTTATCAATAACGCGTTCTTCTCTTACAGGGGCATGTTATTTGCCTTTTACATGCAGATTATTGATCAACTATGAACTGGGTAGACATTGTAATTGTTCTCGTATTCTTATTGGCAGTATGGGCAGGCTGGCACCGGGGTTTTATACTGGGCAGTCTTGATCTTCTGGCATGGGCAGGCAGTCTCCTGCTGGGCTATGTCTTCTATCCTTACCTGGCAAGAGCCATGGACAACTTCCTGGATATCGGTCCCTGGCTTCAGCCACTTGCATTTATATTCACCACACTGATCGCAAGGATACTGATC
>DASYLC010000010.1:0-3570 GCA_036009775.1 Chitinophagaceae bacterium
TAAAAGACCCCGCTGCGGTATTGCGTACCTACATCGGCGCCCTGGCGGTTCAACGTGGTAGGATCATGTGTTTCCCAGAACACGGCCAGTAGCTCATCAAAGCTGATCTTCGCAGGATCATAGGTGATCTCGAGCGCTTCGGCATACCCGGTGTTACCACTGCAAACAGATTTGTAATCCGGGTTCTCTGTTTTTCCGCCTGTATATCCCGATACAGCACTGATCACACCATCCAGTTCTTCAAAAATAGCTTCTGTGCACCAGAAGCATCCGTTGGCAAATGTGGCTGTTTCGGTTCCGGCTTGTTTATTTGTTAGCTCCATTTTATTATTTTCCTTTGTTAAAGAAGAAGCGGTAGGGGTTTTCTGGGCACAGGAGAATAAGGTTGACAGCCCGATAATGGCTGTCGAGAGCATCGTCTTCATAGTTATTAATTTTAAGTTCAACTGTATAAATTTCGTGCAATTTACCGTCATGGCAAGAGCTTGTTTTGTAAGTTGCGAGACATTGCTTTGTTTTTGCGGATTCATTAACATTAAACCGTATTAACAAAACTATTTACGAACTGTTTAGCAAAAACGATGCGGGATGAAGCTTTTAGCCATTGTTTTAACAACCTTTGTTGTCACAGCCTGTCAAACAACTACTATGAAACAGGATAATACCACTGTTCATGCTTTTCGCCTTAAACCCGGTGAAGACCTGAAAGAAGGGATCGAAAGGATCGTGAAAGAAAAGGGGATCAACGCGGGTTGGGTGGCTACCTGCGCGGGCAGTCTTACCGATTATTCTATCCGTTTTGCCAACCAGCCGGGTCCCAATACGGGTAACGGGCATTTTGAAATTGTAAGTCTTTCCGGCACTGTCAGTATCAATGGTTCTCATCTGCATATAAGTATCAGCGACAGTACCGGTAAAACGATCGGCGGGCATTTGATGCCGGGATGTAAAATATATACTACAGCGGAGATCGTTCTCGAGTCGACGGATAAGTATGAATTCACCAGGGAGAAAGACGGGAGTACGCCGTGGGAAGAGTTGCAGGTCAGGGAAATAAAAAATAAGGAATAAGAAATAAGGAATGAGAAAGTTTTTGTTCAGCCGTTAGATCTTCCCATTCAAAAACCAGGCTAAGTGCTTTGGCTAATAGTTCAATTTGTGATCAGGGCGGCCATCTTCGGACTTCTGACCCCGGACTCCCGACTTTTCCCGAAATTTGCAGCCTCTATTAATTTTGAGGTAAACGAATTATTGTGAAACTTTTCCCTGAATCAGCGGCTGTACAACTGGAGTTCAATAAAGTAAAAGAACTGCTGGCCAACTATTGTCAAACTGAGCATGCCCGCACAAAGGCCTTGCAACTCCGTATCCATACCCGTAAGGAATTCGTGGAGACAGAACTAAAGCAAAGCCATGAATACCGGCAGCTGGTGGTCAACAGTATCTACTTTCCCAATGATTATATTCTTAATCTTTCAAAAGAATTAAAACTATTATCAATTCCCGGCGCAGTGTTGAGCGGGGAGGAATTACAATTGCTGAGAAAATTATCAGAGAGCATCGAAAAGATCTTTCGGTGGTTTGATCCTGAAAGAAAACAGGCTTATTCCGGCCTGGCCCTGGTCATCCGGGATACCCGTTATGAGAAAGTGATCGCTGAAATGATCAACGATGTACTGGATGATTACGGACAGGTAAAGGACAACGCATCCGAAGACCTGAAAAACATCCGGATGAATCTCTACCGGAAGCGGAATGAATTACGGCGGCTGTTTGATAAGATCGTGACCAAAATGAACAAACTGGGTCACCTGGCAGAGATAGAGGAAAGCTTTATGAATGGACGTCGTGTGCTGGCTGTGTTCGCGGAACAGAAAAGAACGGTCAAAGGAATTTTACATGGAGAGAGTGATAGCCGGCGCACCGCATTTGTGGAACCGGAAGAAACGGTTGAGTTGAATAATGTGGTCTATGAACTGGAAAGCGATGAACGAAAAGAGGTTTATCGCATTTTGCGGGAACTCACGGCCAAACTATCTGTTTATGCAGAACTGCTTACTGCCTGGCATGAGGTAGTGGGTGAATATGATTTTATAAGGTCCAAAGCAAAACTCGCCGCGGAGATCAAAGGCGAATATCCTGCTGTAACGGATAAAGCCCATGTCCATTTGGTGGAAGCTTACCATCCTTTATTATATCTCTATAATCAGCGTTCGGGTAAGCCAACCATACCGGTTACCATCACACTGGATGACACAAAAAGGATCCTGGTGATCAGCGGTCCCAATGCCGGGGGTAAAACAGTGACCATGAAGACCATCGGCCTCTTGCAGATGATGGTGCAAAGCGGTTTGCTGGTGCCGGTACATCCTTCTTCGCAGTTCGGGATATTCAAACAACTCATGATCCATATCGGCGATACACAGAGCATCGAATTCGAACTGAGTACCTACAGCAGTCATTTATTGCACATGAAGCATTTCATGGAAGAGGCCAATGGGCGTACCTTATTTTTTATTGATGAACTCGGGAGCGGAAGCGATCCTAATCTCGGTGGCGCTTTCGCGGAAGTGATCATGCAGGAACTGGCGAAGAAACATGCTTTTGGCATCGTTACCACGCATTACCTTAACCTGAAAGTGATGGCGGGGAAAACAGCGGGTATCATCAATGGCGCGATGGCTTTTGATGAAAAGAACCTGCAGCCCTTGTATAAATTACTGATCGGTAAACCCGGCAGCTCCTATACTTTTGCTATTGCCGAAAGGATCGGGTTGAACAAAGACCTGATCAACCGGGCGCGGCAACTGATCGATGAGGACCAGTTCCGCCTGGACAAATTATTGAACCGGACCGAACAGGATCTCCAGGATATCGAGAGAAAAGAAAAGGAACTGCAGCAGCTGATAAAAGAAAATGAGCGGTTAAAAAAAGAAATGCTGTATACGCTTGATAAAGAAAAGCACCGCCAGCAGGTGGAATTGCTCAAAGAGCAGAACCGTGTATCCGAAGAGCGGATCGCTTATTTAAAGGACATGGAAAGAAAGTTGAAGCAACTGCAGGTCGAATGGCGTAAGGAAGAGAACAAGAACAAAGTAGTGAAACAGATAGAAGCATTGCTGTTTAAAAAGGATGAGAAGAAAGTGGTGGGTAAAATGCAGAAAAAGATCGACTCCAAATTCAACGAAGTGGGAGGGGAGATCAAAATAGGGGACAAGGTAAAGATGAAAAAGAATCACCAGGTGGGTGAAGTGATGGAGTTAAGAGGCAGGAAAGCAATCGTAAAGATAGGGTTGCTGCCGATGCAGGTGGATCTGAAGGACCTGGTGGTGGTGAAAGAGAAAGAAGATAGGGATGAGAAATAAGGAATAAGAAATGAGGAATGAGAAAGTTGTGTGACAACGGGTCATTGAATCGTTGATCCATTGAACTCTTCCTCTCCTTGTGAGGGGAGGAAGAAGGCGAGGCTAAAAAAAAAGAGGCCTTACGGGGCCTCTGTATTTAATGAGTGTGTAAGTCAGCTGTTGATATAGTTCTGTAGTTGATCAATGGTCTCCTTTTGCGACAATA
>DASYLC010000011.1:0-32401 GCA_036009775.1 Chitinophagaceae bacterium
ACAGCACTCGCTACCTGTCCTACGACGGACAACCTGGGAAAGACCCTGATCGATCCGGTCATTGTTATCAATAATACGGGAAATCCCCAGGGTGGTCGTGCATTGACGATCATCGGTGGTAATGTTTACCGCGGTAATGCAATACCGGCATTGCAGGGCAAATATATTTTTGGTTCCTATGCGCAAACCGCGGGCGCTCCCGATGCCGAACTGTTCGTCAGCTCACCTGCGGGCCAGACGGCCTGGGTCTATGATGAACTCAGTCTTGTTTCCCACCCGACCGATCTCGGCCATTATCTTAAAGGGTTCGGCCAGGATAACAAAGGAGAGATCTACCTGACCCTGGGTTTGAATCCGGGTCCATCAGGAACGACCGGTAAAATATTTAAACTGGTTAAAGCACCCTGATCGTTTTCTGTTGCAGGATTTATATCCACGGTGTGCCCTATGACGCCGTGGATATTTTATGATCAACTTTTTTTAGGCAAGCCGGGAGATATATTTTTTTTCGCGGGACCTTCATTGCTTGTCAGCGTTTCGAGCTCTTTCCTGTAATCATGCTGCAGGTCTTCATGAAGCGTGGCCAGCGTGGAGTATATCTTCTTTAACTGCCCGTCATAGAGATTGCTGATGACGGTATTCCGGTGGAAAGGGATCCCGGAATCATGTAATTGCCGGCAGAAGAATATCCGCAATTCAATATCCGTTTGTTTATTGCCGCTGTACCGGGAGTATTTATTGATCACCCGCAGGATCCTGCGCAGTGTTTTTTTGGCGAAATACAAATGGGAAAGATTAATGGTACCGAACAACTCCTCTACTTCCGTTTTTACTGACCTTATATAGCTTTCTTCGTCCTGTGCCTCGAACAAAAGGTAGGTAAGCAATTCCTTATTCTCTTTTTTGAACCGGCCCAGCCGGAGACAAAGGTTGGCCAGGTCACCTGCTTTTAACGTCAGCAATTCCTGTTTGATCTCCTGGATAGTTGAAGCTCTCATGTGACAAAATTAAGCAGGAAGATACATGTATGAATGATCAGCCTGCTTTACTGGCCTTCCAGATGAACCATATGTTCAGGATCACATAGATGCCCAGCATGATCTGTGCAGACAGGAAATCGAATTTGAGGGCCTTTTTCACTTTATTCTTTTTGACAAGCATCAATGAATAAGCATTGACGGCGATCACAGCCAGGATAAAGCACAATGTGATACCGTGAAGTGTATCCACCAGGGTGAAGGAACTGGATTCTGGCAGACTGGAGTCGATGATATATTTATTACCGACAACGGCAAATAAAGAGCCCACGCTTAACCCGAACCGTGAGTCCATTCCATCCGCATGTATAAAAAAGCATAAATAGGAGATCAGGAAAGCGATATACATACCGAGGAACATTTTCCAGAACAATCCGCCTGCTTCCCGGTGAATACTTAGCCGCACCCGGAACGAACTGTATTCCGTGTGCGGGCCGAGACTTTCATCACCAAAATTCGTTTCATAGGATTTAGTACCGGTTGAAATGACACAGCTGTCAATAAGCCAGCCCCGGAGTGTAAAGCGGGGATCAAAGTTCTTCCCTACGGTATCCACTGTAAAGACAAGATAACGTGAATCATACTGCGAATTTTCAAGTCCTAAACGTAGTTTCTGCCGGTCAAAAGGGAAATTTTCTATCCGCCAGGAGTCTTTCATTACACATTGCAATTTCATCTGCATACTCACCACCTCGCCTGAACTGTCAACAAGGGAGAATGATTTTTCAACCGTCTTTGCCTGCGGGACCTCCAGGTTGTTCAGGAAATCGAGTTCGCGGTTCTTGTATTTTAACCAGAGCCAGAACGTAATGGAGTATTCCTTTTGTTTGAAGTCGATATCATGGATGCTGGTAATATAGATACCTACTTTGACCGTATCCTTTTGTATATCCTGTGAACGGGAATGGAAAACAGTACCGAACAGGAACAATGTGAGTAATGCGACAGCTTTTTTTCTCAAGGCAGACAGGTTTAGTAGCAGAAAGATAGAGAAGAGCGGATGAAATACCAAAGTTATCTCAGCAGGGTGCTGACACAATTTGAGAATCCCTGATGCTTTAAAATATTTTTGAACGACCCTTCCTTTGTCAGGGCAGACTGCGCCACAGTAGAAACATAGGTTTACACACAGGCCATTGTTCCAACCTATGTGTAACTATCTCTATGTGGTTCAAATTTTTCAACCCGAATCACTACTCTCAGCAAGATCAATCTTACCCGTCTTTCAGATCTGCAAGAGTGAGCAAATATTCTCTCTATATTACCCGGTCAACAACGATAGCAGGAATACATGAAAGAGCAGCAGCACGGTTTCTTTCTTTACCGCCTTATCGTCTTCCCGGCTCCCTACAAGGAGTATATTCTTCAAAATCTTTAATTTACCAGAGCTTTATAAAAAACAACAATGATGAAGATTTTTTCTCCCCTCCTGCTGATCCTTCCGCTCATTTCCTGCGCAAATGGAAAGGACAGAACATTTACCGGAAGTACTCCCGCTGATAAAGAGGTCAGGATGTTCCTGGATATCCCGGTATCCGATTCCATCGATTTTATCCGCTGGAACCTTGTTCTCGGTGAAACAGTATTTGAACTCAATTGCAATTATGGTATCGGCAAACCCAATACCAATGGATTTTACAACGGAGGTACGGAGCTTCGTGTGAAGGGGAAAATAAAAAAGGAATTATTCCAGCTGCAGCTGCAAAACGGGGAGAATGGTATTGATCTGATGGAGATCAATGATTATCTGCTTCATTTCCTGAACGATGCCGGCAGACCGTTGACAGGTAATGGCGGCTGGAGTTATACATTGAATAATGTCGCTCCTGCTATTACAAATGATGTCAGGATCGCAGCCATGCCTGTACCGATGGAAGATTCGATGATCTATGTTGGCCGCACCCCCTGTGCTGTGCCTGGTCTTGGCGTGAGTAAAGATTGTTATAAGCTCAAATGGAAGATCGTACTTTATCCCAATGCTGCGAAGAATGGGCCAGCCACGTATATCTTGTATGGTTCCAACTGGCGTAAAGATAATCTTGCAGGCACCTGGGATATGAAGATCGGTACCGGGAAGATAACTTATGTCTTAAAGGATGGAAATGGTAAGGCAGTGATATATCTTTTAACGATCGGAAGAATTCTCCTTTTCACGGATGCGGATGGGAAATTGCTGGTCGGTGATGAAGATTTCAGCTACACCCTGAACCGTTTATAAGAAACAGTCGCAAACAGCCCGTTGAATTGTCGTTTTTGCACAGCTTTTGCAATGAAGAATTGGAATATGTTTGTGCTTTCAACAACAAATCAATAATCATTAATACTTCAATCATGGAAACGCAGGAAAGAACAGTTATCACCATCGGTAACACTATCAATGCACCCGTAACAAAAGTTTGGGAACTTTGGTCAAAGCCGGAGCATATCACAAAATGGGCCACCCCTTCCGACGACTGGCACACGCTCCGTGCGGAGAACGACTTGCGGGTGGGCGGTAGTTTTAATTCCAGGATGGAAGCTAAGGACGGCAGCTTTGGATTTGACTTCGGCGGTATATATGATATCGTTACCCCTGACGAATATATTGAATACACGCTCGGGGATGGCCGCAAAGTAAAGACATGGTTTACTGATCAGGGCAACAGTACCAAGGTGGTGCAGGATTTTGAAGCAGAGAGTCAGAACCCGGTGGAAATGCAAAAAGGCGGGTGGCAGGCAATCCTGGACAATTTTAAGAAGTATACAGAAGCCAACCAGAAGACAGATAAAAACTAAGATAATAGATAAAAACTCCCTGCGATGCCGGGAGTTTTTTATTCCGATAGTGGCTTGACTGGTGAGTTCCAGCAGGCCGAAATATGGATGGGTTACATTATTACATAAGTAACCCCATTTATTTTTATCGTAACAGACCCTGATTTCATTCCTCCCCCGTACCGGGTCTCATACGAAGTGTACCAGGTATACGTGACCCCATCAATGCTCTTTACTTTTCCTTTAACGAGTTTATCATCAAAGGTGGAATAATAAGTAATGGTACTGTTGCCGGCCGATTTTAACTTGCCCTGGAAAGCTTCATTCTCATAAGAAGAATAATAATTGAAGAGCGTATAAGCGGCTGACTTTAATTTCCCGGTAAAAGCTGCGTTTTCATAATTGGAGTAATAATCCAGTGAAACATTGCCAACCGATTTCAGCTTCCCGGCTTTTTCTTTTGCATCAGATGAACCATAATAACTGAGCGTCGTAGTACCGATCATTTTTACTTTACCATTTGATATCGAATCCGATTCGAAACCATAATAGGATACTCTTGCCATATACGGAAGCAGTTTGCCGGGTTGATAACCATAGCGCCATGGCTCCCATTCCGTCCCCCATTCAAGCACTTTCCCGTTCTCCGAGATCTTTATGATCACCTGCTGATCTGTTGTAAAACCAAAAGAGGAAAGCGTAATGCCGCCCGAAAATTGTATATGACTTAATGCCTGTGCATGCGTAACGGAAACAAGCAATAGCAATGAAAGGGAGAAAAGGATCCGGGTGATATTGGTCATACGGGTCATATAAGTCATATGGGTCAAATGAGGGAAATGGGTGTTATCGGCATAAAGTTATCGCTTTCACGGGTAATGATAAAATCAGAGGATACGGGTAGTGAAAACATAGATTTTCACATAGGCATTTGTTCCACCCTATGTGTACTATATCCTATGTGGTTCAAATTTTCAAACTGAGTCAATACGGATCCGGCCGGCTTTACCTGCCGGCGTTGATGACCGTGCAGACAATACTCATTCTTTCATTCACCTGGGTAATATTGAGATTGATATTGTCTGCCTGCCGGCTGTCGGTATAAAGCCGGTCGATCTCGGCACTGGTCTTATTTAACTGGTTCTGGTCGAGATTGGGGATGGTATTCTTCAACGAAGCGATCAGTTCTTTCATTTCCCCGTAATTCTCATTATAGATCGTTTCAAATTCTTTCTGTATCCTTTTGATCCCCGCTGCTATCAGTTTGACCGATGTGGGCGCATCGGGCGGGTACAGGGATCCCGGGTTTCTCCCATTGACCGTATCGATGCAGGTCTGTAATTTTTGCGGGTCATAATATTTCTGCTGCAAGGCTTCCACGGTCATTTCTTTTAATGACAGTTTGGAGATGGATGGATTCATCGTGGTGATACTCTCCATCAAAAAATCTTTGAGGTCTTCTTTTAATTCAACAGATTTCTCGAGCAGTTTCTCTACCTGTTCGCTGAACTGCTCATTGATGGCATTCAGTTTTTCATACTGGTAAAAATATTGCTGTACCTTATCCATGAATTTGTTCAGGTCTTCTTTCGTGATACTTTTTTCCACGATCACCAGGTTGCCAACCAATGATAAGACCGTAGTGAAGATCCCCAGCGATGGCATCCATTTCTTAACGGATTTAATACCGTTCTCTTCGGGTTTGCTGAGAAAGTTCTCGATCACCTCCCTGAACTTGCTGCCGTCAGTCTTCTTAACCTTGTCCAGTATGGGTTTGAGCGCCATGAGTATCTCGTTCTTCAGGCTAAAGCCGAGTTCATTGTTCACGGGGTTATTCAGCGTGGTGATCTTATTCCGGTAATTATCCTTCTTCAATAAACTATTGAGTGAATTGACAGAGTTGTTGGCGCTTTCTATAAAATAAGCGATCGAAAGAATGCCCGGTTTATAATCTCTTTTTTCGGCTATGGGTTGCGCGGATGATACGAAAGATATCGTGTTCAGTGAGACGAAGAACAGGCAAAGGGAAGTATGGAAGCGAACAATTCTCATCTCCTGCAGTTTAAAGCAGGATGCAGGCGGTTTTCTCATTACACAAGGCTTGTAGTAACTGGGAGAACGAAATTCACCTGCATTTGCGTCAAAGAAAATGTTAAGAGATGCAGCTATTTGAAAAATAATCTGTCGGCCATCCTCCTTAACAGGAGGACAATCCCGGACCTTGTATTTCTTAAAATCAAAAAAGGACAACCCGGATTTTACCATGATCCTTCGAAATGAGCCATAGGCGCAGTCTTCGCCATTGTTCTTTTTGTAAACACCACGCGGCGCTTCGATAAGCAGGTCCTTGCCGGAGAGTAGGAAGGAGTTATTCCGGGGGTCATGTAGAATTTATCGATAAGATATTCTTTCCCGTACAGGCCAGCGAGATCAAAAAGCTATTTTCAGTTAATCAGGAATGTTATTTTGCCTGGACTTTAATTTCAGCACTATTTCTTTTTTCCTTTTTAAGAAGAGATCATTTCCTTCCATTTCATAACGGTCAACGTTGCCTAGCGTGGAGAGAAAGGCCGTTTCAAATTCGATATCCGCGCAGCTCATCTTGGTACTGAGCACTTCACCGAAATGTATATTTCCATTATCAATGGTATAGTTACCGCTCATTTGATTGCAACCGGCATTCCCGTTGAATCTTTTTTCATTTACATTGAAATTGATAAAAGCGTCTTTCCTTCCCCCGCTTTGCTGTACGGGAACACCTTTCATTTCGACCACCACCCAGCGCTGATTGCCCCAGCCGGCATCGGGAGAAAGTTTGGGACTGCAATGCATACCGGCAACCAGGATAAGAGAAAACAGGAGATATTTCATAACGTAGTATTTAGTGTGAGTATCCTATTCCTCTGTGAAAATTATGCCAGTTATAAAAAAGCCGTTAGCGCTTTTACTGTTTAGAACGGGAATATATTAAATGATCGGCTAATAGTTGGTAGCTAACTGCTAATAGCTTCCTCCCGTGGCATGAATATTGAAATTCTTCGGTTTATGAGATCCATTTTATTTGCCCTGACCCTTGGTTTTATCAATATGGCCAACAGCCAGTCCCGTTCTTATCCCCATCCTGTCCGTTTTATTTCCCTTTCGATAGAAAAGTTGCCGGTAAAAATGGCTTATATGGATGTTTTGCCATCCAAGCCCAACGGCGAAACAGTGATGCTCCTGCACGGGAAGAATTTCAATGGTTATTACTGGAAAGACCTGGTTGCCCTGTTGCAGGAAAATGGTTACAGGGTCATCGTTCCCGACCAGGTGGGCTGGGGACGATCCGGCAAACCCAATATTCATTATAGTTTCCACCTTTTAGCACAGAATACAAAAGAGCTACTGGACAGTTTAGGGATACAGCAGGTTCACCTGCTGGGTCATTCCATGGGTGGGATGCTGGCCGCAAGATTTGCCTTGCTGTACCCGCAGACCGTAAAAAAATTGATACTGGAGAACCCGATCGGCCTGGAAGATTACAGAACCTTTGTTCCTTACCAGCCCACAGAAAAAATATATGATAAAGAACTTAAAGCAAATTTTGACTCGTTGAAAAAATACCAGCAAAGTTATTACCCCGAATGGAAACCGGAGTACGACCAGTATGTAAGGGCCCAGTACGAAGCATTGCAAATACCTTCATTCAAAGAAGCAACATGGGCCAGCGCTTTAACTTACCAGATGATCTATGAACAGCCTGTTGTATATGAATTCAGGGACATCAGTTGTCCTTCTCTCCTGCTCATCGGCCAGGAAGACAGGACCATCCTGGGAAAGAACCTGCTCAGTAAAGAAGAAGCCGGGGCGCATGGCAATTACCCGGCATTGGGAAAATGGCTGCAGCAGCAGATAAAAAATTCAGCGCTGGTGGAAATATACGAGGTCGGTCATATACCGCATATCCAGGCTCCGGCAGTATTCAATAAGCACTTGCTCGAATTTTTGAAGAATTAATGCGATCTGCTTAAATTACTGCTCATGCCCAAACTTTTTATGTTGCTGATCGGTTGTTCTCCCCCGGAAAGAAATATTGAACAGCATGATATTTATTTTGGCATCGGTGAAGACCTCAAAGATCTTGTACCCGGTGTAATGAAATTCTGGCCGGACGCGACAAAAAATAAACTGCATTTTGATGCCTGGCGGGAAGTGACAATTGTAAACGGATACAGGGTTACTGTTGTTCCCGCGGATGACAGTACTGAAAGTCCTTTAAAATTATTCTTCATAAACCTTGGTGGTTATAAAGCCGATGAATTTGAAGAGTTCCATTACAAGATGATCATTGCTGCCCCTGAGAAATCGGAAGCCATAACGGTCTCCAAAAAAACCGCTTTCTTTCGCCACACAGGGATCAGGGGTGCCACGGCACATATCGATGATAAATACGGGATCGATGTAGATGATATTTTTGAAATAAAAGACATTCTCGGCGAAGAGTTAAAAAAACAATTCCGCATCATCGTTGCTCCCGGGGATGAGCCACTTCCGGAAGATGAGGTACACCTGGGTTATTTTAAGCTCTCCTTATTTAACTGACCAACACAGGCCGGTTGCGTAAAAACCACAATAATAAACCGGGATCTCACAGGGTTGTTACGATAAAAACGCCTTTGATCATGATAATTTAATCGCTGTATTTATACTTATTTCGAAAATTAGTTTTACATTAGAAGAGCATTGAAAGACTTCCCACCATTTTTATATTCAATGCTGGCCTCACCTGGACCATTCGATTTTACCAAGAGTAAGAAACTCCCTGTTAGTGATCACTGTTAAACACAGCTGAGCATATGCTTTGCAGCCAACATATTTGTTAAACCCTAATTCTTCTGCTATGTATTCAACCAGATTTAAAACAACACTGTTCGTATCCATTTCATTATTTGCTTTTTCATCAATCAAAGCCCAGCAAAAGGTCAAAGACGGTACGGGTATCCCGGCCACTTCTCTGCCTGCACCCGGCAGCATCTTAGAACTGCAAAGTACACAGGCAGGATTGCGTATGCCCCAGGTAAGTCTCACAAGTACAGTAAGCTGGTTACCCATGCTTGGTTCGGGAGTTGCCGCAACTTCTCCGGGCATGACCGTGTACAATACGAATACAGCAATTGTTTCAGGTACCGGTACCAATAGCCAGTTCTATGGTATCCTGATCGGTGGCAAAGGAGAATATTACTGGGATGGATTTGGTTGGGTAGCCAAAGGTGGGAACCAGGCACAGACTGTTGAGACCTGGATCAAAGCGTCCGGCGCCGCTACACAGACAGTAGGTGCAACAGCCGCTGCTGCAACTGTTCTGGATTTTTCTGCTGAAACGTCCGACCGGTTAAATGAATTCGATCTTACCACTAATACAGCAACGATCGCTACCAGTGGCATTTATATGGTAATAGCAACTGTCAAAAAGAATACTGGCCCAACAACCACTAGTTGGGGTGCAGCACTTATTACACGGGGTACTTTAAGCGGTATAACTACACTTGCCAATGTAGATGGTACGAATAACAATACCGATGCGCCAACATTCAGTGGTTCGACTGCCATTTATTTTACTGCAGGGGAACAGGTAACCATTGAAGTGTTCAGGGGAGCCGCATCGCCTTCCTTTACCGCGTCAAACGCGACTGTCGCTATTGTCAAACTATCCAATTAATTCAAAAAAAATAAACAATGAGAAAATACTTATTACAATCCGGCTTCTTCTTTTGTTTGATCATATTATCAGTGAAAATAACTGCCCAGCAAAAGGTAAAAGATGGGACTGTTGTCAGCGGACCCTTACCCGCCACTAATAGTTTATTGGAACTCGAAAGTAATAATAAAGGTTTGCTATTTCCCCGTATGACACTTACAGCTACTAATATTGCCTCGCCACTAACTGCCCATATTGCAGGAATGACGGTATATAATACTGCCACTACCGGAGCCATTCCTTTTAATGTAGTACCCGGTTTATATGTAAATGATGGCACCAGGTGGTTCAGGGTAATTTCCAACGCACAAACGCTCACCAATATCAATGTTACAAACCCTACAGCTTTTACCCCTGCCGGCGCTTTTTATGATTACAGGTTTCAAACTGAAGCGAATGACCTGTACAATGAATATAATACGGCCACGGGAGAATTTACGGTAGCAAGGACAGGTCTTTATTCCCTCACATTAAGCAACCTGGGGACCTGTACATCCGGCGCCATGATCTATACCGCTTTTTTCAGTGTAAACGGGAACCTTTTCGCAGGTTCTTCTTACACGAATAATAACGGGGGCCTTGGTGGAAATTTCACTTCTACTGCAACTATTACAGTCAGCTTACTGCCGGCGATGTGGTTTTCCCCCGGGGATTTAATACCGCAGGACTTACTTGTAGTCTGGTTAATTCCACTTCACGGACTTTTATGAGTATTGTCCAAATAAGGTAAAATCACTCATTAACTTAAACGAAATCACATGAAAGAATATATAATAAGATCCGTCCTTGCTATTGCCCTGCTGACACCGGGATGCGTTGTCTTTGCACAGGCACCAGGGTCAGTAGAAACGATCGGGGGTACACCCGGACTGGTGGTGTACAGTACAGCAACCGGTAATACTACTTCTTCCGTTTCCGAAACATTATATATGGGCCCCGGGATCTACCAGATAGATGGTACATGGGAAGTATATAGCAAAAATGTTTGGATCAGTCCTGATGTGGTGATCGCCGGGACTGGCGTGATCCGTTTTTTTAACCCGTCCGTTGCCGGAGGGATTGCCAGCCCTACATTGACAGATGGGAATAACAATGCGGCTTTTCTGAATGTAAATCTTGACCTGCAGAATGCGGCCAATATGGTACTAACGGATATGGCAGGGCCCGGCGCACCTTTTACCGACCTGGTTGGTAATGCGAATGTCACAGTGGGTCTCGACTTCAATTTTGGAATAGCGAATGGCGATGTGCTGCTGGTAAATCATGACCTCGTTACGGCAACGACAGCAACGTTAAGCAACTATCTCCCCACTCAATTTGTAGTAACGAACGGAACCGGGCACCTCGTGCATAATAATTATACAGGCGCCTTTGTATATCCTGTCGGGATCGGAGAAGGTGATTATACTCCCGCTGCAGTGAATACAGCGATCAGCAATACCATTCATGTACTGGTACAGAACTATGCGAATAGTTCTTCTTTTGAGGCCGGTGATGACGGAATAAACCGTACCTGGAATATTTATGCTGACAATGCTGCTGCCAATGCAGTTATTGATCTCCAGCATAATCTTGTTACCAACCTGGCAGGTTTTGATAATTCCATTTGCTTTATAACACAATATGGCCCGGTAGTCCCTAATACAACGGGACAAACGACACTGTCTCAAACGGCATGGCAAAGTAATAACCCCGGCGCAGGTACAGTTACCGGATCGTTGACAACAGGTCCTGTGATACCAGGCGCTTCCGAGCGAAATCTTGCTTACAGTACGCTGGCCACCACAGCCGGCGATCCTGCCGCATTCTTCACCAAGAGCAGTAATGAATTGATCCCTTTGCCCGTGAGACTTACCAGTTTCAGCGGTCGTGCGGTGAATTGCGCCGTGATACTGAAATGGGAAACGGGTGAGGAACAGGGTGTGAGAAATTTTGAACTGCAAAGCAGTACCGATGGCATCAATTTCATAAACGCGGTACAAATAACTTCGAAAGGGAATAACAGCAGTTACAGTTATACTATTGACAATAGTATACCCGCTGTCTGTTTCTACCGGTTGCGGATAATTGATCTTGACGGCCACGAAAGCTATAGTAAAATAATACCCGTTCAATCCGGTTGTAAAGATCCGTTTGTGATAAAAGTATATCCTAACCCGGTAAAAGATGTCCTGACCATATCCGGAATTATACCCCAAAGCCAGTTACAGCTGACGGATGCGGCTGGCAGGATAATAAGCAGGGAGGTCGCCACCGGTACAGCGCAGGAAATAGATATGAGCAAACTTCCCAGCGGTATTTACATGTTACAGGTGATACAGGATGGAAGGAGCATTAAAAACATAAAATTGGCAAGGGAATAAAAAAGAGCTGTTTAAAAAGAAACAGGCCGGCATTACGGCGCTTTGAACTGTTTTCACAGTAGAAGTATAGGTTTTCACGTAGACTATGTGTTCCACCTTATGTGGACTATGGTACTATGTGGTTCAAATTTTTCAAACTCGTGCACTACCCATTTTTATTTGAGAGGCTATTCACCGGTAAATTTCTGAACAGCCGTTATTAATTTCCGCATATCATCAGCGGAATTATAAACAGCCGGTGTCACCCTCACACAACCGTCTTTCCCCAGGGCACGGGATACCGTCAGTATATTGTGCTGTTTGTATAAATGATCGGCCACTTCAGCAGCGGTTTTCCCTTTCACCCTGAATGAAGCAATAGCGCAGGAAAGTGTACTGCCGGCCGGAGTTACAATTTCCACCGCGGGATTTTGTTTCAATTCGTTTATCCAAATGGATTTCAGGTAATGCAGTCTTGCAGAAACCCGCTCCACTCCCATCATTTTATGAAAAGCGATACTATCGGGTATCGTCATGATCACCGCGAAGGGGGTTGTACCAAAATGGGCGAGTTTGGAGATATTGGTATCGTCTGTGTTCACATCACCCATCAACGGTTGCATTTCCTTTATCCTTTCTTTCTTAATATAAAGCACTCCTGCGCCAATGGGATTCCCGATCCATTTATGAAGATTCAAACCGACAAAATCGGAACCGAGTGCCGGGAGACTGAATTTAACCTGTCCCAGCGCATGTGCCGAGTCGGTAATGGTATCAATGCCCTTCTCCCGGGCCATCGCAGATATCTTTGCCATGGGTACGATCAGGCCGTTGATATTCGAAACATGTGTCAGCAGGATCACCCTGGTTTTGGGTGTGATCATTTTGCGATAGATATCCACGATCTCGTCCTCAGTTGCCGGGAGCAGCGGCATATCAAATGCTTTCACACTGATCTTTCCTCTTTTTTCCAGCATCCTGAATGCTTCGATCATGCTGAAATAGTCAAGCTGGTTCAGCAACACTTCATCTCCTTCTTTGAAAGGATAACCCTGTATGGCGATATTCAATGCTTCGGTGGCATTGCGGGTAATAATGATCTCTTCATCGCTTACTTCCAGGAAAGCAGCGAGTTCTTTTTTTATATTGGAAGAAAGTCCCGGGAATTCTTTACGGGCAAACCGTGCGGCTTCCCTGTTCGCTTTGATGATGTTTTTTTGAAAGGCATCCAGCACGGGTTTGGGTTGGACCCCGTAGTAACCGTTCTCGAGGTTGATATAATCACCGGCGACATCATAATATTTCCGGGCTACCTGCTTCCAGTATTTTTCGTCATCGGGAGCTCCGTCACCGGCAAAATCGGCCGGATCAACAGGTGTTATTTTGCTACCTGCTGCGTTCACAATGACCGGCAATGTCGCGAGCGCCAAACCGCTTCCTAACTGGATCAAAAACTCTTTCCGGCCCTTATCCATAAAAGATTTTTGATTGAAGTACGCAAATAAGTAGGAAAGAGAAAAGAAATATTTTTTAAATCAATTCTGTCTCGCAGGCAATGTTATTAAGTTAAGGAAACGGCTAAAGCCGTTCAGAGATTCTCTGATTTTTATAGCCCACGGTTTAAACCGTGGGCTATAAAATAAAAATGACTACCTGCTGTTCGCTGCAAAGCGAAAGCAGGTAGTCATGAAGAATATTTAGTGCTCTATATGACGTGTAGGTTTATCTTTAAAGACAAATATTCCCAATATGAGCAACAGTGTGCCTGCTGCAAGCATGATCATTCCTAAGGTTTCCATATGAGTATGTTTTAATTACCAGTATAGGTAATAAAACCGTGCCAGAATACTATGCGCTGTAAGACAGGAAACTACAGATGATACAGCCTTATCTTATATAGAAGTAAATGTTAACGGCTGTTAAATTTTATCAATCTCAATCCGAAAAATAAACTTTTATGATCTTTCCTTTTTCGGTTACATACACTGCGGCGCCATAAAAAAGTTTAGCAGGCGCCGGACTCACCCATATCTCTTCATGATCGATGACCGTGTTACCCTGGACGATACGGTTGATGAGTTTGCAATAAAGGTTGGGGTTCTTTGTAATGAACACATACTCTTTCCGCATCTGTTCTTTTCCTTTCATTATCAGTTTGCCGGCCGTCGAATAGATCTCTACATTCTCCGCATAAGGCGCCAGGAACGCTTCGAGGTCATGCGCATTATAGGCATTCAGTTGCTGTTGCACCAGCATCTCCGGTGTACGGGTTATAATTGAATCGGGGATAAAAGACTTCCCTTTATTGATCACCCGGTATATTTTTTTCCAGTTGGCAAGACTATCAAGCGGGTTGGCATCCAGCAAGACCATATTCCCCCATTTATTTTTGGTGATGCTCCCCCACTCTTTTTCCTGGCCCACTGCTTTGGCCCCATTGATGGTGGATGACTGGAGCAATTGCCAGTTATTCATTCCTGCCTGTTGCATGGCCAGCAGTTCATCAAAATACGAAGTGGCATGAAGAGTGCCGATATTCCCTGCATCTGTTCCTGTGGCGATGGTGATTCCCGCATCCACCAGTTTTTTCAGGTTAACAGCCATGATGGTATCCTCCCGTTTGTAACGGCTCTGCACTCTTTCGCTCCTGTACCGGTTGGTATAGCGATTTCCCAGCGCTGTGTCCGGCCAGGGATAGTCGATAAAAGTACTGGTCGTAAAGGGATGAGCCCTGTCGAGTTCATACCTGCTGAGTTTATAGTCATCCGCGAACACTCTTGCATAATTCTTTCCAACTACCAGCGTAGGACAAAGCACAACATTCTTCGTTCCCAGTAATCGTACGAACTCATCGCTGATATATTCATCCTCCACGCTGTGCACCAGGAAATCGGCACCCGCTTCCACTGCCAGTTGCGCCGTAATGCGTTCGGTGGCATGAACCGCTACTCTTTTATTATTGGCATGTGCTTCATCGATCGCAGCTTTGATCATACCATAATTCGCACGGGCACCGGCTTCTGTATTACTGTCAAGCACGATATACCATATCTTGACAAAGTCGGCTTTGTATTTCAGTTGCTCGTGTACAGCATGGATGGCTTCCTCATTTGTTTTGACGAGGATGAACGGGCTTTCATTCCCGAGATCATTAAATTCTTCGGGCAGATAGGTCGTTAATAATGGTCCTGTCATGTTAATTACCGGTGATGCCGGATGGTTGACCAGCGAATCCCGTTGTTGTAAGAAATTAAAACTGGAACCTACATCCACCACGGATGTGATACCCGTTGCCAGGTAACGATGCAGCAGGTCCTCCATATTGGCATGTACCCATTTCAGTTCTTTATCATAAGGCTTGTATGCACGCAGGTCGATCGCATCAGGGCGGGCAAAGAGACCACCACTCTGAAAAAAATGGACATGGGCGTCGGCAAACCCGGGTGAGAGCCATTTTCCCGTACCATCGATCACCTCTGTTCCAGGCGGTAGTTTGAACTGTTTGCCTTTATCAACCGATACGATGCGCCCGTCCAGTACCACTACATCATAGCCCGCCAGTATTTTTTTATTTTCCACATCGAGCACATTGGTGTTCCTGATGAGCACCTGGGCCGGGGCAACCAGTTGAATCAGCACCAGGCAAAACAGGAAAAGGCTGCGGTTTGGCATGTTCTTTTTTTTGTAAAGTATTGAAAATTAATAAAATTGGGAAAAGTTGGATTGGGAAATTTGTTTTCAGATAAGACTTTTGATATCGTTCCTATGGAACGATTTGTGAAGCAGGCTAATAACATTGGATCGCACAATATATCCCTGCGGGAATGTCATTAAGTTAAGCGGTAAATCGTTAAAACGATTATTTTTTGATTGTTCCTTTATAGCCCAGGGTTTAAACCGTGGGCTATAAAAGGCAGAGAATCTCCCGTGGCTCAAAATTTGATAAAGGTAAATGAATGAAGAAAAAAGAGAACCTCTGGCAATTACTAAAAAGACTGGACGAAGAGGCCGGGGAATTCAATATTACGCTGTCGGAAGCCAACCGTTATTTTGACAGCACGGAAAAGAAGACAAAGAAATTATTGAAGCAGCATGAAAAGGATCTGCATAAAACGATCGGCAAAGTGAAAAGCGCTTTGAAAAATTTTATAAAGAAAAAAGCGGCGAAAAAATAGATCAGGAACTATCCGGGAGTTTATTTCCGGCCGATACTATCGATGACCTTTTGTAAAGCGGTATTGAACAAGACCGGTTTTTCGACCATCGGGTAATGCCCGGTAGCGGGAACCAGCTCCACATGAAAACCTTTAACGCAGTATTTGGCAAGAGAATCTGTCTTCACCGGCTTTATATCACTGTTCACAAGGTATAGTCTGTGCGACAACCCCTGCATCAATGGCTTTTCATTTTGTGATGCTTCCACCAGTGCCTGCAATACTTTTATGGCAATGGCAGAATCAGCAGTGAAAACATTATTCATCACCCTGTTCACAATGGCCGTACCGGTAGAACTATGAAAGAGGTTTTTCGTCATATACTTACTCACGGTGCTGTCAAAGCCGCCGGAGAGCATAGCAAAAAATCCTTCGTTATCTTTTACTTGCTCCGCCGTTAAAGGCGACCCTGGTTCATGCAGATTATCTATTCCAACGATACCCTTTACCAGTGCGGGATAGAGGTTACTTACTTTCAGCAAAATATCACCCGACATGGAATGCCCTATCAGTATGACATTTTTGAGCTTAAGCTGGTCTATTATATTCTTTACATCCTCCGCGTAGGCATCAAAACTCCAGTCGCTGCGGTTTGTTCCCGACCGGCCAAAACCGGGCAGATCTATTGCGACCACGGTATAACGGGGACAGAAATAAGCCAACTGCGGCTCCCAATACTCCTTGCTGATGCACCATCCATGAACAAATAGCAGTGTGCTATCACCTTCGCCACATTTGCTGTACGCGATCTTTACTCCATTACTTATTATTTCCACATCTTCCTTCTTGTCATTTCCTTTGCAGGATACTAACAGGAACAACAAAACGACAGGACGAAATAATTGGCGCATAGTTTTTTATTTAGGATCTCCATTTTATAGTTCCCTCCCTGCTTTCCTTCACCCGGAATTTAACGATCTTCCTGATCAGCGGCAATGGCAGGGGCTTGTCATGCGGGAATTGTATGGAGCCAGCGGTTGTGTTATATTTTGCCAGCTCTTTTTTAAAGGCTTTGATGGCAGAAAGCATCGGGACGAAACCGAGGTGGTTTTTGAACACGGCGAAAGTGACCAGTATCTTCTGGTAAGAATAGGCGGGCATCCTCCATTTCAGTCCTTCTTTGGCCCCCGGCGCGGCTTTGCGGATCGCTTCATGCAATGTATACAAACGTTTCTGCAACGCAGCAGGCGCCGCATCGATATATTCCTCAATGGTCGTTGGTTTTATTTTTTTGACGGCCATGGTTATATTTTTTGCATTAGTAAGGTAAGTATATTTATTCAACACCGACCGTATTCTGTAACGCGTTCTCATAGCCCGGGGTTTAAACCCCGGGCTATGTTGAAATGATACCCTGCCAAACCATTTCAATGGTTTGGCAGGGAAATGATATGTCTCCTTGTATCTTTCTGTCCTTAGAGCTGACCCAATATCCTTTATTCTGTATGGTTTTTCGCAGTCCGGAAAAAGCTAACTTCGGAAACCAATACCATTTTGTATGCGGACCCTACTTGCATTGCTGCTTCAAACTATCGTCATGAACACATTTGCGCAATTGAAACCTATTCCTTCCGGTGTTTATCACTGGAATGAATTGCCTGTAAAAAAAGAAGCCGGCCGCGAAGGCCGCAAAATTGCCGAAGGCACCACCAATGAATTTGAGTACTTTGAGATCCATGCCACCACCCAATATAAGGGTGCTGTGCCAAGACCACCACATGCCCAGGAGGATATAGAAGAAGTCATTATTATTAAAGAAGGAACTCTTAAGTGTACCATTGGCGATAAAACCGCAGCCTTAGGGCCTGGCAGCGTATTGCTGATACCTCCACATGAAATGCAGACATTTGAAAATACTGGCGACGGCCCTGTTACATATTATGTATTTATGTTCCGCTCGAAAAAGGCAATGAATATAGAGCGAAGCACACAGGCAGGCGGAACGCTGCTGCTGAATCATGACTCGCTGCTATATAAAGAAGCGAATAACAAAGGAACCCGTAAATACTTTGACAGGCCAACAGCCATGTGCGAAAATTTTGAAATGCATATTACTTACCTGAAAGCCAAAGGACCCAGCCATGTGCCTCATCAGCATGCGGACACAGAGATCATTTTAATGATCGATGGTGAATCAGAAATGACGATCGGCGGAAAGACCTATACAGCAGGACCCGGTGATCTGTACATCGCGGAAAGCAATACAATGCACGGTATCGGCAATGCAACGGATAAACCCTGCAGTTATTTTGCTTTTAAATGGAGATGATCAGATCAACCTGAATGGTCCGTATATAAATACCACTCCCCTTTGATCTTTATCATCAGGCTGGAATAGCGGCCATTAACTTTTTTCCCGTCGGGAAGGGTGACATGGAAATAGCCGGTCACATAGTAGAACTTCTTCGACAGTCTTTCCATCTGCTCTCCATCCAATACCAGTTTGCCCATTCTTTCCCTGGGCCAGTATCGTTTATAAAAAGCGAGGATACTATCCTTTCCGTAAGCCGCTCCCTTACCGAGTATCATCCGGGTAGAATCCAGCGGTGCATAAAGGTTGACATAGCCTTCCACATCTCCCGCATTCCACAATTTCTCTTCCAGCCGTATGCGGGCGAGTATCTTTTTCTCATCCTTCGATTGCGAAAAAGCGGTCAGCGGGCTGATGGATAAGAAGGCAATGAACAGTACTGAAAGTGTAAAGATCGTTTTACGTTGTGTATGCATAGCAGTGATTTTAGTTTGAGATAAGATAGTATTTCAAATTTACCACGACTGTTATGATACCGTTTACCGCTCAAATAATTAGTAATTTTATTTCCAATCGCATTCCACCATCCAGTGTTTACCGAATTTGCCGGTCAATGTTACGGGTATACCAGGGAACATTTTGTCCGGCGGTTGTTTGACCTTGCCACAGGCGGATAACTTATTGAAAAGATCATATGCCCCTTCTTCCCCTGCATGTATTTTCTTCGCCAATATGCCTGGTACTTTTATTTTTCCCCGCTACCGGCGGGCTGTTGCACAAAATGCCAGCATACACCTGCTTTGTCAATGATATTGACTTCCCTTCCGTAAGGCTGATCGCAAGCTTCCCCGATCCGTATCCCGAATTTTGCAGGTAGTCCTTTTTCAATCACTTCCGCACGGAATGCATCCGCATCGGCCACACCAACAGACAGCATAAAGTTTTCGGCAAATTCTTTCTGGTTAAAGCGCTGCAGGATAAACCGACAGCCATTGTTCTCAAAACCGGCATAATCTCCCGAATCCCAGGCAAGATTAAAACCCAATTCTTTGAAAAAATCACGGGCGTTTTCAAAATCACTGCCGGAAGGGACGAAGGGTTCAAGAGAAAGGAATTTCATATCATTATATTTTAACTAAAGATATTCCAAACAACGGAAAGGCCCGGTTGTTGTCGTGTTAACCCTGGATAAAGTACCAGTTTAAAAGTCCTGAGCATAACCGAAGGATCACGCAGAGTGCGCAGGGATCGCAGCAGAGAAGGCTTATTGATATACAATACTCAGCGAACGCTGCGTTCCCTGCGTGCGACATACTTAAGCCTGCAATATTTGTTTTATTTTTATTGTTCAGTTAAAATACAGGAATATGAAAGCAAAGGCATTATTCAACTTATTGGGTATTCTTCTTTTGATCCAATCCAGTGGCTGCGCAAATAATAATAATTCAACCCGGGCAGGGAATGATGCGGATACCAGCAAATTGCCCCCGGTAGAGGCCCTTAAACCGAATTCGAATTATAAACCGTCTTTTACCGGGCAAACAAGGATCGCCGGTGTAAAAACGGTTACTCCTTATAAAACGGAAAAGATCGCAACAGGTTTGGGTAAACCCTGGGCCGTTGTGCCGATGCCCGATGGCCGTTTGCTGATCACCGAAAAGACTGGTTATATGCAGATCCATGACGCCGCTGGTACCCTGGTAAAAAAGATCACCGGTTTTCCCGCTGTGGATTCCCGCGGGCAGGGAGGAATGCTGGACGTAGCACTGGATCCCGCATTCACCAACAATAAAATGATCTACTGGTCCTTCTCAGAGAAACAGGGCAGCGGCAACCTGATGGCTGTAGCAAAAGGAAAACTGGATGAAGCCGGTGGAAAGATCGATAACCCGGTTGTGATATTCTGTGCTACCCCAGCCCTGAACAGTACCCTGCATTTCGGATCAAGGATCGTGTTTGATAAAGATGGAAATCTTTTTGTCAGCACGGGCGAACGATCCATCCTCGAAGGAAGGGCGCAGGCGCAATTACTTTCATCGGCATTGGGAAAGATCTTTAAAATAACCAAAGAGGGCAAACCCGCCCCGGGCAATCCATTTTTAAATCAAAGCGGTGCGATGCCGGAGATCTATGCCTATGGTGTCCGGAATGCCCAGGGACTGGAACTGCACCCTGTTACCGGCGAACTATGGGAAAATGAATTCGGTCCCCGCGGCGGTGATGAAGTAAATATCATTAAAAAAGGAAAGAATTACGGGTGGCCTGTCATTACCTACGGATTGGAATACAGTGGTCAGTCCGTTGGTGATGCGATACAGCAAAAAGCGGGGCTGGAACAACCTGTCTATTACTGGGACCCGGTCCTCTCTCCCAGTGGCATGGCTTTTTATAAAGGGAAGACGATAGCGGAATGGGAAAATAACCTGTTCATCGGCGGTCTGAGCAGTTCACATATCTGCCGGCTGGTGATCGTCAATAATAAAGTGACGGGTGAAGAAAGGCTGATGGCTGATCTGAATGAACGGTTCCGGGATATAGCCTGCCATAACGGTATGCTGTACACGATAACCGACAGGGGTAACCTGTACCGGATCAGCAAAAAATAACCACGGTTCCAGAGGGCGGGTATATTGCTAGTGTTCTATTTTGAAAACCCTGAACCACCCTTCCTTCGTCAAGGCAGGTTATGGATATAGTACACAGAGAAAAAACATAGAATTCTATGTGAAAACCCTATGTTTTCTTATGTGACTATGTGGTTCAATTGCTTTTAAAACCAGCTAGTTTCAAACCAGGACATTATTGGTATATTAACCGGGAAAAATCTGCCGCAGTTTGTTTTATTTTTGTAAACTTTCACGTATTCAAAATTGGCATAGAATTAGAAAAACGATATATACAAAAACAGGTCATGGAAAAGCCTTTTGAGATCGTTTTTAATTTCCCCCTGGCCTCTGCAGATTTTATCATCTTTCTTCGTGCTACCGCGGAGCTCCATCATTCAGATCCTTATTATGTGATAAATGATTTTCATGCCGGCAATAATAAGCCCGACAATGAGCATCCCTCTTCCCTTCCCCTGCAGGAGATCAAACGCACCAGGACCAAAAAAGGATATTTATGGGTTCACAGGGATTCGGGAAAAGAAACCCTGCTGAGCGTAGCTATCGGGAAAGCTATTGATGAGAAGACCGGAGCTGATTAAACCGCCTTGGCCCCGAGATATCCTGCTTTTTGTTGTAGTTCTTTGGTTAATTGTGCTGCCAGCTCAGGGTGCGAATGAAATGCGGCAGGTGTATTCTGGAAGAGAGCGATCTCGTAATGCTCATCCTTTTTTATCGCGACCAGGGATTGTATCGCGTTGGTCTCCGGATTGATCACCGTTTCACCACGGGGCACCATACCGGCTACGGCACGTAACAGAACAACTAAAGGTGAAATTGATCGTATCTCTTTGATGATCGTGACAAATTGTGCAGGTTCGTGATCCTTAAAAATACCGGCCAGGTGTTCCTGTATCTCTTTACGGCTGTTGGCCTGGCTTCCATCAAATCCTACGATACTCCCATCTTCAGCGAAAAGACCCGCAAAAACCACGCTATCCATTTTATTCCAGCTGTCGGTCAACTGGCTGTATACCGAACTGATCACTGCCTGGTCAATGGGTATACCCGTAGTGATATTCTCCATCTTTATATGCTCTTTTGCTGAATGATTCTCTCTGCTTCCGCTTTATCTTTTTCAAATACCCGGATCTCCGTGCCACCGATGGGATCCATCCCCATTACATTTTCATCATTCACGAGTGATTCTATCCCGTTCTCCTTCAGCACGTCCTGGATCATTCTGGCTTCGAGTACATCTGCATAGGTATGCAGTACCACTGTAGTATCCTGTGTCATAATCAATAATTATAGATTAGTATCAATCCCTGTCACCGCCCAGGCTGTAACTGTTGTTCTCTTCGTCTTCCTCCCCGATATCCTCGTTAGCATCATCGTCTTCGGAACCCGGAACATCCAGGTCCTTACCCGAGTCATCCACTTCTTCATTGAGCGGATCACCGTCCTCGTCGGTATTGTCCAATGTGGACCGGCGTTGGTCTTCATCATCCGGGCCGGCCATGCTGCTCTCGGTTCTTTGCAGTAATTCGGATTCTTCCGTGCTCACGGATGATATCTTATCCTCCAGGGTGTTCTTTGTATCTTTTTTCATATAGCAAAGCTCACTAAAACAATGCCACTATCAAAACACTATAATCGATGAGCCGGGTTGGAACCACCCTTCCTTTGTCAGGGCAGGCTGCGAAACAGCAGGAACATAGTTCTGGACATAGGTCAGGCTATGTGTTTCTCCTATGCACCTATGTTCCTTTTGTGGTTCAAAGAACTAATAGTCACGATCCAGTATAATTATGCGCAATTCCTTTTGCTGGTTACTACAAAACTGTAGAAATTATTACACAAACAGAGAAGGACTTCTAACGACCAGTTCCATGCACGGTTATTCAAAGTGAAATCTCTTTTCCAGGAATTGTATAAGTCCCGTAGTTTTTAATTTTGCATTTTCCAATGCCCGTAAATATTTCTTGCAGATGAACTTAAAGCGGAATATCTCGTTATAGAACTTACCCAGTACGGCCCGGTCAGTGGTTAAAATGAACTCATTCTTTTCATAGACAGCAGTCGAATCACCTTTATAAAACTCTGCATATATTTTCTGCAGATCGAACACGGAATTATTATTCGCTTCCACAACCAACTGTGCCTGGTGTACATTCTCTGATTTGAACCCCACGTTCCGGGTAAAAAGGTCGTAGCTGACAATACTGTCAAGCGCCTCCTTATCATCGATCAGGCGCAGACCACCCGAGTTCTTCAACTGCTGGATCGTTCCTTCCGCAAAGACAAAGTCGGGATAAAAATCCAGTTCCGTTCCATACTCTCCCCATACCTGCGACAAGGCCGGTTCCCTGATATCATCAAAATGGACCATCAGGCTGTCAATAGCACGGTCTTTCTTCCAGAAATCAGCAATGACCGGGCCCAGGTTGGTCGTATCTGTCCTCAGATCATGGTACCATGATTTCAGGTACGCCATGCCTCTTTTATGTTCGATAGTATGCTCCCGGAAATTTTCTACGATAAATCCCAGGGATACTGCCAGGAACAACATCAGGAATTCCCAGAAATAGTGGGTCCATTTTTTTCGGGGCGTATGCGTGTGCTGGTGTACTTCCATTGATCCGGTGGTTTAAAGGAATTGATAGCGCTAAAGCTAGGCAATCATTTACCAAAAGCGCTCCTTATTTGAAAGCAGATCACCTGCTTTATTTTTCATGGAGATATCCTGTGTTTTTTTTCTTGAGCTTTATGGTTACAGCAGGAATTCATTGGTATGGTTATTGAAATTACCTGTTGGGCTTACACTCATTAAAACCAACCGTATGGCAACAACTATCAAAAAAACACCCGCGAAAAAGAAAGCAGTAAAACCAGCGTCGAAGAAAACCGCATCAAAAAAGCCGGTAGCTAAGAAGAAACCTGTTGCAAAGAAAAAAGCAGCCACCGTGACCACCCGGAAAAAAACTACTCCTATTGCTGCCCGGACTGCATCACGCAGCAATAAAAAAAGTACAGCCGTTTCGAAGAAGCCCGTAAGAAAAACAGCCCGCAGTACCCCGGAGTTAAGTACAAAAAAAAGTGTTGCTAAAACAACAAAAGAGAAGATAAAAGAACAAAGTCCTGAAAAAATACCGGCAGTTACAGATCCAAACTTACCACCGGTAGAAGAAAAGAGCCCGGAACTGGTCCAGGATACCGGTATTGCACCCGGGATGGACAGAAAATCACAGCAAAGAGCGGCTATCCGCAATTATAACAACCATCATATCGGTTTATCCAATGTGAAAAAAGGCGGCATCAAACCATCGGGGAAAAAGCCATTATGGTAATTTATATATAAGCAGGATTGTAAATACTCCTCCCCTGGTACTTCAAAACAGGAATAATGCTCAGGCAACCATCGTTTCATTTAACCATTGAAGAACGGATCTCTCACTTTTGGCGTCCACAGGGAGTTGATTCTTTATCAGTTCCTGGACCTTTACCCCTTCCTCAATATCAAATTGTTCTTTGGGAGCTGCGTACTGGTTGATGATGAACAATAACTGTTCACCATTATTCCTGTTAAAAAGACGACGGGAAACATCCCCGTTGTACACTAAATCATTATTCCACTCATAATTGCCGGGGGCAAGGTGTTCTTTCAGGAATTGCATGGAGATTTGTTTAAGTCCTATAGCCATGTCAAATTTGGGTCCACCCCGCTAATACACCTGTAATAGCAGTCTTTCGCCAATATGGCGCATGAATAGGGGCCGATCCCTGTATTAAATGGAAGGTTCATGACTTCCGGGCTATCCCAACCCGTACAAAAAATTCCCAGTATTGTGTATTGATCCTGAAAATTGCATCTATCCAGGGTCTCCTTAAGTTTCAAAACTATATTGCCGGCAAATGGATAAGCACAAAAAAAATACAGGGATCGTTTTATTAAGCTGTATCCTGGCGCTTCAACTACCAGTTTCCGCGCAAAGTCCGGAAGAATTATTCAGGCCCAAAAAACCGGCTGCAACGGATACTATCTTTTACCCGTTTTACAACGATGTACAGATGATCGAGATCGACCATTTCGCCAGGTGGGATAAGGAGGTTTATTATATGGAACAAACCCAGCCGCGGGCCCTGTCCTATTCTATGCTCATACCGGCACCTGAACCGAATGTTTACTTGTTCCGGCACCGCTCCGGAAGGATCGTTAAAGCATTCAATACACGGCAGACCCCTGAGATCCTGACCCGTCAATTCCGGAATATCCCTGTCAACCAAAAGAGTAAGAATGTTCATGCTTTCTTTCCCTATCATGCCGGTAAAAAAGCCCTCGCAGAAGGAGCATGGATCTATAGCACCACAAAAGGCAATTGGTTCAACGGACTTTACAAAGTATACGACATGCGGGGTGCCGGGCCCGTCATTCTCTCCGGCGGTTTCAGTTTGCCGGTCAACCGGGTTGGCTTGATCGACTCACTGGGAAATACCAGGATACCGGTTGAATACGGGGATATCTATCCCTTGAAAAAATACCTGCTGGTTCGGAAAGACAGCGGATGGGGGATCATCGACAGACAGCAAAAGGTCATCCTTCCATTGGAGTACGCTCAGTTTAAATACGAATCGGAGAATAGTATCTGTTTCCTCCGAAAGGAAAAGATCGCCATACTATATAAGATAAAAGAGGAAACGATCATTCCGTTGAACGATTATGATGATATCCCCAATATCGGGGACTTTGAAGAACATACGATCAAAGCGTTCCTGAAAGACAATAAGGTCGGGTACCTGGATAAGAATTTCAAAACGATCGTTCCCGCCATTTATAGTACTGTTGGAAATTACTATCCTGCGTACAATGAACTTCCCAGTCTTGTTTGCCGGAATGATAAATGGGGATATATCGATCCGTCAGCAAAAGAAACCATCCCCTGTATCTACGAATATGCCGAAGCCTTCAAGGCCGATGGTACCGCGCTGGTACAACTCAATGGTGAATTCTATTGTATAAACGCAAAAGGTGAAAAGATCGCAGGCTGTAACCGTAAACCTGGTTATGAAAAAGCCGATATCCGCAGCGGCGGGAAAAATTGGGTGGTTAAAAGCATGGATGTGATCGGTGATTGTTACGGACTTGTTGATAAAGCTACCGGCGCTGTTATACTTTCTCTGTCATACCGTTCTGTCTACCAGGATCATTTCAGGGACCTGTTCCGGGTGAAGAGAAATAATAAATGGGGCATTGCCGGTGAGGACGGCAAATTCCTGCTTTCCTGCGAGTATGATGATATCGATGATCTTTCACGGGATATGGTGGTTGTAAAAAAAGACGGGCGTGCCGGATTGCTGAACAGCGATTTTACGACAGTAATACCATTGGAATACGATAAAATTGAATATGCTTTCCCCGGTCATTTTATTTTTAAGCAGAATGGCAAGGAAGGGTTGATCGATACACTCCGGAATATCGTTATTCCCAACCGGTACGGAAGCATCCGGGGATTCGGCCAGGTAGAGTACCTCGCAGGTCCTAATGATTTTTCACAGGTAGAGACTGACAGCCTGTACGGATTCATCGATAGCGGGGGCCGTGAGATCATTCCGCAGAAATATAAATGGCTGGACTACGCGATATACAACGGTCTCGTGGCATTCATGGAAAAGGGGAAATATGGTTTTTTGGATACAACCGGCGCCGTGGTCATACCAGCAACCTACGACCGGGTATCGCGTTTTGAAAGGACCATTTGCGCGGTCGCGAAAAAAACGAAATGGGGCTTTATCAATACAAAGGGAGAAATGGTTGTTCCTTTTATATATGATCTGATCGCGGCGCATACATGGATGGACGGAAGGTATATGATAGTGATCAAAGACGGTAAACAAGGTATCGTTGACAGCTCGGGTAAACTGGTCATCTCCTGTAAGTATGATTATATCACTACGTTTTCGACCGGTTACTTCTATGTGAGGTCAGGTAAAAAGAATTTGAGAGTGACAGAATCAGGTGAAGAGAGTGCTCAATAAAAAATGGGTTCGTCGATAACAGGCTAATTTTCCACGGCTGCCTTATCCCTGTACTCGTGCAGGAAGAATTTTACCGCGGCCAGCACATCTTCTTCCGACTGGTTCTGTGTATTCGTTAACGGGATCGTTCGCCGTTGCCCTCCCATTATACCTTCTTTCCTGTAATCCACTATCAGAACAAAATTATCCCTGATGTCCAGTACCTGTGGTTTCTGGCTTAGTGTGGCTTTTATAAAATGGTCCCAGCCCGTTACCAATTTTTCATCCTGGTAGATCCCCCGGATATTGATACGGATAAATATCTTTTTGCTCCTGGCTTTTATAAAATAGAAAACGGCCAACCCCAGTGGGAGCACCAGCGCAATTCCCAGGCTTTTGATATCAAAGCATCCAAGAATAAAAACAGCCAGGAATATCCCCGTGATCACATAGTTCAGTACCCGCTCTTCGCCGACAATGAACTGGCTGTCCCTGGTCAATGGTTTTTTTGCCATAACCAGCGAAATTAATAAAGATTGGGCTAGTTCACCCGGCAGTTTCTAAGTAAAAAGACTGAGTGCTGCCGGATAATTGTATCTAATTACCGCAAATAGACAGCTGTTTTTTTGTGGGCTGTTGATGGCCTGCCTATTTTCACATCCGAAACAATTATTAATTCTTTTCGAATTTGAGCATAAAGCCCCGACCCATCGGGGCTTTGTTGCGTCCATACTGCCCTTGCTTATCAGGCAGGTAGGGGAATAAACACGGGCTTTCCCGCAACACATAAAAATATAATTCCGGGGTAATTATCTTTTATGTACATTAAATGCCTGAAAAAAATTGCCATATATAATATTAAAGGAGGTGTTGGCAAAACGACCACCGCTGTCAATATCGCCTGTATGCTGGCCAAAAACGGTCTCAGTGTCCTGCTATGGGATCTTGACCCGCAGGGAGGCAGCAGTTTTTTCTTCAATTGCCAGAACAAGAATAGCAATACACATACCCGTTTATTTGACAAGAATATTACGATCTATGATGTGATCCATTCTACGGAAAGCTACCAGATCGATGTCATAAGCAACGATCCCTTATTCTCCGACCAGTTCGTTAACAAATCATCACGGCTTGCCGCACTTAATTTTACTAACCATCAGTTAATAAAAGAGGCACTGGAAGAAGTAGAAGATGATTATGATGTGTGTATCATCGACTGTTCGCCGGGCCGCTTCCTGCTTCATGATAATATCTTTCACACGGCGGATCTCCTGCTTATCCCGAATATTCCTGCTCCCCTCTCCGTGTACTGCAATAACATGCTGATGGAATCATTGCAGCTGAACACTGCATTGAATAATAAGGTACTCAGTTTTTATAACATGGTACAGGCCCATAAGAACCTGCATAAATATTACCTGGATAACAGGAAAGACGATAGTGCCCGCATCCTGTCCGGCTACATACCTTTTTATGCTGAAATAGAAGCTATCACGCTCAGCAAGGAATCCATTTTTCACCACCTGCGGGAGTTCAAGACCAATATCTACTACGATAAATTATGGGGCGAGATCTGTGAACGTATGCAGTGGCCTTCTCTTTATATTTCCAAAGGAATGGTGGTGGGCATGCAGGAGCAACCTGCAATGCCCGTTAAGAATACCACCATGGACACTAACGATGTACAATTGAACAGTTCTGTTGGCTGACCGGTCATTTCGCCGCGATCGTTTTAGTTTTTTCCTTTTCTCTTTCCTTTTGTTTCAATACCCTGACAAAATTCCTGTCGATCACATACTGTTGTCTTAGTGAATCGTAGGGAATCGATGAGAGCAACTGGTCCTTATAAACAGTCACCGTTTTCTTTGACTCAACGACCGTGAAATCGACCAGGATGGAGTCTGTTTCCTGCTTCAGGTAAATAAAATCGTAACAATGCTTGTCCCCCGGAGCCCGGTACCTGTCACCATTCACATTCAATACTACGCTCCATACATTCAGGCGTGGGAAGTAAAGACGGCGGGTTCCTGTAGCAAGGATATACTGTTGGGTAGCCTTATCATAGGGGAATTTGGTTATTACTTTATCCCTGAACCCCCGGATGCGTCTTTTACCGTTGTACAAACTGAAGCTAAGTACCGCATCCCCTATTTTATCTTTCTGGTATAAAAGGGTATGCGTGGTATCGTTGATCCGGCGGGGCATATACACACTGTTCAATCCCTTTAGTTCCGCCGTAAGATTTTTCACTCCTGCGTTCACATACATGAACTTTGTGCTGTCGGTATCAAAACATTCAGGGTCGATCTTAAAATCAAAATTGATGCAGTTGCAGAAATCATCGATCCAGAGACGGACATATTGCTGCCCGCCGATCATTTCAGGATACAATAGTTTGGTCTGCTCCTGCCAGATCAGTTTTCCATTCTCGGCCACTGTATTGAAGAATTTAACCTTTTCCAGCGGGCATTTTGTTTTAAAGGGTATCGGCACTTTGACCAGGATCGGTGAATCCAGTTTACAGGGATCGAGTCTTTCGCCGCAGATGATCAGCACCGAGGATAATATCTCACCCCGGGTCGTATTATTATAGAGATTATTCTGGCGCATTTCCACGGTATTCGTGATCAGTTTGAAATTCGATCCTGATCCTGATTCAAAATTATCAGCCATATATCCTGGTAGCGTGCCGGGACGATAAGTGATGATAAAGCCATTGTCCAGTGTGCGGGTAACCGGTGTCATCGGGTCAGCCGCAGGGTCTTTGGGTTTTACTGTTATGCGGGGAAACCGGTAACCAATGATCTCGGTGCGGCGGTTCAGGGCACGGCCTTCATCGGAGTCATTATCTCCCTTCGGCATCGATTCCCCGAAATAGTGCGGGTTTATCGTGTTGTCCGTAATGTTCTTTGCCAGGAAATATTTGTACACTTCTCCTGATCTTCTTTTAGAAAGCTCAAGATTGTACCCTTCTTCATCCGTTTCATCGGTATAGCCGTTGATAGAGAGTTTGTCCCACCCCAGCCGGAGAAAACTATCCAGCTTTTGTTTATCCTGCTTTGAAATACTGTACTGGCCTGTTTTGTAGAGGATGGTAAGTGTATCTGTTTTTTGGGCAATGGAAAGCTGGGCGCATAAGAATGCCCCGGAGAAGAGGATCAGCTTGTGCATGTTGGTGTTGTTTTTACCTTAACGCCATTTTTGAAAAATCGTATTAAAAGTTTTCTTAAAATTTATATCCTACTTTTTGTCCTGACACAAAAAGCAGGCAAAAAAGTCAAGGCACAAACGATGCTGCGCCGTTTGTGCCGCAGCGATCAAATGATTCATTTATTCATAGACTTTAGAGCGAGGTCGTTGCTGCTTGTTGACTTGCAGACATAATAGTTCAGTTTTAGTTTTTTAAATGCAGAACAGTCTTATGCAATCGTGTAAGTAGTATCGGCAGGAATGAGATCAGTGTTGAAGATAATCCTTTCTAACTAAGTTGCCCCGAAGGGATGGTTTTGGGTAGTGTCTCAGTTTGAAATTGCAAGAAATACAGGAACACGGATGACACGGACCGGAAGGATAAACACGGATTGATTTAGCTAGGCTAATTCAGGTCGAACGCGTATTTAGCTGACAACTGATCCTTATATGCTGTTTACAGCATATGAATCCGTGTTCACCCGTCGTATCGGTAAAATCCGTGTGCGTGCATTTCAAACTGAGGCACTACCTGGTTTTGCCACAAACACGGGCACGAAGACAAAATAAGTACCTTTAAACAACGAGCAAAAAAAAGGCCACATGGAGTTTATTGATTATTACAAGATCCTGGGAGTTGATAAAAATGCTCCCGCAGAAGAAATAAAGAAAGCGTACCGTAAACTGGCCCGCAACCTGCACCCGGATCTGAATCCGAACGATAAAGAAGCCCATCAAAAATTTCAGCAGGTGAACGAGACCAACGAAGTATTAAGCGATCCCGGGAAAAGAAAGAAATATGACCAGTATGGTAAGGACTGGCAGCATGCGGATCAGTTTGAACAGGCAAAACAACAGCAGCAACAGGGAGGCGGCAACCAGGGACAATCATTTACCGGCAACTTTGAAGAAGGAGATTTTTCCGATTTCTTTGAATCCTTATTTGGCGGTGGTGGCAGCAGAACACGCAGCAGCCAGGCAAAATTCAGGGGACAGGACTACCAGGCGGGGTTACAACTCCGGCTGACGGATATAATGCAAACGCACCAGCAAACGCTGACCGTGAACGGTAAAAATATCCGCATTACCATACCAGCTGGCGTGGAAAACGGGCAGGTGATAAAATTAAAAGGCTATGGAGCACCGGGTGTAAATGGCGGTCCTGCCGGTGACCTGTACATCACATTCTCTATTGCGCCTCATCCCCATTTCAGACGTTCGGGCAATGATCTGTATACAACAGCCACCATCGATCTTTATACAGCAGTGCTGGGAGGAGAAACGACGATCGATACCTTAAGCGGGAAAGTAAAATTAAATATAAGTCCCGGCACACAACCCGGCTCCAAAGTAAGGCTGAAGGGAAAAGGTGTTCCGGTATATAAAAAAGAAACGGAGAGCGGCGATCTGTATGTTGCCTATGAAGTTAAGTTACCAGCCAATCTTTCAGAAGAACAGAAAGCATTGTTCACCCAATTGAGTCAACTCAAATAAACCTTGTTGTATGCAAACAGAGGAAATGATAGCGGCGGATGAATTCTGTATTCATCATAATATCGAACTCTCCTTTATTTATTCTTTAAAAGACAGTGGATTGATCGAAGTTTCCATTGTTGAAGAAAAGGTCTTTGTACCGCTAAACCAGCTGGGCCACCTGGAAAAACTCGTGCGTTTGTATTATGAAATGGACATCAATCTCGAAGGCATTGAGACCATTACTTATTTATTGCGGCGTATGAATGAAATGCAGCAGGAGATATTGCAGCTTTCGAACAGGTTGAGGGAGTATGAGGATTGAAAGGAGAACCCGCTAGTGGGGAATAGCTAGTGCCTGGTAGGGCAAATTCGCTGCCAGTTTGCACGATTTAATCTTTGTACCAATCCCACTTGCCACTAGCCAAACCCCACTGGTTCTATCATTGCCTTTTCATAAAGTAAAAATTCATAGGCCTGGAAATAGTGAAGCCCATCCGTTCATAAAGACCAATAGCCCGTTGATTGTCCTCCCGTACATGTAAAAAAGGGTGTTGACCCTGCTGAAGTATGATCTGGAGCTGGTGCTGCAATAAGTTGAACGCATATCCTTTCCCTGTATGATCCGGGTGAGTGCATACGGCGCTGATCTCTGTGAAATTGTCAACATGCAGCCGCTGGCCTGTCATAGCCACCAGTTTTTCATTGTCAAAGATTCCGAAATAGGATCCGAAACAAATCGTTCTTTTCGCAAACGGTCCGGGCCTGGTGAGGGTAGCCAGTTGT
>DASYLC010000012.1:0-5677 GCA_036009775.1 Chitinophagaceae bacterium
ATTCTCCCTCTCCTCGTCATTGCGAGCAAAGCGAAGCAAGAGAGGGAAGCAGAGAGAGAGGCCAGTGGGAGCATTTGCAAATTGAAATTTAACCTGCATCGTTATAAACAATGCAAACGTCATTGCGAGCGACGCGAAGCAAAAACGCATAAATCTTAATACAATGAGTACCGCAACAACAATCATATTAAAAGGAGGCGAATGGCTGGTGAAAGAATCTTCACCTTTTGAAACCTTTATTCCCGAAGAGTTTACGGAAGAGCAGTTAATGATCAAGGATATGTGCAACCAGTTCCTGGATGCGGAAGTGTATCCGAACCTGGATCGTATCGACGAGCTGGAACCCGGGCTGATGAAATCTCTGGTGAGAAAAGCAGGAGAACAGGGATTACTATCTACCTCCTTTCCCGAACAGTATGGCGGGCTTGGAAAAGATTTTGTTACCTCAACGATCGTAAATGAATACCTGGGTGCCGGTCACTCTTTTTCCGTTGCTGTGGCAGCTCACACGGGTATCGGCACATTGCCCATCCTGTATTTTGGTACGGATGCGCAAAAGGAAAAATATATCCCGAAACTGATCACCGGCGAATGGGCAGGTGCATACGGGTTGACAGAACCCAATAGTGGCAGTGACGCACTCGGTGCAAAAACAACGGCCAAACTAAGCGATGATGGAAAATACTATTTACTGAACGGGCAGAAATGCTGGATCACCAACGGGGGCTTTGCACAGGTGTATACCGTATTTGCGAAAGTGGATGGCGATAAATTCACTGCTTTTATTGTGGAAAGAGGAACGGAAGGCTTTACGCAGGGACCGGAAGAACATAAAATGGGTATCAAAGGATCGTCTACTGTTCAGTTGTATTTCCAGGATTGTAAAGTGCCTGTTGATAACCTGCTGGGTGAGATCGGGAAAGGCCATAAGATCGCGTTTAATATTCTCAACATCGGCCGTTTGAAATTATGTGCAGCAGCTCTTGGTGGAGCAAGAAGATCATTGAGCGGAACAGTTGAATATGCACGCACAAGAGAGCAGTTCAAGCAACCGATTTCTAATTTCGGGGCGATCAAACATAAACTGGCCGAAATGGCGATCCGGGTCTTTGTGGGCGAATCGGCTTTGTACAGAACGGCCAAATGGGTGGATGAAAAAGAAGAGGAGTTGTTAGCTTCCGGAAAACCGGAAAATGAATCATTGCTCGGCGGCGCAGAAGAATTTGCGATCGAATGTGCAATGCTCAAAGTTTATGGCAGTGAAGTACTCGACTTCGTCGTGGATGAAGGCGTACAGGTTCACGGTGGAAATGGTTTCAGTGCGGAATACAATATATCGAGAGCTTACAGGGATAGCCGCATTAACCGTATCTATGAAGGGACCAATGAGATCAATCGTCTGCTTATACTGGACATGACCCTGAAGAGAGCAATGGGAGGAAGATTGGACCTGATGGGACCTGCTATGGCGGTGCAGAAAGAGCTGATGAGTATCCCGGATTTTGGCGGAGAAGATGAAACACCTTTTGCCAAAGAAAGAAAGCTGGTAGCCAATCTGAAAAAAGCGATACTCATGGTCTCCGGTGCGGCCGTGCAAAAACTAATGATGAAGATCGATACCGAACAGGAAGTACTGATGAATATCTCGGATATGGCGATCGAAACATACAATGCTGAAAGTGTATTGCTGCGGGTGATGAAGATCACCGAACAAAAAGGCGCAGCAGCCAGCCAGCTTCACCTGGATGTTATGAGAACCTATCTCTATGATGCTGCGGACAGGATAAATAAATCAGGAAAGGATGCCATCAACGGGTTTGCCGCTGAAGGCGGAGATGAGCAACGCATGATCCTGATGGGATTAAAAAGATTTACGAAGGCAGAACCTTTCAACAGCAAAGATGCAAGGCGACGGATCGCTGATAAAATGATCGCCGAAGGAAAATATTGTTTTTGATCCTGAAGAAGTCCCGGGACTTTCTTCGGAGTTAATTCCAGGGATCTTTGTCAAAATCTAAAATGGCTGTCCTGAGAGGGGCGGCCGTTTCCCCTTTATAGATATCGGATAATTCTTTCCGGGTCAGTTTCAGCTCATGTAGTTTTTGGACTCTTTTCCGCTCCATGATAAGTCCTGCGGACATCAGCAAAGAAGAAAAAGTAGCTACCATAAAATAAACCAGGAAAGTATCTGCGACATAAGGGGTTTTAAAAACATAATACATCAGGTAGATGATGGTATAACAACCATAGGCAAAAAGAAGCGAGGCAGCAATGATCGCTTTACCCGTCGCCTTACTGTGCATAATGGTGATCTTGGTCTGGCGGATAAAAAAATAGGTACTAAAGAATACTACAGTCAGGAGCCCGGGTCCCAGGATAATGGTGATAGCTTCTGTTGTAAATCCTTTCAATAAAACTACAATACACTCAAACCCGACCAGTAATGCGATGACCAGGTGCATCCTTTTTGTAAATATCGTGGAAGTACTGAAGTAGGTAAGGAACAACAGCATCAGGGGTGCATCCAGCAGGTTATTGAAAATATTCCAGTAATGAATGGTATCACCATCTGCTTTGATATAGCCTTCGGTCAGCAGGTTATAACTGAATACAATGATATAATACACTAACAGGGCAGGAAAGGTCTTGTAGCTGCCCAGACGGAAGACAAGAATGAAAAATATGGGGAGAAAGAGGGCTATCGACGAGATCAGGCCCATGACTGAATTCCAGGTCATACTTCTATTGGTTTTTCTAGGATAAAGATTCGGTTAACGACAAAGCCTGGTGACGATGCCGTCTGCAATATTAACGGGATGCGGGCGCACATAGTGTTTAAACATAATAGTTTATAGGAAAATTCAGTAAAAGTGTGATAGGGGTCTAGTATTATTACGGCAACAGGTAGTGAGGGTTTTTATGCTATCTTTCTGTTATGATACGATTTTGTATAGTCATTTGCCTTTTTTCCGGTTTAGCCGGATCTTCCCAGCCTCTTCAACCCCTGGTTGGCAGAACGACCGGGGCATTGCCTTACCTGGAGTATGGATTGGGAACGGATCGACTGGGTGGGGCAAAAATGGGCTACCTGGACACCAGTATCGTCGTGAAAGTTATCGACAGCACGATCGGAAATTACAAAGTGCAGTTATCAAAGGACCATATGGGATACCTGCCAAAATCGAATTTTAAAAAGGACAGCACGGTAAAGGTCCTGCCTTTTTACCTGACGAATAGCTGGATGGTAAGCGGCGATGATAAATATGATTACCTGATGGTGAACCTTGATGAAAAACTGCCTTACCGGAGTGTCCAGCAGATCAACCCTTCGAAGATCGTGATAGATGTATTTGGCGCTACAAACAATACGAACTGGATCACACAACGCTCCTCCGCGAAAGAAATAAAAAATGTATACCATGAGCAGATCGAAGACGATGTGTTCCGGGTCACTATTGAACTGAAAAACGAACAGCACTGGGGATACAGTATCTATTACCGCGAAAAAAGACTGATCATCAAAGTAAAACGACAGCCCGCGGACCTCAGTCTTGAAAATATAAGGGTCGCTGTGGATGCCGGTCATGGAGGAGATAACAATGGTGCATCAGGTGTAAAGACAGGCATCCTTGAAAAGAATTACACGCTTCTTATTGCTAAGGAACTGGAAAAGGAATTGCTTGACAAAGGAGCGAAGGTCTTCATGACAAGAACAAAGGATACTTCACTGGGGATGATAGAAAGAACGGAAATGCTAAAGAAAGAAGATCCCGATTTCCTGGTCAGTATCCATCTCAATTCATCGGTACGTGACAGTATAGGAGGTGTAAGCACTTACTACCGCTATATTGGGTTTCGTCCCCTTACACAATATATCCAGGAGAGTATGCTGAAAACAGGATTGCGGGATTTTGGGAATATCGGGAGTTTCAATTTTGCACTAAGCGGCCCAACTGATTACCCGAACTGCCTGGTGGAAGTTGCTTTTCTCAGTAATAAAGAGGATGAACAACTGATCCTTGACCCCGAATTTCATAAAGCGGTTGCAAAACAGATCGTGGAAGGAATAAAAGAATGGCTGAAGTCCTGCAAGAAGGATAATTAGAAAGGCTTCACGCAAAGTCGCCAGGAAAACACAAAGAGATCTCTTGTTTCTTATTACCAAGGCTTGCATGCCTCGGGATTAAAATCCATTTTGAAATTGTTCTTAATCTTCCGGGTAGGCTTCGCCCCGGTGACAGGTCTTGCAGGTTACGGTATGCAGGTATTCAGGTCTTTCTTTTTTATCAAACCAAAAATTCGTTTTGTTGATCTCAATGGTCATCCGCATCATTTTCCTGGCATCTTCTTTCATGGGTTCGCCATCAGCCGCATAGTCAAGGCTGTCTGCTATACCTATGCCTATACCTTTCATGGGTAGGTGGCAGAAATTACATTTTACTCCCAGCGCTATATTATAGGTCTGCATGATACTGTCCAGCTTGGCATCACTGATATCCTTTGGCAATACTTTCAGGTTACGGTCTTTGGAAGGTGACACCTCTGAAAAGGTGACACCTAGCACTATTAAGCCAACCAGGCTAGAAAATACGGTGAAAGTCTTTTTATGTCTCATAATGTTATCGTTACAGACGAGAAATTTTGACGAAAGGTGGCTTTAACTTACGGAGGTGTCACCTCTTAAAAGGTGACACCTGGAGGCATCGGGTGTGCCGTCGCTACCTGATCCACCGTTCAAAAAATTCATAGGTCCTTAATAGCTGGTCGATTCGCTGCCGGTTATTCCCGCTTCTGGTCAGCTCATGTGTACCACCCGGATGCCGGACATATTCTACAGGCCTGCCCAGTACTTTCAGGCTGTGGTACATCATTTCACTTTGTACAAAACCCGTGCGCCGGTCATTATCGCCATGGAAAATGATATAGGGCGTCCTGATATTCTGTACATAATTAATCGGGGATTCTCTCTCCAGTGTTGCCCTGGCTTCAGGTTCCCACGGATATCCGCCAAAATAATTGGGTACGAGGCGCCAGGCGTTCCCTTCCCCGAAGAAGGTAGACAGGTCATAAACACCTCTTTGTGAACAAGCCGCTTTAAAACGATGATCGTTCGCAATGATCCAGGCCACGAGATAACCCGCATACGATCCACCTGTGATAAGCAGTTTGGACGTATCAGCCCAGCCTGCAGCAATTGTTTTATCAAGAGAATTCATTACATCACTGGTAGGACCGGCACCCCAGTCATTGACATTTCCCCTTAAAAAATCGAGACCGTAACCGCCACTTCCCCTCGGATTGCAATAGACAACGCCATACCCTTTACTGCAGAAGAACTGGAATTCATGCCACATCGATGCTTCACCCGGTCCCCACATAGCTGACGGACCGCCGTGGATCTCGAGTAATAAAGGATATTTTTTTCCGGGCTCATAGTTCGACGGTTTCATCACCCAGTATTCGATCTCCATTCCTTTCTCATTTTTAAAGGAATGTTTTTCAGGCATGCTTATTTTTTTTCCTGTCACCCAATCTGTATTGAATTCGCTGATCTTCTTCTGATTTTTTCCTGACGCATCGGCAAGATATATTTCAAAAGGACTGACCACTTCTGTTCTGATGAGTACCATTTTATTTCCGGTAATATCAAAACCCAATACGCCATTATCATAGCTGG
>DASYLC010000013.1:0-9040 GCA_036009775.1 Chitinophagaceae bacterium
AGGCCCTTTCCCTGCAGGTCTACGCTCAGGGATTTTTTTCCTGCTTTCCAGGCCTGCAGCATTTGTTGGATCGTCGTCCGCTCATCATTCCTTGCTTTAAAACGGATCTTCACTTGTGTACCCGCCTGGTCGGTGGCCCATACATCACTTGAACCATTTTGTTCATCGATGATGCCGATGCTGATCCGGTCCGGTGTTTCGCCGAGAGCAGCGAATTGCTGAAACAGTACTACTGCTGCATCGGCCAATTCCTCACTTTTTTGCATGGCCATCGTACGGGCTCTCACTCTCTCCAGTGCAAGCTGGATCCTCGATTCCCTTGCCTGTGCTTCGGCCTGTTTCAGGTCGTTGAAACGGGTATAGGTAAAATTAAATACGTCAGAAAAACGACGCAGTACATTTTTGGCCTCTTCGGGGAAAGGTGTTTCGCGGAACGCAAACAGCCCCCCTGATGTAAAGACCGCATTATAATAATACTGTTTGATATCGTTAGTTCCGGATACCAGCGATTGCGATTCCGGTAATTTGAAATTGACACCTGTAAGCGCTTTATAATAATTGTGGAGGTCCTCACCTTCTAGAACATAACTATGGTTCTCCTGTTTCACCCAGGCATCAAATGCCCCGCTTAATAAAGGGTGGATGTCCATGGATTCATCCCCCGATACCTGTACCACCGTATTATTGTCTGATTTGGTAGTTGACCAGACCTCGGCGCATCTTTTTTCTTTACTGAGAATACCGATGCCACAGCGCAACATGCCCAGGTTCATTTTATCCAATTCTTCAAACACGATCTTTACAGCATCGGCAAGGTCATCACTTTTTTGCATGGCCATGGCTTTGGATCGCACCCTTTCCAATGCAGCTTCGATCTGTGATTCCCTTGCCTGTGCTTCGGCCTCTTTCAGATCTTTGTATCGTTTGTAGGTGAGGCTTAATACAGAAGTAAAACGGCGGTATACTTTCAATTCATCATCAGCAAGTTCTTTATCCGTCCAGGCATATACACCTCCTTCTTTGAAATAAAAGAAGTAACCATACTGAACAGCGTCAGTAGGGTATTCTGGGAATGCGATCTGCGGCCTTATCAATTTATAATAATCCCTGATATCATTTCCTCTTAAAACCGGGTAATACTCTGTTTGCGTTATCCAATTGTCATAGATCCCTTCCAGTACAGGATGCCCCGTCAGTTTTAATTTACCAATGACCTCTACTGTCTTTCCCTGCTCGGTGGTATTGATGGTAGAAAGTTCTACCATGTGGCTCACTTTATCGATCAGCCCAACACCACAGCGGCGGGGAGTAATACTGTATGTTTCCAGTTCGTGATAAAACGCTACGATAGTATCGTGCAGGTCCTGCGAATTATGCATGGCCATTGCCTTGCTCCTTACTCTTTCAAGCGATGCTTCTATCTGGGCTTCCCTTGTCTGTGCTTCTGCTTTTTGGAGATCGAGGTAACGGCGGTAAGTTTGGCCAAAGACCCCCGCAAAGCGTTTGAATATCTTTCGTTTCTCATCCGATAGTTGTTCCAATGAAAAAGCAAATAAGGTTCCTTCCCCAAAATGAAACTCATTATGAAATATTGTGCTGGGTAAAGCAGCGATATCATACTGGATAGGGTAATCCGGGTAGTTATTGATCGCGGTAAAGTAACTGATAAGATCATCGCCTTTTAACACGTAAGAAAAAATATCCTTTTTATTCTTCCAGGTATCATAGCCACCTTCCAGTAAAGGGTGCATCTTCATATCCATACTACCAACGACCAGGCTCGTTTTTCCTGCTTCATCCGGTTTTGCCGTCCACAACTCCATTTGATACCCCTCCTGCAAAATTCCTACTCCGCAACGAAGCGTTTCAACACCAAGCTTCAGTAATTCATCAAACATCATGGCTACTGTTTCACCCACATCCTGGCTATTGTGCATTGCCATTGTTTTGGCCCGCACACGTTCGAGGGATAATTCTATCTGCACTTCCCTTGCCTGCTCTTCAGATTTTTGCAGGTCAAGAAAACGACGGTATGTCTGGTCGAATACTCTTGTAAAGCGCATCAGTATTCCCTGCACCTCGTAGGAAAAAGGAAGACCACTGTAATTATGAATAAAAATAGAAGCATGCCGTCCGATACCTGTAGCTACGGCATATGCCGGTCCATTTAAAATGAGTTGTTTCCTGTCTTCCGGCAGGTTCTTGTTGTCAGAATGTTCAAACATGTACCCGAAGTAGGCATTCTTTATGGCGTGCGCATACACTTTCTGGTGTAATGTTTCTCCATTCTCCCTTGCTTTAAAAAAATCATTGGCAATAGGATGATCGAGATAGGGAAGACGAAAGTTGCGGGTATAGTCCTGGCCCGGTGCTGCCAGCCAGAGATCAAAGTCTTTTGACCCTCCGTGAAAAATATTAATGTTGACAGAATCGATATTCTTTAATCCAAGTGATTGGAAATTCTCAAAAACGACCTTCACTACGTTCTTCAATTCATCACTTTTATGCATGGCCAGCGAGCTGGAACGAACTTTCTCCAGTGCCGCTTCGATCCTTGCTTCGCGAATTTGCACTTCCGCTTTTTGCAGGTCCAGGAAACGTTGGTACAATCTTCCGAATTCAACGGCAAATTTTAACACAATCTGCTCTTCTTCCGGTGTGGCTTTCCGGGTCTGGTTCATACCGATATATCCGAACTTACAATTACCCGCTGTATGATAAATGCCATCAGGATAATCATCCGGTGTGATCTTCGCACCTTCCGGCATGGAGGCAAATGATTCATGGAATACCTGCCAGACCATCGGGAGTGATTCTTTCGGAAAATGCAGGATATTCAGTGATAAAGGCTCACTTGATTTCCATCGCTCTGCGGCATCTTTCCAGATATCCATCGAGTCGATCGCGACGGTCTGTACGCCAAAATTCTTACGTCCCCCTTTACCTGTTTCCCGGAAGGTAAATGTGTTAGTAGGGACATCGATCAATGTGATATGTGTCGACATCGGATTGATGCCCAGGATATCGAACTGGTCGAATAATGTCTCCAGCACTTCATCCAGTTCCACCGAGTGATGCATAGCCATGGCTTTAGCACGGACCCTTTCCAGGGACGCTTCTACCTGTGCTTCCCGGGCCTGCGCTTCTGCCTTTTCAAGGTCTTTGAAACGGGTATAACATTGTTCGAAGACATTGGCAAAGCGTTTCAGGATATCGGTCTCTTCATCCGTAAAGGGTTTTATCGTGTATCGCTGACCAATGATCGCTGTGTTGGTGGCATAGGCGACCGCAACGGTGCTTCCCTCCATCGCATAGAGCATGTCTTTGCGATCTTGTGGTATAGGTTTAAAGTCTGAGTGAGCAAATATGTGTTCCAGGAACTCATTCTTTTCTTCCTTTGAATATACTTTTGAATGTATCCCTTTCCCACTGGTCATTCCATCATAGATATCTTTAAAAATGACAGAATCGGTGTAAGGGATATGAAATTCTTTTGAATAGAGCTGTCCCGGGACGGCCGTCCACAGGTAAGCATCTTTTTTATTTTCTTTAAAGACATCCAGGTTGATCGCATCCATCTGGATACCCAGGTCTTTTAACCGGTCAAATACGGTTGTTACCACTTCCTGCAACTCATCACTTTTATGCATGGCCAATGATCGGGACCTTACTTTCTCCAAAGCCGCTTCGATCCTTGCTTCTTTTGCCTGCGCTTCTGCTTTTTGCAGGTCGGCCATCCGTGTATAAGCGAGGTCAAGGACCTTTGCAAATCTTTTCAGAATGCCGGCCTTATCTTCTGGCAATGGAATAGGACCGGCAGCTTGCAACGACCCGTACTTTATAAAAAAGTCAGAAAGATAAACACGATCCAGGCCGGTCATTTGGTCTTTTACTTCCTGCGGAAAATTTTTCAGGCTGGTTTGAGTGAACAAGTATTCCTCCCAGCTTTTTTTTGACGCTCCTTCAAAAACATGCGGGTAATAGTCGATGCCGCTTTTCCATTTCGCAAACAGGTCGTTACTGAAAGGATGGTCAATAATGGGGATGATATTACGTTGCGGCACATCAATATCTCCCAATCCCCGGCTCCACCATTCGATCACTTTATTGTTGATATCATAAATAGACACCAGTACCTGGTAAAATTCAAAATCCAGTTCTTCAAATTGCTTATACAATAAACCAACAACCTCAGCCAGCTCATCGCTTTTGTGCATGGCCATGGTACGAGCACGTACCCGCTCTAATGCTACTTCTATCTTCGCTTCTTTTGCCTGTGCCTCTGCCTTTTGCAGATCATTGAACCGGGTATAGGTAAGATCAAAAACTTTTGCAAAGCGAAGCAGGATATCAAAATGCTCTTCACTCAACGGTTCAAGTGACGCAAGGGTGAGGTTCCCGAAACTGTTAAACGAGGCATTGAGATAAACCTTCCTCGGGGCTTTCATTCCGTCTATCACAAGTTCCGGCAGGTGTTTTAATTCTGTTTCGCCAAATAAGAAAGCATCCCAATCTGCCTTCACCTGGTTTTCCAGGACATAGGTCCATTTCAATTTTCGGTCACGCCAGTTTTTGAAATACGCCACGTTCGGTGGATGATCATGCGCTTTAACATAGAATCCTGCAGGGTTTTCAGGGTCTTCAGAATTCGCCATCCACCATTTTGAACTATTGGTCTCATCATTATAGATCATGATCACGGAACGGGTGAGTACCAGGTCGAGCTTTGTCAGCTCTGTAAATACAGTTCCGATCAAACCTTTCAGCTCATCCGATGTTTGCATCGCCATCGCCCTGGCTCTCACTCTTTCCAATCCCAGTTCTATCTGCGACTCCCTCGACTGCGCTTCGGCTTTCTGAAGATCGAGGAAACGGGTATAGGTTTGATCAAAAACAGCGGCAAATCGTTCATAAAGCCCGACATTGGCAGGCGCATTTGGATCTTCGTTAATAGCGCCTATAAATCCTTTTGAGAAAAATGCAAACTTCTCCACCCGTCTTTCACCAAACTTCTCCCGTTGCATTTTGGGATTTCTGCCTTTAATAAATTGGAAATAGCGCTCTAATTCTTCACCACGAAGATCAATGACTATCGATTTTTGCTGTTGCTTCCACGCTGCATACACTCGCGGCATGACAATAGGCTCATCGAGGGGAAATTGTTGCATCTTGTCCATGTGACTGCCGCCTGGCCGGGTGGCCCAGAAGTCAACGACACGCTCTTCTTCATTGATCACTCCGATGATCGTTCTTTCAAGATGTTCTCCCAACTGCTTAAGCTGATCAAATAGGATGACGGCGGTTTCTATTAACTCATCACTCTTCTGCATGGCCATCGTTCTTGCACGAACTCTTTCCAATGCCAGCTCAATTTCGGCTTCCCTCGCCTGTGCCTCTGCTTTTTGCAGATCAAGAAAACGGGTATAGGTTTGCTGGAATACTTTTCCAAAACGCATCAGTATGGCGTTATCTTCATCGGGATAGGGAATACCCTCAAAATTCTCGATGTACAAACCCACATTCTCTAATAATACGGTCGATATGGCAAGGCCCGGGCAATTAAAATAAAATTGCTTTTCTTCCTCAGGCAATCCGGGAATATGTGTAAAGAGTTCCTGGTAAAAACTATTCTTTTCTTCGAAACCCAGGTTGGTAGCAAAGAAATCCCAGCCTTTATCCTTTGCTTCATTAAAACGATCATAATACTCACAATCAAAATATGGTATCGTCAACTGGGCAGGAACTCCACGTTTGCCGGCCACCCAAATGAGGCGATCATCTCTCTGCTTGTAATCCATAACAAACCCTGTGTGCTCAGTATTGATCTTTAAATGAACGAATTGTTCATAAACAACCTGGATCACATCTTTGAGCTCATCGCTTTTTTGCATTGCCATTGTTCTTGCACGAACTCTTTCCAACGCCAGCTCGATCTGCGATTCTCTAGCCTGCGCTTCTGCTTTTTGCAGATCGAGGAAACGGGTATAGGTGCCATCAAATACATTAGCAAATCGTTCCAGCAACTGTATGGTTTCAGCCGGTCGTGGTTCAGGAGTTATGATCGTAAGTATGCCTTTGGAAAAGGTGGCAACATTCTGCACTCGTCTTTTGCCAAATATTTTCCTGTCCACCGGCAGCCCTTCCTTTTTCAGGAACTGAAAATATTCGTCCAGTGCTACGCCCTGGAGATCGATCGTGATGGACCTCGCCTGCTTTTTCCATGCCTTGTACATTTTCTGCATCACATGGGGTTCATCAATTGACACTTTCAATAGCAGGTCCAACTGTGCACCACCATGCTGGGTCGCCCATATCTCAAATACCTTCTCTTTTTCATTAACGATCTCGATCGCCATTCGTTCCGGCGCTTCGCCCAATGCATTGAACTGTTCAAACAGGGCAGCCACCGTTTTGGAAAGCTCTTCGCTATGTTGCATCGCCATCGTTCTTGCCCGCACCCTTTCCAACGCCAGTTGTATTTGCGCTTCCCTTGCCTGGGCTTCAGCTTTGGCCACGTCCGTATAGCGCTGGTAGGATAGTTCAAAAACATTCTTGAACCGTTTTAGTATGGCGACCTGTTCGGAACTTATATCGCCAAAGGTCGAAACACCAACATACCCGGTCCCGATAGAATATAAATAAAACCACATGGAACTGGCCGTTAAGATCCGCGGATCCTGTGCAGTATTGATGCTTAACCGCCATTTCCGCCAGTCTTCAAATTTCTTACCGGTGAATTCTCGCTGGTAAAACACGTCTTTCGACTTTTCCATTTCATCGTAGAGCTCACTGACTAGCGGAGAACTTTCATACTTTGCCTCGGCTACGGCTATTTGTACATATTCGGAATATTCCGAAACAAAATAAGAATGGTTGGCAGCATTACGGATCGATATCTGGGCATTCCGGATATTCGTGAACCCCAGCACCGTAAGCTCCTTGTACATAGCTTCGGTCACATACAACAGGTCGGTTGTCTTATGCATACTCATCGCCGCCGCCCGCATCCGCTCCAGCGATGCCTCGATCTTTGCTTCGTACGCTTGTGCTTCCGCCTGTTCAATATCAATGTAACGGCGGTAGGAAAAATCAAAAACATTGCGAAAGCGCTTTAGTATTTCCAGCTGATCATTGTCAATCTTTCCAAAATTTGAGATGCCGATATTGCCCAGCCCGATCGAATAAAAATAATAGTTGATCTGCCTGGCAGCGTTAAGACGCTCATCAATGATCTGCCCTGATCTTTTCCGGAAAGCCCTCCATTCGTCCAGTTGTTTTCCCGCAAAAATCTTTTCCACAAAAGCATCATCTGATTTCCTGATCTCTGCTAAAAAATCTTCCATATCAGCATTTCCCTTGTATGAAAGATGCGTGATCTTTCCGCCGGTGAAATCAGAATAGTCGTAATCATAATAGTAGCCTTTTTCATCATTATAAATATGGATCAGCGCATTTCTTATTTCAGTGAACCCTAATGCACCGAGCTCTTTAAAAAATACCTCGCAAATACGCAAGAGGTCTTCCCGTTTGTGCATACTCATTGCCACCGTTCGCACCCGTTCCAATGAAGCTTCAATTTCCAGTTCCTTGTTCAACCATGTCAATTCTTCATTTTTCTGGATCATGACGTTTGCTTCTTTTCTTGTCTCTTCCGCTTTACGGGTGATCTCCAGGTTAGCGATCTTTTGGTTTACAGAATTCTTTTGCAGCTCTTTCTCCAGCTTGAAATGCTTTTCGAGTTCCCGGTTTGCTTCTTTGAATTGTCCCTGCTCCTTGTGATAGTTATATAAACAATGATGAGCCTTGCTTTGAATATCAGGTGACTTGGTTTCTTTAGCGATCTGCAAAGCTTCCTTTATCCATTCCACTACTTTCTTCGGGTCTTGTTGCGGCAGGCTTGCCAGGAACAGTAATATCTCTGCCTCCCCTCTTTTATCACCCGTTACTTTGCGGATCTTCCGGCTGGCATTGCTGGAAGTTATCGCCTGTTTGATATCACCTGCGTGGGCATGGATCTCAGCGAGATGTTGCAAACAACTCGCCTGGCTTCTTTTATCACCGGTTTTTTTACTGATGTCCAGGCCCTGTTTGCAGTATTTAAGCGCCTGTGTATATTTCTTTAACTTGAACAATGTATAGCCGATGTTATCAAGGCTTCCCGATTCTCCCAGCTTATCTCCGAATTCCTGCCGCAGTTTCAAGCTTTCTTTGTAACTGTTTAACGCCCGGATATAATCACCGGTCTCGAAATAGATCGAACCGATCACGTTGATCGGGTACGACTGGTAGAGCCGGTTCTTATTTTCTTTGTGGATCGCTATGCTTTTGAATAACGAGTCAAGCGCTTTACCAAAATTTCCCAAATATTTATAAACAACACCAAGCTGGTAATGTTGAATGGACTCATTTTCACTGGAACCTGTTTGCTGACTTAAGGCTACTGATTTAAACAAGAGATCCAATGCCCCGCCCAAATCGCCCCGGTTGCGTTTGATCACCCCGAGGTATTCGTACACCAGCGCCTGCCCTTTAAAATCGTTGAGTTCCTTAAACAAGGATAATGATTCGTCCAGGAGCGGCAGCGCTTCATCATTCTTGGAGAGACGTACATAACAAAATCCCATCGAACGGGCTCCTTCCGCTATTCCTTTTTTGTAGTGAATAGATCTTGCCAGTTCCAGTGACTTCCGGCTCAGTATAAATGACCTGGGTGAATCATTGACCCTTATATCCCATGCTTGTTGGTTAAGCTGGTCGATCTTTTCCTGAAGCTGTATGGTCTTATCCTTTTTCATGCCTGTGGGAAAACGGGAAATACCTTTGCAGTGTACATTATTTTCCCAATCTTTAATAGCCCAAATTAATGCTTTTTAAACACTTATAATGTAAGCTATTATGAATGAACAGAACCCTGAATTAGCATCCATCCGCGAGGCCGTTACCTTGTACACTGATCCAGGGTTTGTACGATTATTTGGCCGCACATGAAGCACCTTCCAAAACAGGCGAGCCCCATGCATGCACCATATCTTCTATTCAG
>DASYLC010000014.1:0-4820 GCA_036009775.1 Chitinophagaceae bacterium
CACACGATCTTATTCAGCTCATCGGTTATTCTTTCCTGTGAGATGATCTTTATCCGCGGCGCCGTCTCTTTGATACCTTCCCATGTTTTTTCTTCGATCGTAAAATTCAATTGGGTGGCAAAACGTATGGCCCGCATCATCCGGAGCGGATCGTCGCTGAATGTCTGTGAAGGCTCCAGCGGAGTGCGGATGATCTTATCTTCAATATCCTTTACGCCGTTAAAAGGATCTACCAGTTTGCCATATTCGTTTTTATTCAAACTGATCGCCAGTGCATTGATGGTAAAATCGCGGCGGTCCTGGTCATTGGTTATTGTTCCTGGTTCCACTTCGGGTTTGCGGGACCCGGAGCGGTAGCTTTCTTTCCGGGCGCCGACGAATTCCACGTCGAACGCCCCCCCACTGCCCGCAAGGGAGATTGAGGAAGAGTCATCACTGTCCGGCAGGCTTACTTTAATATGCGCAGTGCCAAAGTTTTTAAAATAGGCAACCGTTGGTGATGGATCAAATAGTTTTGCCACTTCCCTGGCCAGTTCGATCCCATCTCCCACGCAAACAATATCCGCATCTTTGGTGGCACGGCCCAGTATCTTATCCCGTACAAAACCACCTACCAGGTAAGTTTCCACACCCAGCGTTTCCGCGGCTTTAGCGATCTTTTCCAGTAATAACAATTCCTTTGGATTACAATTGATTTCCATAAACAGGGCAAAGGTATGGTGTAGTGATTACAACAAAGTTTTCTGTACTTTCATTCAATAATTTTCAAAAAAATGTATAAGAGACCCGGTATTTTGCTGGTATTGGTGATACTGTTCCCGGTTATTCTTTTTGGCCAGTCATCCTTTCCATCGTATCCTGATATACTCAAACGATTTTTTTCATTGTACAGTTATAAACCGGCAGAGTATTCAGAAGGACTCATCTTCGCCAAAAGAAAAGATGGCTGGTATGTGGATATTGTTGACCTGCTGAAGGACGAAAAGATATTAAAGGAACAGCTGTTCTGGTCGGCTGCCGGCAATACTTACCAACCGGTTAAGGGTATGGATGAACCAGGTGACAAAACGGAAATAAATGATAAATTAAGAGAATACCTTGGTTTTAATGTGTCCTATAATTATTATGGGTATGAACGGTGCAGGTATTTTGGCTATCATGATTGGGCGATGGATATGATACGCGACTTTGGGAAAGAAACCGGGCAACCGGACACACTGACCGAAGGATTGGGAAGGGCCTACTCTTTTTACTCCAGCGGCTATCTTTGGGAACAATACGGGTTCAACGGCCTGCTTACCGGGGAAGACACGCTCCGCCGGCCACTCAACAACGATGAAATGCCTTCACCGGAACGGGTGCTGAAAGTAAAAGAGTATATCGACAAGGCTATCGTCACCTATAAAAACCTGGAGAAGAATAATCCTCTTTATAAAACAATGATCGGGAATGCCGGCATGCGGGTCTTTAATGAACAGATGAATGGCTACATGCAGATGATGATGTGCGGGAATGAGCAACTGGCCAGGGAATACCTGGAGCAGGTCACACCCGATAAAAACATAGAGTCCATCGCCAGGCAATATCTCTCCGGCTGTGCACCCAACAGCATCCTTTTTTCGTTTGGCGACAACGATACCTACCCATTGTGGTATATTCAGCAGGTACAGGGTTATCGCAAAGATGTAACGGTGATCAACACCAGCCTTGCAGGCTTTGTTCCCTGGATCAATGTTCTGAAACGAAACAACATGGTTAGTTTTTCGACCACAGTCAAAACATATGAGGCAAAAACATTTGAGTATTCGTCTTTCAAGTCGCAAACCAACTGGCCAGAAACAAAACCATTTTCATTCGCAGCCTTTATAAAAATGATCCAGGAAAAAAAATACCCGGACCCCGTGTGGAACGGCGATATCAGTACCTATCCTTCCAGGGATATCATTTTAAATATTGATCCTGTGAAATTCAAAAAGATGAGTCCGCAAGCGGGCCTGGGATCATCTATTAAAGCAGAAGCGGGCAAGTATCTTGTTCTTAGCGATCTGCTGGCACTCGACATCATCAACAGTAACATCTATACCCGACCTGTCTATCTGACTTCCCGGTCAGAATTTTTTCCTGCCAGTTTACAGCAAGAGGGTTTAGTGTACCGGTTGCTGCCATTGAGTAAGGCAGATCAGCAGCCCTCCGCCGTGTCCATAAAAGCCATGGAAAATTTCCTGACCGGGAGCTACACTCCTATCGTCTACACTGCTCCCGGGGCAACGACAACGATAACCAACAATTTCGAAAATTCGGTGATGGATATCTTTATCACGATCGCGGATTACTATTTTATGAAAGGCCAGTCCGGACCAGCAAAAAAATGGGCATTGGAATTTACCAGGCGGTTTGACAGACCGGAAGCGAATTACTCTCTTTCAGCTAATAAAATCGCCCGCGTCCTTTTCAAAACAGGTGAAAAAGAAAAAGCGTTCTCCCTGTTGGAAAATACGGCGATGAAAGTCTATCAATTATATAAAAATCCCAACGCCATCGATATCTACATGGATGAATTTTTTGCCATCAGCATCTTAAATGAAATTGAAAACTTACTGAAGGAAAACAATATGTCCAGCAAAAAACTAAGCGATATTATCACACAGCTTAACAATTAATATTTATGACCTGCATCTTCATCCTGCTTGTGAGCCCGATGAACACGTGCATCGCAATGGCAATTCTTCCAACCGTACAAGCGATAAATCAGAAAAGATTACCGGGGTTTCAGTAAGGAAGGCTAACGAACGAGCAGCAAAGAATATCATTTTCGTATAATAATAACTTCTCCTTCATTACTCCATTTGATCACAGCAGATGCCCCGGCAATACGGGTATCGTTCTGTCTGTATTGAACAATATGATCAACCCCGTTCCTGATCTCATCAGTGATCATCGAAAATACAGGCGCAACGGGTTCCCCGGAAATATTCGCAGAAGTGGAAACGACCGGTTTACGAAAACGTTTCAGCAAGTGCCGGCAAAACTCATCCTTACAGATGCGGATCGCGATACTGCCGTCGGGTGCGATGAGGTTATCAGCCAAACCGATCGCCCCATTATAGATCACCGTAGTGGGTTTTTCGGTCTTTGCCAGGTAATCAAAGACCTGCAGATCGGGTGCGGCCACATATTGCAGTACGTCTCTTTCATCGGCCACCAGGACGATCATGGCTTTTTCACCCGGGCGTTTTTTTAACTGGTAGATCTTTTCAACGGCGGCTTCGTTGGTGGCATCACAACCGATACCCCAGACCGTATCGGTGGGATATAAAATAAGACCGCCATTCTTCAGCACGGTCAAACATTGTTCGATATCTTTTTCAAAATCTACCATACGCTCTTATAAACATTCATTACCGCTTCCGCATGCTTTTGCGATGTAAAATGCTGTGCATGCTGCCAGCCCTTTTCAATCATAGAAGCTGCCAGTTGTTTATCGAAGCAGATCTTTCTCATTCCTTCCGCGATCTCTTCTGCGCTGGCAGGACTTACATAGTAAGCCGCATCACCTCCCGCTTCAGGCAAACAGGACGTATTGGAAGTTATCACCGGTAATTTACTCCATAATGCTTCCAGCACAGGGATACCAAAGCCTTCGGAGAAAGAAGGATAGATCATGGCAATCGCGGATTGATAGATCGCGGGGAAATCTGCAGCCGAACGAAAGGATGGAGCTTTTGCAGCTTCCGTTTCGGATAAAAACAAGACCCTGCTTTCCAACCCGTTCTGTTTTATAAAATCTTTTACCCGTTGTTTGTATTTTCCACCCTCACCGATCACGATCAGCGGAATAGTGATATCATTCCTAAGTAAAAAAAGCGCTTTGCAAACATTCAGCAGGTTCTTTCGTTCAATGATGGAGCCGACCGACAAGAAGAATTGTTCAGGTAATCCATATTTTTCTCTTGTCCTTTTCTTTTCTTCTTCCGTCACTGTTATTCCAAAAGCCGGATTGCAACCCTGGTAGCAAACACTGATCTTTTCTTCCGGTGTTTGATAAAAATCGATGATATCCTTTTTGGTTTGCTGACTGATCGCGATGATCCTGTCCGCATGCTGGCAGGCATAGCGGAATTTCTTATTGTAGATCCTTACATCGATCGCATTGTATTGCTCCGGGTAGCGTTCATGGATCAGGTCATGGATAGTGACCACGGACCGGGTACCTGTCCCCTGAATGCCCAGCGGTATCTCGTGGCTCAGTCCGTGATACAGACCGATCTTCAGACGCTGCAGGTCTTTTTTTACCCAACTGCTTCTCCAGGCGGATGAAAATGTCTTGTTCAAAAGCCCTTGCGGCAATACTTCGTGAAGCGATGGTCCTTTTACTTTGAATACATCCGAAGGTTTGGGGTTGAATAAATAATACTGGTGTTCGGGGTAATGCTCCGAAATGGATTGTAGCAGGCTGCGGCTGTAATGCCCGAGACCTGTGCCGTTGTGGTAAGCCCTTTTTGCGTCAAACCCGATGTTCATAAGGTGCAAAGGTAGTTAGTGTAACGTGAATCGTGAGATGTAAGGCATAGATTCTGATGGCAGGGAAAGACTTTAAATTATCAGAGACTCACTCGCGTTTGGGTAGTGTCTCAGTTTGAAATTGCAAGAAATACAGGAACACGGATGACACGGACCGAAAGGATAAAACACGGATTGATTTAGCTACGCTAAATCCAGGTCGAACGCGTATTTAGCTGACAACTGATCCTTTATATGCTGTTTACAGCATATGAATCCGTGTTCATCCGTCGTATCCGTAAAATCCGTGTGCGTGTATT
>DASYLC010000015.1:0-5195 GCA_036009775.1 Chitinophagaceae bacterium
TGATCCGGGAAATAACCATCGAATACAATATCACGACCGTGATCAATACCCATGATATGAACAGTGTGATGGAGATCGGGAATTATATCCTTTATATGTACCAGGGTAATAAGGAGTGGGAAGGCACCAACAAAGAGATCATCTTCAGCAAGAACCAGCGGCTGAACGATTTCATCTTCGCTTCCGAGTTCTTACGGGATGCCAAGGACATGCGAATGCTGGAAGAGACGGGAAAGATCGCCAATGATCGTGATATGGAAGCTTTGCTGGATAAAGATGCTCCCACCCTGGTTCCACCGCCGGATGACCCTTCCTGATAGCACCTCTCACCGATCATCTGGTAAAGATCCGGTGCCGGGAAAATGGCAAGACATATCTCGAAGAATTCCTGACCGATAATAATGGCCTTGTGAGTTTCAAAATAAAAAGCCCGGGATCCTGGATGGTAAGCACGGTAAAAATGGTACTCCTGGAGAATGATCCCAAAGCGCTGTGGCAAAGCTATTAGGACAGCTGCACCCGGGGATATGAATAAAAGCCAAAGGACCAAAATCCCTTATTTTTGCCCAACTTTTAAGCACACAATATGAGTATCCTCGTCAATAAGAATTCCAAGATATTAGTACAGGGTTTTACCGGCACGGAAGGCACATTCCATGCATCACAAATGATCGAATACGGGACCAATGTCGTGGGTGGCGTTACGCCCGGTAAAGGCGGTACCACGCACCTCGAGAGACCTGTTTTTAATACCGTAGCGGATTGTATTAAAAAGACCGGCGCTGATGTCAGTATCATCTTCGTGCCACCTGCGTTTGCCGCTGATGCCGTGATGGAAGCTGCTGAAGCAGGGATCAGCCTCGTGGTCTGTATCACTGAAGGTATTCCCGTTCAGGATATGGTGAAAGTGAAAAATTATTTACAGGGAAAAAATACAAGACTGGTAGGCCCCAATTGTCCCGGCGTTATTACGGCCGGCGAATGCAAAGTGGGTATCATGCCCGGATTTGTTTTTATCCCCGGGCGTATCGGTATCGTTTCAAAATCCGGTACCCTTACCTACGAAGCAGCCGACCAGGTGGCTAAAGCGGGTTTGGGTATTTCCACTGCCGTGGGTATCGGTGGCGACCCGATCATCGGGACCACAACCAAAGAAGCGGTAGAGTTATTTATGAATGATCCGAATACCGATGCCATCGTCATGATCGGCGAGATCGGCGGTGGTATGGAAGCCGAAGCGGCCCGCTGGATAAAAGAGAATGGTAATAAAAAACCGGTGGTAGGTTTTATCGCCGGCCAAACCGCTCCTCCCGGTCGTCGTATGGGGCATGCGGGTGCGATCGTAGGCGGGGCCGATGATACTGCTGCCGCAAAAATGAAGATCATGAGCGAATGTGGTATCCATGTAGTGAGCAGCCCGGCTGATATCGGAAAGAAAATGGCGGAAGTCATTAAAAAATAATAGTGAGACTGGTAATAAAGCAAAGCCCTGGTTTAGTGCCGGGGTTTTTTATTCCATTTATCTTATTTGAAATCGTGGTTGTAATAAACAAGCCTTTTGCCATCGGGTGTTTTGATCGTGATTTCCCTGTGCTTTGAATGATACCCGGTTATTCTTCCTTTGAATACGGATCGCTCGTAGATAGAATCTCCCCTTAATTCACTGTCTCCATCGCCAAATTCAATAAAGTCGCCGAAACAGGACCGCTCACCGCTGACCCAGGTCCATAACCCGGACTTTATCTCAGCCAGGTCTTTATGATCCGGTTTCGGGGTACAGGCTGTCATTAAAAGGACAAATAGAATATAAATGAAAGATTTCATTACGATCCAGGATAGCAAGATCCGGTAGTGTCTCAGTTTGAAATTGCAAGAAATACAGGAACACGGATGACACGCACCGAAGGATAAACACGGATTGATTTAGCTACGCTAATTCAGGGCGAACGCGTATTTAGCTGACAACTGATCCTTTATATGCTGTTTACAGCATATGAATCCGTGTTCACCCGTCGTATCGGTAAAATCCGTGTGCGTGCATTTCAAACTGAGACACTACCCAAGATCCTTTCGGTCGTTTTGAACACCTTGTGTTAATTTCTATAAAAGATGAAGCCCCGGCGCTGATGGCCGGGGCTTCTTTAACCCTTAGTGTGTAGTGTATGAAAATAGTTAGTGGGATTCACGGATAAAACGGGCCAGATCATCTTTGCTGCTGCTGAAGGTCAGCGCTTCGTTCAACTGGTAGTAGTTCTCTTTGTCGATCGTCTTGTGATAAGCCGCTTTGGCTATCTCCAGCCTGTTGCTTTCAAAGCTGAACAATAACATCAGGTCCTTCACCTGTGAGGTAGAAAAATTGCTTTTTTCAAGTATCACCTTCACAGAAGTAAGGCGGTTGTTCTCAAACCATTCCTTGCGGAGTGATTCCTTCAGCGTTTCAAATTCACGCACGCTCATTTTGTCCATGCTATTGTCCCAGCCTTCATGATCGTAGTACTCGTCTTCATCGTTATACCATTCGTCATTGACGTTGATCCGGCGCTCATCTACCAGCACTTTACCAAAGCGGTTCACGGTAATGTCCAGGTGAAATCCTCTTTTCAGGTTGATCGTGCTGTTATAAACGATCTCCCGGCGGCCGAAACTGGTCTGTGTTCTTTTTGCTTCTTTATAAATTTTCACATTGTGACGGCCTTCTCCAAGATAGCCAACGGTAATACTGTTATTTTTCATGGAGAATGGACGGCCATCGATCTCGATCTTCAGCTCTGAGGTGGTGCCGGGAGCTGAAATGCTCAGGCGGCTTCCGTCGAAAGCCAGCAGTGAAAGTGAAAACAGGGAGCTTAGTAAAAGGGTAAAAAATTTTTTCATGTCTTTTGTTTTAGGGTTATTTAAAATTGGTTCTGTATCTCTTATTTCCAAAGGCATGCCACCGTGCCAAAAAACGCTTCAACGAAATGTTAAAGCAAAATATTTTTTGTTGCAACTAGTTGCGGAATTATGCAGGAGTCAGCGACAGCAGGGCTTTCCGGGAAGCGGGATCTTGATTTTAACAGGGACTAAAAAGAAAATATAAAATAGTATGTCGTCCTGGCAACGATCAGCTTCCCAACCATAATTATGAAATCATCCGTCCTTTAGCATCTTATCGTCGCATACTTTTCAGCCGGTCAAAGACAATAGAAACCCGGTAAGAAGTACACAATAAGATTAATTACCTTTCATAAAATTTGGACACATGCCAATTATTAAATCAATACTCCTGACGATGATCCTGTTCAGTCTTATGTCTACCGGTGGCAGCGGCCAGGGCCTGCTGAAGAACTACGAAAAAGAATGGAAGAAGGTAGAAGTTTTTGCTAAAAAAGGCCTTCCCAAATCTGCCCTTGAAGAAACAAAGAAGATCTATATTTTGGCAAAAGCAGAGAAGCAGGACGCCCAGGTGATCAAGGCACTTGTATATATGACCGCTCTTCAAAGTGAGAACCGGGAAGACAACGAGATATTCTCCATTGCTGAAATGGAAAAAGAAATAGCCGGGAGCAAAGAACCGGTTACCTCTATATTAAAAAGTTTCCAGGCCGAGATCTATTATAATTATTACCAGCAGCATCGCTGGCAATTGTATGACCGTACCCAAACGGCCAATTTCAATAAAACGGATATCGCTACCTGGGATGCAGAGGATTTTCATAAAAAAATGACGGAACTCTATCTGCAGTCGATCAAAGAAGAAAGATTATTGCAGCAAACAAGACCGGAGACCTTCGATGCTATTATCGTTAAAGGGAATATGCGTCATCTCCGCCCCACCCTTTACGACCTGTTGACCCACCGCGCATTGAATTATTTTGAGGATGATGAGAGAGATATCAAAAAACCGGCTTATGCATTCGAGATCAACCAGGCCAGTGCTTTTGATCCCGCGGCCGACTTTGTGACCCGCAAGTTCACCACTAAGGATTCTTTCTCGTTACAGCACAAGGCCCTGCTTATCTACCAGGAGCTGATCATATTTCACCTGAAAGATGCGAAGCCGGATGCACTGATCGACGCTGACCTGCAAAGGATCCAGTTCGTCCGCTCAAAATCCACGCACCCGGATAAGGAACAGTTGTATTTCAATGCGATCAATCATATCGCCAATCAATATGGTAATACACCTGCTGCTGCGCAGGCCTGGTATCTTGTCGCGGCCTGGCATGAGCAAAAAGCGAATGAATATAAACCCTACGGTGACAGTACCAATCGCTTTTCCCGGGTAAAAGCAAAAGAGATATTGGAGAAGATCGTCGCACAGAAAGACTCTTCGGAAGGAAAAATGAATGCGTACAACCTGTTGAAGACGATCAACAGCCGCTCCTTCCAGTTCAGCGTGGAAAAAGTGAACGTACCCGGCCAGCCATTCAGGACATTTGTGAAGTACCGGAATACAGGTGCCCTTTATTTTAAAGTGGTCAGGACCGATGAGAACCTGAAAAAACAACTCGAGAACCAGTCTGATGAAAAATACTGGCCCGCGCTTATCGCAGCAGATCCTGTAAAGAGCTGGCAGCAGTCTTTACCGGCTACGAATGATCTCCAGCAGCACAGCGTCGAAATAAAGATAGATGCTTTGCCGGGTGGTGATTATATACTGGTAGCTTCTTCGGAAAAAGATTTTGCTGCAAAAAAAGCGATCCTCGGGGCACGGTTATTTTATGTTTCGGATATAAGTTATATCAACAGCAGCGAGGACTTCTTTGTACTGAACCGCGACAATGGTAAACCATTGGCCAGCGCTGCCGTACAGGTATGGGAACAGAAATATGATTACAAACAATCCAGGTACGTAAAAGAAAAAGGCAAAGCGTATACCACCGATGCCAACGGGTTTTTCAAAATGGACAGGTCCAAAAGAGATAATAATAATTATAGCAGCTATTCCTATCTCCTGGATATCACCCATGGAAAGGATAAGCTTTTTATGAACGACTATGTATATGATTACTATTATTACCAGTCTCCGGAAACGGAAAACCCAAAGACCGCTACATCGGTATACCTGTTCACCGACAGGAGTATTTACAGGCCCGGGCAAACCGTTTTCTTTAAAGGGATCGTGCTTACCCACAACCCGGCAAATAAAACAGGTGGTGTAAAGGCCGATTACTCTACCACGGTCATTCTCCGGGATGCTAATTATAAAGACGTTG
>DASYLC010000016.1:0-12323 GCA_036009775.1 Chitinophagaceae bacterium
TGGATGGTAAGAATGTAGTGACATTGAATATTGTAAAAAGAGCGGGAGAGAACCTGATCAATTGCGCCGATAAGATCAAGGCCGCGGTTGCGGAGATGCAAAAAAGTGAAGAGTTGCCAAAAGACCTGCGGGTTGAATTCACCGGCGACCAGAGCAAGCAAACAAAAACTTCTTTCAATGAACTGATCAATACTATCGTCATTGGTTTTATACTCGTGTTGCTGATCCTGATGTTCTTTATGGGTGTGACCAATGCTTTCTTCGTGGCGTTGAGCGTACCGTTGAGCGTATTCGTGGCATTCATGTTCCTTCCTATTGCCAACGCGATCATTGGCACAACCGTCACGCTGAATTTCATCGTGTTGTTTGCGCTGCTATTCGGCCTCGGTATCATTGTTGATGATGCGATCGTGGTGATCGAGAATACGCACCGTATCTATAATAATGGGAAGATCCCGATAGCCCGGAGTGCCAAGGAGGCGGCAGGTGAGGTGTTTATCCCGGTACTGGCCGGTACAGCGACCACGCTGGCACCTTTCTTCCCGCTATTGTTCTGGAAGGGATTGATCGGGAAATTCATGATCTACCTGCCGGCGATATTGATATTGACGCTGGCAGCTTCCCTGATCGTGGCGTTCCTGTTCAACCCTGTGTTTGCTGTAAGCTTTATGAAACCGGAAGGAAAGGAATATGAGAAACCAAAGAAATCGGTGTTCCGGAATAAGTGGTTCATTACGTTCATCATTACAGGTATATTCATGCATTTGGGCGGTATGCCGGGGCTCGCTAATTTCTTATTGCTGATGCCGGTGCTGATGATATTGAATGCCTATGTGCTGAACGACCTGATCCATCGTTTCCAGAAAGGAGTATTGCCCAGGTTGATGAACCGGTATGAAAAGTTATTACGCTGGATATTGGTAGGCAGGCGACCGGTCAAAGCATTCATATCATTGTTCGGTTTGTTTGCTGTTTCTGCCATGCTCTTAATGATGAGTATCAAAACAGGCAGAACCAAATCTACTTTCTTCCCCAGCGGCGATCCTAGTATGGTATTCGTGTATTTGAAATTGCCCGTAGGTACGGATGTAAAATATACGGACAGCGTGACCAGTCTCCTGGAAAGAAGAGTGGAAAAAGTATTGGGCAACGAAATGCCAGGCAAGCCGGGAAGTATCGTGGAAAGTATCATCACGAATGTGGCGGTGAGTGCAAGTAAGCCAACAGATAATAACAGGAGTGTGCAGTCGAACCTGGGCAGGATACAAATTTCTTTTGTGGAGTTTGAAAAAAGGGATGGCAAAAGCACAGGAGTAATCAGGGATTCGATCAGGAACGCGGTGCAGGGTATTCCCGGCGCCAATGTGGAAGTAGCACAGGAGGAAGGCGGACCTCCCACCGATCCCCCCGTGAACATTGAAATAGTGGGAGATAATTTTGAGAACATTGCTTCGGTGGCCGGCCAGCTTTTTAACTTTCTTGACACCAACCAGGTGGAAGGTATTGTAAATCTCCAACCCGATGTGGACCTGAACAATCCCGAGATCACCGTCAACGTTGACAGGGAGAAAGCCAATTTCGAAGGTATTAGCACAGGGCAGGTAGGAATGGAATTGCGTACCGCTGTTTTTGGAAAGGAAGTAAGCAAGATCAAAGATGGCGAGGACGAGTACAAGATCCAGCTACGGTATACGGAAGATATGCGCCAGAATGTGACCGACCTCATGAATATGCGGATCACGTTCATGGATATGAATACGATGCAGGTGAAATCGATCCCATTGAGTTCGGTGGCATCGATCGAATTTACCAATACAACCGGTGGCGTAAAAAGAAAGAATGTCAAGCGTACGATACAATTGCAGGGAGCAGTGCTGGATCCGACCATGGTGGGACCGGTAAATGCCGAACTCGCAATAAAGATCGAAGATTTTAAAAGCCAGGTAAAGATACCACCTGATGTAACGATCAGACTCAGCGGGCAAAGTGAGCAGGAGAAAGAAACAGGTACTTTCCTGTTGACGGCTTTCGGTATCGCGATCGGCCTGATCTTTTTGATACTCGTATTGCAGTTCAACTCGATGAGTAAACCGTTCATTGTAATTACGGAGATATTTTTCTCGGTGATAGGTGTGTTGCTTGGCTATGCCATCACGGGCATGACGATCGCAACGATCATGTTACTTGTAGGTATCGTTGGGCTGGCGGGTATCGTTATCAAGAACGGTATCCTGATCATTGAATTTACCGATGAGTTGCGGGGAAGAGGTATGCGTACAAGAGAAGCAGCGATACAGGCCGGCAGGATCAGGATCATCCCGGTATTGTTAACTGCGGTGGCAACGATCCTTGGTTTATTACCACTGGCGATCGGTTTCAATATCGATTTCGTGGGATTGTTCCAGCATTTAAAACCGAATATCTTCTTTGGTGGTGACAGTGTGGTATTCTGGGGTCCGTTGAGCTGGACGATCATCTTTGGTTTGATCCTGTCCTTCTTCCTTACGCTGATCATGGTACCGAGTATGTACCTGATCGCGGAAAGATTGAAAAGACCGATGGAGAAATTCTATGGGTCTAAGTTCATCGCCCTGTTAGGATTCCTGGGGCCGTTCTTCTTCATATTTGTGGGGATCATGTTCCTGGTAAGGCGGATACAGGGAAAGAAAGTATGGTTGGGAAAATTAAAGCCGGCGCCTGCTAAGGTTTGACCGGTGTAATAATCCGAGCAGAGGCAGAGGTGACACCTTTTAGAAAGGTGTCACCTCTGCCTCTGCTCCGGACGACTAATCTTCAATGGCAATACCACTTTCGTAATAGTGTGACAGGTCCAGATGAGCCTTGATTAAGTTCTCCTTGCCCCCAAACCAATCGATTAGTTCATTCTTCAATAATAAAGATGGACGATCGTCAACTATTGATTTCCAGGATGACCAGGGATATTGTGTGAAATCTGTAACCAGCCTGTGCTTTACCGGGTTTGCATGGATATAAACGACTGCATTGGTGAAATGAGAATCCTGTTCCACTTCTAGCCGTTTAAATGGCCGATGAAATAAATTTCCGCTTCGTGTGTGCATATTGTTGAATGCCATGGCATAGGATGTAAAGAATTGCTGAAAAGCTCTTTCCAATAGACAAGCGGATGTTTCAACTCCTTCCAGATACTTCTTCTCTAATGGCTTTAATTTTTCCTGCTGCAGCAACCAACTACTGATCTCTTCAGCGGTTTTAATACGTACCAAAAAATGAAAATGGTTTGGCAATAGAGACCAACAATAAGTACCCAGGTAGGGGGACAAGTAATGATCAAACCTGCGCAGGAAGAAACTCCGGTTTTCATCATTTTTGAAAAGCAGCTCTTTATTATTAGTTCGGTTATAAACATGGTATACCTTACCTTCTGTCAAATCTGCAAGGTATTTATCCTGTATTGGCATGGGATGAAGATAGAGAGAGGTGTCACCTCTTAAAAGGGTGTCACCTCAGAAAAAATCATTTTTTTTCCGCTATCTTTCTGTTGTTTAAACGATTTTATGCGTCTCCCTCCCAATCTCAAATACTTCCTCTTCTTCTTATTAGCCATCGGGCTGATCACGCTCGGAACATTATACCTGCCCCGCATCATCCCGGGGATCGGGAAAGTGGTTATTGCGATCGTGCTGATCGGCATGGCCCTGCTCAGTTTCTTTGTCCTGTTCAAACCGCTGTTTACTTTCTTATATGCCCGTGCGGACGGAATCTTCACCGTGTATGTTGATCAAAGTAAGCAGGGGTTTCACGTATTTGCCTATCATCTCAATTCGGGAGGGGAGTATAGCAGTTTTGGCTCAAGGGATATCCAGCATTATTATATCCTATTTGAAACCGGGAAGGTCTATTATAAATGTATTTATTCGCATAGTATGCAACCGACCGCCGGCCGGAGCGGCTGGGGAGGATTTATTTCTTTTGAGGAAAGCGTATTGACATCGCCGATGTTTGAGCTGTCGATGAAAAAATTATCTGCCAGGTCAAAAACAACATTACAACTGGGGCGACGGATTGATGCCTCAGGTGATGATCATTTTGTAGCAGAAGCGGACGGGAAGAAGGCCGAGTTGAAAAAATTCAACACGATCACTGATGAAGGGATCAGGATCGCCTGCACTGATATGAGCACCGGTACTATCTTATGGGAGAAAAAAATATAAACGGCCAACTACAATCACCTTCCCCAATCCAGTAAGAAAACAGTACTGATCTTAAATTCCAGCATTCGCAGGCTGGTCGTATATACTTCCGCTACCTGGTGCTCATGTATCTCCTGGGTACTGGCATTGATAAAGCGTACTGTCAATGGTTTACCATTCGAGCCAACGGGAGGATTGTTCGCATCGATCAGTTTTTTTGTATTGATATAGCTGATCTTGCCACCACGGATATTGTTCACACTGATATCGATATAACGACGGCCTGCTTGTTTCCTGCTACCGAATAGCCTCCAGTCGAATTGCAACCCGCCACCATATGCCACTGAAAATATTCCATCCTTAATGATATTGTCCTGGTCAAGCGCCTTACAACCATTGGGATCATGCGGATCCTCGATATAGACATTGCTGTAGAAATTCGTATAGCCTGCTTTGCCACTGATATACGGCATGACCTGTTTATCTTCCAGCAGGAACACACGGGCTGTGGCGCGGACCTGTGCCACATTACTGGTGTAATTGACCCATGTTTCGGTAGAGAACCCGCCACCAAAATTGAATGTTTGTTTTTTCTGTTCATCGGCATACATACCCCAACTGAGATCAATACCAGCCTGTATCCTGCTCAGTTTACCGGGAAACCGGTACATAAATCCTGTGGAAAGACTATGCAGCCCGTTTATATTCTTTGCCATTTCCTGCTGTGGCGAACTATAAGAATAACCTGCATTAAAATAGATCTGCGCTGAAGCGGTATAACCGGCGAGGATCAATAAGAGAGAGTAGATATATTTCATAAGCGGAAGTTTTCGACTGTTAAATAACAGCATTTTTCCGAAACGCAAACGTTTGCGTGTGTTAAAAAAAGTATAACTGTGGAAGTCCGAAAACGGAATACGGAAAATTTCAAGAAGAGCATCATCGGATTTAGCTTATTACTGCCAACGATCAGATCCTCCGGTCTTTCATACTTGCGAACCAATGGTTTCCCGCTCAAAATAAAAAGCCACCCGGAAACCCGGATGGCTTGATATAAAGTCGATCTTTTTATTAGAATCCTTTCTTCTCTACTTTCTTTCCGTCGGCATCAAGTTCGATGATCTCGTAACCGAGTTTTTTCACGCCTTCGAATATCTTGGCCTTGTCACCAACGAGCAGGATATTCATCTTGTCGGAATTCAGGTATTTACTGGCAAGACTTTTTACCTGGTCTTTGGTCAAACTTTGCAGGATCTTGTTCTGCTGTGCCACATAATTAGCCGGAAGATTATAATCAAGTATACGGCGAATAAATGCGGCTTTCTGTACACCTGTTTCATAACGCAATGCATCGTTCTGACCGATCGCGTTCTTCATAAAGCTAAGCTCCTCATCAGTCGGGCCATTCATCGCATAATCCCTGATCTCTCTCATTACTTCTGATAAAGCGCTGTCTGTTGCATCGGCACGAATACCGGAACTGAATTCAAAATCACCGGAATATTCATCACCGCTGAAACCCGAACGGGCACCATAAGTCCAGCCTTTATCTTCCCGAAGATTCAGGTTCAGGCGGCTGTTGAAACTTCCGCCCAAAGGATAATTCATCAATTGTGATTTGTAATAATCGCCGGTTGCATTGTAGGCCAGGCCGGTTGAATACCCGACACGGAACTCAGTTTGTGCTCCTTTAGGTACATCTACCATATATACTAGTGTTTTAGCAATGGCAGGCGTAGGCTCGATCTTTGGCAACGTGATCTTTTTCTTTGGCAATTTGTCAAGGAAAGCAAGTTTGGGCAGAATCTCAGCTTCAGAGATATCCCCTACCACCACCACTTTCGCATCGACAGATGTCATGTAATTCTTGTAATAGTTCTCGATATCTTCCAGCTTGATGTTCTTTACAGTTTCATCAGTACCATCTTCGCTCATGCCAAGGATATGAGTGGGGCCGTAATTCACCTTAGCGAATACATTGCTGGCAACCGCAGCAGGATTTCCTTTTAGCTGCTTGAAATACTGGGCAGCCTGTCCCTGTAAACGATCATAGGACTGTTGTGTGAATTTAGGATTGAAAAGGCGCTCCTGTAATAACTCGAGCGTTTTGTCCAAGTTCTTTTTTAATGACTGAACAGTAAAGTCAACACCGTCGACAGAGCTGGATACATTCAGTGTGCTACCCAGTTTCTGCAATTCCACTGCTAACTGTTCTGCCGTATAATTCTTGGTATCTTCTCCCATCATGTCGGCAAAGAAGCCAGCGAGCCCGACTTTTGTTTTATCCGTTTCAGATACCAGGTGACCACCCGGAATGCTCAATGAAAAAGTAACGGTAGGTAATTCGCTATTAAGCGTACCGATCACTTTGGCACCATTGGCAAGATCTTTTTTCCAGAAAGCAGGAACTTTCACCGTAGGGTTTGGACCATTGCCCGGTATTTTAGAACGATCGAAAACGTCTTTTGCTTTCGCATATTTTAAACCGGCATAACCGTAATCGGGTGCGTTATAATGCGAAGAATCAATTTTGAAATTATCTTGTGCGGCTATTATAGCTTCCTGGCTTTTGGGAACGATACTTAAGATAACAGCGTTCTTTCCCTTTATGTATTTGTTGTAGGCAGACATTACTTCCTCTTTAGTAAGAGAAGAGTACATTTTCAGCAGGTCGGCGATCTTATTAGGATTGCCGGTGAATGTCTGAAATTGCGCCAGTTGAGCACCTTTGCCCTGTACACTTTGAAGCCCATTGATAAGTTGTGATTCCTGTCCTCCTTTGAATTTTGCAATATCGTCGTCTGTTACACCTCTTGCCTCAAACGAATCGAGTGCAGCACGATATAATTTTTCTATTTCAGCCAGGTTCTTACCAGGTAAGGGGCTGATAGAAACAGAGAACTCGCCGGCCAGTTCAGTCAGGGTGCTGAATGCCGTGGCACTTTGTGCAATTTTTTTCTTTACGAACTGCTGGTATAAAACAGAATTTCTTCCCTGCCCTATAACCTGTGACAGGCATTGTAACGCAGCCATTTCTTTGCTGTAAACCGGAACAGTGGGATACGTGAAACTCAGTTGCGGCGTTCTTGCGTAGTTGTCAACATAAGAAACATAACGGTCACTGCTGAACGCAACGGGATCAAGTATAACAGGTTTTACTTCAGGACCACGGGGGATCACACCGAAATATTTTTCAGCCAATTTTATCACATCAGCCGGCTTTACATCACCAGCAACGGTAACTGTAGCATTGTTGGGGCCATACCAGCGAAGGAAAAAATTCTTCAGGTCATTTACCTCAACACGGTTCAGGTCTTCCACGTATCCGATCGTCAGCCATGAGTAAGGGTGCCCGTAAGGATAAATGGTCTTATACTGGGTTTCCAATGCGCCACGGTAAGGAACATTCTCATAGTTCTGTCCCTTTTCATTTTTAACGGTTGAGCGCTGGTTCTCGAATTTCTTTTGTGTTACCGCATCCAGCAAAAAGCCCATACGATCGGCTTCAAGCCAGAGCATTTTTTCCAGCTGATTACTGGGTACTGTTTCATAATAGTTGGTGCGATCGCGGTTGGTGCTGCCATTCAATGTACCACCAGCATCGGATACGATCTTGAAATGCTGTTCATCAGCTACGTGATCACTTCCCTGGAACATCATGTGTTCGAAGAAGTGAGCGAAGCCGGATTTGCCGATCTCCTCTCTCGCAGAACCTACGTGGTAGGTCACGTCCACATATACGACAGGGTCGCTATGATCTTCATGAATAATAAGTGTAAGCCCATTGGGCAACACATATTTCTCGTAAGGGATAACGATCTCGCTTCCCTGTTTGGTAACTTTTTCCACCAGCTTTGTCTGTGCGTTCACCGAAGCGAACAAAACGAAGCTGAGGGCTACTACCAGTAAAAACCTTTGTTTCATATAGTTTAATTTTTAGAAGGGGTCCTGCTTTGGACAGGGACACCAAAATAAGGCAATCCGGCCGGTAAACAGTACCATTTATCATTTTTGAGGGGAAGTCGCGAGTTGTGAGCCGGGACTTGTGATTGCGCACCCAACGCCCTGCAAGTCAGGAGGTCAGAAAGCCCGGGACAAGAATCATCAACCGGCAGATTTCGCCATAATTTTGTCCACCCTTACCGGTGATTTAATTAGGTTGGCCGAATGAAATTTGACCATGTGCCCCGGCTCAATAACTTTGATTAAAACTTTTAACCATGAGCACAGTCCGCAACAACCACGAGATCGATTATAAGATCCACGGCGAAGAATTACAATTTGTAGAGATAGAACTGGACCCGCAGGAAACGGCTATTGCCGAGAGCGGCGCCATGATGATGATGGATGACGGTATTACGATGCAAACCATATTCGGGGATGGTTCGGCACAACAGCCTACGGGCTTCCTGGGCAAACTGATGAGCGCCGGAAAGAGGGTGTTGACGGGAGAGAGCCTGTTCATGACCGCCTTCACCAATGACGGACAGGGAAAAAGACGGGTCAGTTTCGCGGCGCCCTATACCGGTAAGATCATACCGATGGATCTCCGCGAACTGGGCGGAACGATCATTGCACAGAAAGATGCTTTTCTCTGCGCGGCCAAAGGTGTGAGTGTGGGTATCCATTTCCAGCGGAAACTCGGTGTCGGCATATTCGGCGGTGAAGGGTTTATCATGGAAAAACTCGAAGGGGATGGTATGGCTTTTATGCATGCAGGCGGTTTTATCATTGAAAGAGAATTAAAAGCAGGCGAAATATTAAAAGTAGATACCGGTTGTTTGGTGGCATATATGCCAACAGTCTCATTTGATATTGAAATGGTGAAAGGAGTTAAGAATGCACTTTTCGGTGGTGAAGGTTTATTTTTTGCCAAACTGCAGGGACCGGGAAAAGCATGGATACAATCGTTGCCGATCAGTCGTTTGGCGGGACGTATTGTTGAATACGGCACTTATCATCGTAAAGAAGAAGGCGGCGGTGTGCTGGGAGGATTGACGAATATATTTGATGGAAGAGGGTAGGAAATAAGAAATAAGGAATGAGAAAGTTACGGATCATTATGTCAAAGGTGTGGAAGGAATAAGTGGGTTATTGATCAGATGACAGAGGATCTGTTTTCTCATTTTTCGGAGAAGAGGCCTGGTTGGTGGGATTGATGCATAGATTCAATGATCCGGTGGATCAAAGCATTGCATTCGCTGTGGAAAACCGATGGAAATAAGGAATGGCAAATTGTCCGCGGGAAAGCTATTTCTTTGCTGTATACAATAGTAATGTCATGGGTTTGCCCGAAGGGAACCAGGAGATAGCCTTTTCAATGCCATTATCGTTCACCCGTACTATCACCGGCCTGTCATAGCGCCAGTTATTTCCGAAGCGATTGTAGTTTTCTATACTTAAAAATTCCATCCCTTCTTTTAACCCTGCTTTTTCAGCCCCGCTTCCCGGTATTAAGCCGGTGATCTTTCTTGTCTTCTTTGTTTCTCCCAGGGAAAACCCTAATTCAAAAGATGGAACGCCTGTCTCTTTCAACTGATAGTTAGTGCCAAAAGCATCGTCGTAGAGTTTGATGGAATCGCCGTGGACAATATTATCTTCAGAAGCTTTCTGCAGGTTTGCCTGGCGACGCCTTGCAAAATCAAACAGGAACGATTCGCTGATACCCTTCCTGGCTGAAGTCGTGCTATCATATAATTCTTTGATGAAACTTTCCAGGGAATTTGCTGTGTCCGATCGTTTCAGGTCCCGTTCCGTATCCAGAGCGATAAGAGCACCACGGTAGTATTGCAATTTGGTAGCTTCTGTCCCGTACCTTCCTTTGTTTGCAAGATCGATCAATGCCTGTAAGCTGTAATTACGGAATTGATTGTCTGCTATATTGATAATATAACGATTGATCATCGTTATAAATTCGGCAGGAGTGATCATCTTTAATGCAAGCAGTGTCTTACAGGCGAAGTAGTCCGTAAATCCTTCGGTCAGCCAGTGATGTTCAAAACCTGCGTCCTCTTCCTTTTCGGTGATACTGATCCTGCCTCCCAGCCATTCGTGAAATAGCTCATGGGCGATCAACTGGTAAAGTTGCCGGGGTGTTACATCCGGTTGAACATAACACATGAACATATTCTTCACCCGGAGACCGGCTACATTGTCTTCCCTTGGCAGGATCGTTACGGTATAAAAGGGGAAATCATGATCATTGAACAGGCTTCGCTGGTAATGGATGATCCTGTACACGGCATCCAGCACTTCCTGTTGCGGCAATTTTATCTTTTCACTTATAAAAACATTTATCTTTTTTCCTTCCAGTACAAATTGGCGATGCGCTTGTGCGCCCCCGCCCCAGTATTTATTGAAAAGTTGCCGGTAGGATCCTTCCAGGTTGATATGGGATGGGTTATCGCTGGCCGAAGCGTAGAGTGCCCATCCTTTTGGAGGGGACAGTATCCTGATATCATACACATGAGGGGTGCTGAGCGAACCTGCTACCAGCATCCACTGACAGGCAGCGATATGAAAATAACTGTCAGCAGTATTGGGCGCATACGATGCGTCGCGTAATGCAATGGGATCAAAGGAGAGATGGTAAGTAAGCGAGATCTCCTTTTTTGTATTGGGGCTAATGATCTTTTTATCCGGTTCGGCGGTCTCTTTGATCACTGTACCGTTCAATCCTGTAAAAGAGGTCAAATATTTATGGATCTGCGGGGTGCCATAAAAATCACGGAGCAATTGCATCACCACAGGAGTGTCGGTCGTTGCCTGGAAACGCAGGGTGATTTCGAGATCGGTCCTGTCGTGCTTTGGTACAGACGTAAGGGTATAATAAAAGGTACTATCGGCTGTGTTTTCCATGGCCCTGACATTCAAACACAGGAGAAGGAAGAAGCCTGTATAAAAGGTCTTTCGAAGCATGTTTATTCAGTTTGGTGCTGGTTGCGTCCGTAGAACCGGGAACCGGGTGTAATGTATATAGTTTATAGTATCAATTTTGGCTGGAAGGTACCAGCGGCAGAGGAATTGATGATTTTTAATTATGTATCGGCTGCGAAACCTTTCGATTTAGTTCAGGACAGATTTAGGCGGATTGCCTACCAATATTTTGGTATTGTTTGGGGTGTTCGATTGTTCCATATTGCACTGTAACAAATCCCCTTTTATGCGCCACCTGACCATCCTGTTCTGTACCCTGTTTTTTATTTCCTGTAAAAGCAAGACAGCCGGTGAAGCTGAACCGGGAGAAAAACGATTGATGCTTCCGCCGGCGCCTACATCCGTGGCGACGGTTAAACAATGGATCACGGATAAGAATTTCGTTACGATCAAAGCCGGGCTGATCAACGAACCGGGTAAAGGAATACCCTATGAATTCGTGGAAGAAACTGATACGAGTGCATTCGCTTCCGCATTCCTGGAAAAGGAAATGAGCTTCAAACTTTATTGCAACAGGGACAGTACGGGTGTCTTGTTTTATGGCAAGCTGCCCAGCTTTGACAGCACCGGGAAGTCCATCTATATCCCTGACCTGGCGGATATGATCTACCAGGTGGAAGAGGTGAAGCCGGATATCCTGCTCCGCGTAACAGAAGAGCGACGGAACAATTTTGATGGCCGGATGGAAAAACTGGGATCGATCTACAAAGTACTGGGCGCCGATGAGAAAAGTTTGTTGCTGGAAGCGCCAAGAAGCTACCTCGATAAGCCGGTGGTGGTGTTGATGGAAGTGAGGGAGAAGAACTTAAATGATAAATGATAACGGGTAGATGATAGCAGGTTGCCCCATTGTTTCATTGTCATCAAGGTCTTATGCAATACCACTGGCCAGTTCCGGATCAGTGCTCATTGTAAAGTTCGACGTACTCGTTAAAGTTCTCAATTATTTCAGCCTGTTCTTCTTCACGCCATTGAAGTCTGTAAACAACCGGCTTATTATTAATTGCTGCATGAAGTGTAAGTCCGTCATCGTAAGGAAGAAAGTTTGTTCCCTGGTAAGTCCAGCTCTCGCCCGCTTCGTGAACAATACCGTCAAAGTCAATAAAAGGTTTTATAACTGAGTATTTTTTTCCGGGTACCAGGTTGAGGCTGTTGTCCATAAGTTTAATCGTGAGTCGTCAATCGTGAGTCGTGAGTGTGAATCGTGAGTCGGAG
>DASYLC010000017.1:0-4436 GCA_036009775.1 Chitinophagaceae bacterium
GCATATCAGCAGCGGCTCTTTGTGTAATAGGATCATCCTGGTAGCAGGCAACCAGTGTCCAGGCGTCACAGAAATTTTTCGTGGCCAGTACATTGCCGAATGTCATCGTGATGGTCTTGATAAAATTCAATTCTTTATAGATCTTCAGCGCGGCAGCTGTCAGGTTAAAATTATCTGCAGGACGCAGTGAGTAATTATGAACCCCGATAATGATCGCATCATATTTCCCGTCTTTCTGTACTTCTTTGATGATCTCATTGGCCTTTGATTCACTATCCTTATAAGAAAATAAAAATGTATTGGCATCCAGATCGGTCCTCATTCTTTTTCCGAATTCGGTCAGTTCGGTAAGACCAATGCCGATATAGGCGATCTTTTTTTGACGGCTGGTCAGCGGAACCTGTGCATAATCATCGCGGGAAGCTGTTCTGCCCGATTGTGCAAGAACCGTAATACCGTTCTGCGCCACTTCATACCGGATCGCATCTGTTTTGGCATTCAGGTCTTCCAGCAGGTTCTTTGTATCGACATATTGCGTTTGGTTCAGTCCCAGTGCATACTTGGAAGCCAGTACTTTTTTTACTTTCGCATTGATATTCTCCCAGCTTAATTTTTTATCGGCGATCGCTTTCTTTACGGCTTCAATGGTTTCCGGAACTGAAGCAGGGAGACAAAGCATATCATTACCGGCGATCAGGGCTTCTACTGCAATCGTTCCGTCAGGAAAGTATTTTGCCACGCCCTTCATCTCCAGCGCATCGGTAAACGTAAGACCATTATAACCCATATCATTTTTCAGGAGGTCGGTCACGCTGTTCTTAGAAATAGAGGTGGCTTTATTCGGCGTTTTATCGATCGAAGGAATAAATAAATGTGCGATCATCACGCTGCCGATACCCGCATCAAAGACGGCACGGAAAGGAACCAGTTCCATCGAGTCGAGCTGGGCCCTGCTTTTGTTGATCACGGGAAGATCGAAATGCGAATCCACATCCACATCACCATGACCGGGAAAATGTTTGGCACAGGCCATGATACCCGCATCCTGCATTCCTTTCATATATGCCACACCAAAGCGGGAAACCTTTTCTTTATCTTCTCCGAATGAACGATAACCGATCACCGGGTTATTGGGGTTATTATTGATATCAACAACAGGAGCATAGTTCACGTGTACACCGATACGTTTACACTGGTCACCCACAGCAAGACCCATCCGGTAAATAAGATTCTCATCATTCAGGGCGCCAAGTGTAAGCTGGAAGGGAAATTTGTAAACGCTGTCGAGCCGCATTCCCAATCCCCATTCTCCATCGATAGTAACCATGAGCGGTGTCTTTGCAATGCCCTGGTAAAAATTGGTCAGGTTGGCCTGGCGCACAGGACCTCCCTGGAAAAAACAAAGAGCACCTACATTATATTTTTGAATATCATTGGTCACTTTGGCCACATGATCGGGTCCGAGATTGGAATGGGCCCTGATGACCATCAGCTGGGCGATCCTTTCTTCCGGGCTCAGGCTGTTGAAGACGCTATCGGTCCATTGTTCGGAGGTCAGCTTGCTTTTATACTGCGCGGAGGACACGGATGGAAAGGCAATACAGAGAAAAAGGACGGCTCTAATCACTTTCATAGTATGGCATTATGAGTTGTAAAACAGTCTTTAAAAATAATCCTTTTAACGCAAAGCGTTAATTATTGGTCGTAAGTTTTATCATTCTATTCTCATTTGAAACAAGCCCTCTTCCCCGGGGTTGGGTTGGGTGGGGGGCTACAAATCGCTACTTTTGACGGCTAAACCTGATTTTGTGCCAGACAGTATTGTACTCTTACCCGATCATATTGCGAACCAGATAGCAGCCGGTGAAGTGATCCAGCGACCTTCTTCTGCCGTGAAAGAATTATTGGAGAATGCCGTGGATGCCGGCGCTACCGAGATCAGGCTGATCATCAATGACGCAGGTAAGTCACTGATCCAGGTCATCGATAATGGCAGCGGCATGAGTGAGACCGATGCACGGATGAGTTTTGAACGGCATGCTACTTCCAAAATAAAAAGTATCGAAGACCTTTTTCATATCCGCACCATGGGTTTCCGGGGTGAAGCGTTGGCCTCTATCGCGGCAGTGGCGCAGGTGGAATTAAAATCGAAAAGAGCAGCCGACGAGACCGGTATCTATATCGAAGTGGAGAACAGTACGGTAAAAAAACAGGAACCTGTCGCGGCACCCGGTGGAACCAGTATCGCCATGAAGAATCTATTCTTCAATGTACCGGCCCGCCGGAATTTTTTAAAAAGCAATGCGGCCGAGATGCGGCATATCATGGACGAGTTCACCAGGGTGGCGATGTCATTTCCCGAAATTCTTTTTACGCTGACAGCCAATAATCAACAGCTTTTTCACCTGGAGACCGGGAGCCTGAAACAACGTATCGTTCAACTGCTTGGCAATAATTATAATGCTAAACTGGTAACCGTTAAAGAAGATACGGACTACATGAATATTTATGGTTTCGTAGGCAAACCTGAAACCGCTAAAAAGACAAGAGGTGATCAGTATTTCTTTGTCAATAACCGTTTCATCAAAAGTCCTTACCTGAACCATGCGGTGATGAACGCCTACCAGGAAATGATTCCCACGGATAGTTTCCCGATGTATGTATTATTTATTGATCTTGATCCGGCAGTGGTGGATGTGAATGTACATCCGACCAAACAGGAAATAAAATTCGAGGACGAGAAGATCGTATATGCATTTGTGCAGGCAGCGGTCAAACATGCGCTGGCGCAATTCAGCGTGACACCTACACTGGATTTCGACCTCGATGCTTCTATCCAGCAATTACCTTCCATTCAGCAACCTTTTACCGAAGAGAAAAGATCGGCTGCTTCTTCGGGTTCTATTTATAAAGGATTTACACAAAAACACCAGGCGCATTTTATTGAGAAGACCGACAGAACAGAACTGAAGCACTGGAAGGATTTTTATGAAGGTCCGAAGTCGGGAGACGGAAGCGGGGAATCAACACAGCAACCAGGCGACCCGCTCACGACTCACGACTCACGACTCACGACTGATGCGGAACTAACCCAACTACTCAACACGTACATCACCGTTCCATCAAAGAACGGCTTCCTTCTCATTCATCAGCAGGCAGCACATGAAAGAGTGTTGTATGAAAACCTCAACAAAGCCAGCAAGGACAAACCCATCGCCACGCAGCGGAATATGTTCCCGGTAACACTGGAGCTAACTCCTGCAGATGCAGCCGTGATGGAAGAGATTATGGACGATCTGCAATTACTGGGATATACGATCGAACCTTTTGGCAAGAACAGTTATGTGATACAGGGCACACCTGCAGATGTAGAGATGGGCAATGAAAAACATATCATCGATGTTTTGCTGGAACAATACAAGCATTTCAGCAATGAAGTAAAATTCTCTAAAAGAGAAAAGCTGGTTCGTTCATTGGTAAGACAACAGGCGATCAAGCCCGGTGTGCGGCTGACTGAAAGAGAAATGCGGCAACTGGTGAATGACCTGTTTGCCTGTGAGCAACCGAATATTACTCCTGATGGCAATCCAACGTATTTAGAATTCAAGGGGGAGCAGCTGGAGAAAATGTTTAAGAGCTAAGAGTCTAGAAAGAGATAAAAGAGTTGAAAGAGGGACCCTGAAGATTATAGTAAATGATAGTAATTAAGACACTCCTCTTTTTAGCTCCTTCTCCTCTTTTGAGCCTCTTAGCTATCTAGCTTTTGACCTCCACAACTCATACCGTATAAACAAGTGCAAGGAACTATTTTTCTCTTCCTGTGGCTGACCGTTGGGTAAAACAAAACGTATGTAGGGCTGCAATCCGAAGGAATAATTAGCCCCGAAGGAAAATCTTCTCCATTTATACTGTGTTTCTATGGTAGCCTGGAACCAGGATTTAACAAAATTGCTATCTGCTTTCCGGGAGCTGATAATGACGTTTTGCGATATAGCCGTATCTCCTCCATTGAAGCGGTCGGTCTGGATAATATCTTGCGAGGATACAGCGCCGGCAAAGTTGTTCCATACAATGCCCGCACCGATCGACCAATCGGGAACAACAAAATAATTAAATGTTAGAGGTACCTGGTGATAAAATGTTTTCTTGAGATAATTAGTGGTCGTATTATATTTCTGTTGCGAGATCGTATCTGCTTTACTTTTATATAAGAACTCCTTCACCAACTGCGGCGCACCATACCTGAATCCGGATTGGATAAACCATTTATCATCCCTGTTAAGCCGTATGTATAGGGAAGGAATATAATCCCGGACCGAGCCCTTTCTTCCCAACGCACTATAAGGAACAAAACTTTGCCCTGCCACCGGCAATTGCTGGTGCAGTGCAATACCTGCACTAAAAGAGAGGCTTTTCTTTTTCGAACTATCTTTTAC
>DASYLC010000018.1:0-8017 GCA_036009775.1 Chitinophagaceae bacterium
GCTGGTTAAAAATTCAACGGCTCAAACGATCGTCGCTGAAGGTTTCGAGGGATATTATCCCCCCAACGGATGGGCAGTCACGTATGCAAGTTCAGCACCTAACTGGCTTCAAATGCCTCCTTCAAGTGGCCATCAATATGCCGGTTTGCGTTGTATTAATGTGGCACCTTCGGGTACATTTGCAGCCAATGCCTGGATATTCTCCCCCATACTACCCTTATCAACCGGCGTTTCGTACCGTATCACTTACTGGTATAAGGCAGGCCAGTTAGGCCGGGCGGAAAAAATGAAAGTAACCCTGGGATCTGATCAGACCGCCGCCAATCAAACAACGATCATTCACGATTACCCATCCATCACTTCTACTACTCACCAGCAGGGCATTGATGTTTTCACTGTTTCATCTTCCGGAAATTATTCCTTCGCCTTTAACTGTTATACCGGGCCGGGCGGAGGTCCCGGGTTTTTTATGGACAGTATCCGTCTTGAGTATGTTACAGCTGCTGCCTGTAACAGCACGCCTCCAACCGGTACAATTACAGGTGTTGATAATATCTGTTCCGGTACTCCATTTACTCTGCTACTAAATGGCATTTATAACACTACAGGCCTCAATTACCAATGGCAGTCTTCACCTGCGGGATTAGGAAATTTCCAGGATGTGCCTGGCGCAACAACAAATCTATTTTCATTTACTCAATCCAGTTCGCAGGATTACCGTTGCAGGATAACCTGTACAGCGACGGGCCAGGTTGCAACATCGCTGGTAAAAACAGTTACTACACCAACAATATGTTATTGCACACCTCCTCCGGGCAATTGTATTTCAGCCGCCGGAAGTTATGCTGTCACATCAGTCGCATTTGAGAGCATTAACAGCGCTACAGGATGTGATGGCAATGGTTATTCCAATTTTACCGGAACGATAGCCGCCGCACCCATCACAGCTGGAAGCGCTTACCCGATCACAGTACAGGCTGGTAATAACAATTCCTCAACAACAGTGGTGGTCGGTATCGATTACAACCAGAATGGAAATTTTGAATCGCCGGAAATAAAGATATTGACCAGGAATGCTTTTACACATACATCCGTGATCCCCGTCCCTTCAACAGCGTTGGGTGGAATAACAAGAATGCGTGTTGGTTTATCAGATGGGACCGGCGGCAACGTCCTGTTTGGTTGTAGTCAGCCTACCAGAGGGGAAACCGAAGATTACCTCGTAAATATCACTCCTTCTACGGCCGGCCCTTATTTTTCATTCTTTGTAAAGGCTAACGCAAGCGGGGCAAATACCGGTGTTGACTGGGCCAATGCATTTACAGATCTAAGCAGCGCTCTTGCCATCGCCGGACCGGGTGATACTATTAAAGTTGCAAAAGGGACGTATACTCCTGCCACTTATTATGCCATGAAAGACAGTATCCGTTTATGGGGAGGCTACCCGAATACGGGCAATCCCGGGAATGCTGACAGGAACTGGTCCTTACATCAAACTATTATAAGCGGGAATGATGCCCGTCTGAATCTTCTCGTATTATTTAACGGAGTTCACGCGGAGACGGAAATCAACGGATTCATTTTTGAAAAAGGATCTTCTCATAATAATGGCGGAAATCCCGTCATTCCGGGCGTTTGTATCTCCACGCGAAGCGGAAGCCCGACTATTTCCAACTGCGTTTTCAGAAATAATAAAAATTTTAACTCCGATTACGGCGGATCCAGTGTATTCTGTGATAATAGTAATGCCGTGTTCACCAATTGTTTCTTCCTCAACAACACTGATACACGCTATGGGACGATCTATTGCACCGGAACGGGATCGCCATCGTTTTATAATTGTGTGATCGCAAAAAACACGGGGCCTGCCATAGCTTATTCTTCACAGGCGAATATAAAACTCATCAATTCTACTTTCTTTGGCAATACCCTTACGGGCAGTGACCCTTCTACCATACTCCTGGCATCGACTTCAGGAGCGACTATTGCCAATAGTATCTTCTATGAAAATAAATCCGGGAATACTTCCGACTCCACAGATCTCAAACTGAATGCAGCAACAGTATCGGTCCTGAATACCATCACACAGGTTTATAACCCGGGATCGCCATCGCTCATTTCCGTCAGTCCGAAATTCGTTGACAGTTCCAATATCACCGGTCCCGACAATTTATATTTCACGAATGACGATGGGCTTCAGTTAGTCAATCCTTGCTCCAATGCCATCAATGCAGGGAATAATGCAGCCGTAGCAGGCATCGCCAATGATCTTTCCGGACGACCTCGGATATTTGGCAGCAACGTGGACCTTGGGGCCTACGAGGTTCAGGCTGCTTTAACGACTGTACCATCTGTGCTTTATGTGAATGCAAATGCTGCAGGTCTTAATAATGGAACAAGTTGGATAAACGCCTATACCAATTTGCAATCTGCGTTACAAAACTGTTCTGATACGATCAAAGTGGCGGCAGGTACATACTATCCATCTTCTGCGAATAAGTATGCAGCCTTCTGGCTGGAGAGTCATCGGATACTATTAGGCGGGTATCCCAATACAGGCAACCCCGGCAATACGCAGAGAGATCCTGTGGTCAATCCAACCATTTTAAGTGGAAATCTACCATCCGGAAGTCATGCGCCTCTTATTGTAAAAGGACGTCATGTTGATAATACTTCTGTTCTTGACGGATTTATTATCAGCGATGGACTGGGAGAATCATCTACCGCCGGGGCTTTGTATATATTGAACGATGCCTCGCCAAAGATCGTCAGCACGGTATTAAAAAATAACCTGGCGCCATTCAGATCATCCGCCATAACAGTATTAAATGGAAGCTCCCCGGAATTTAAATATTGTACGCTGGAAAACAATATAGGTAACTCTTCACTGGCAGATGGGGCAGTGCGTAACGATCATTCGACACCCCGCTTTACGAAGTGCGATTTTAAAATGAATAGTTCCTATACCGGAAGTATCTCCTACGAATATGGAGGCGCTATGGTCAATATTAATTCGAATGCTATTATTGATAGCTGCCTTTTCTTTAAGAATACAGCCAATGATGCTGGTGGCGCCATTGCCAACTTCAACAGCTCGCCGGTTATTTCGAACAGCAGCTTTATAGGCAATATGCTGCATGGTAATGTTCAAATGATGGCCACCGATATCTACAACGATCACTCCAACCCGGTCGTCACCAATTGTATTTTCAGCGATAGCGCCCTCGCGGAAAAAGGTGGTTCCATCGCACATATAAATAACAGCAACGCGTTATATACAAATTGTGAATTCCGGAACTGTAAAGCCATTTATGATGGAAGTATTTCCTATAGCGATAACTCTACCATAGAATTCAATCGCTGCTCATTCCAGGGATCTTCCCTGGGGTCTTCGGCCAATACGATCTCCAATATCAATAATAGCAATTGCAAGATCGTGAACTCGATCGCTTTCAGTAATAGCAGCAATTCATTTGTGGGAATGGATGCCGGTAATTTACAGGTCATCAATTCTACGATTGCTAAGAATGCATTCACAAGATTATTTGTACATGGAGGAGCGGGACAATTGACCGTCTCCAATAGCATTCTCTGGGATAATGTAAATGCCAATTTTTCAGAAATACTTTCAACCGGCTCCGCAACCGTCTCGGTGAATAATACCATGTCTCAATCCCTGGGAACAAATGGCGTAAATGGAAACCGTGTTGGAATCAATCCGCGTCTCACAGATGTTACCAATGCTCCCGGGCCGGATGGCATTATAAAGACGAGTGACGACGGTTTTATTTTATGCTCCTGCTCCCCCGCGATCAATACCGGAAACAATACAGCGATCGCAGGTTATACGAACGACGTTTTAAATAATACAAGGGTGTTTGGATCCAATGTAGATATAGGTTCTTATGAATTTCAAAGTGCCGGCGTTACAATACCGGGAGCCTATTATGTACGACAAACTGCGCCAGCCGGTAACGATGGTCTATCCTGGCCAAGTGCGTATAATGATCTGCAGAAAGCAATAAGGAATACCTGCGCGGACACCATTAAAATAACCGCGGGCATTTATAAACCAGCGGTTGTTTCCCGTGATAGCAGCTTCTTTGTAAACAGGGGTATTGTTATATATGGAGGATATCCCAATACAGCTACTCCTGCTGAAGATCAGCGGGATCCCGATATCAACCCAACGATCATATCGGGCGAAATGGGCCCTGCCGTCGATTCATCCGATAATTCCAAAATGCTTTTCTGGGTAAACAGTGTTTATGACCCAGTTACTATCGATGGCCTTTCTTTTACCCGGGCACATGATATTGGTGCGGTCAAATCAACGAATAATATTATGCTGACCGTCAGAAACAGTCGTTTCTACAATAACTATACGGGTGGCGGATCAGCCGGCCTGACCTCGCAGGCAAGTAATATCGAAGTAGATAAATGTATATTTTCCGAAAATGGGTCATTGCTTACAGGATCGGGTACATTGCGTATTCAATCCAACCAGGGATACGCTGTTATAAAGAACAGTATCTTCTGGAACAATAGCGCAAACTTTGGCGGAGCCGCTTATGCCGATGATTCCGCCCGCTTTGAGAATTGCTTGTTCTATGCAAACAATTCTTACTATGGTGGCGGAATATATCTCCAGGGTAACCCGGCCGCGAAGATCACGAATTGCACATTTTTCAGGAACAACACATGGGCCACAGAATATCGTGGTACGGACCTTTATGATGGCACGGAGGGAACTTCAAGAGTAGTAGTGAGGAATACAGTATTTAAAGATCAGCTGTTCCATAATAATCCTCATTCACTCGCTAACTCAGACTGGTATCGCGCCACAACATTTGGACCGCCTCCTTCTCTCAATGTGCAGTATTCTGTAACCGCTACTGATGGCCTGGCGACTAATAGTCTTCCTTCTAATTTTACATTTATAGACCCGGTCAATCCAAAAGGAACCGATAACAAATGGTTCACTGCCGATGACGGCCTGTACCCGGATCCTTGCACTCCATCCATCAATACCGGTAACAACGCATCAGTTACTGCCATCCCCACTGATATCACCGGTTCTCCAAGGATAGTAAATGGGACCGTCGACCGTGGTGCGTATGAGTCAAAAGGATTGAATGTTACCATTTCTACGGCAACTACATCTATTTGCCCCGGAGCCAGCGTAACATTTACGTCGGTGGTTATTAACGGTGGCGTATCACCAACTTATCAATGGAAGGTGAATGGCATCAATGCAGGTACTAATAGCAATACATTCACCACAGCCACACTGGTGAACGGCGACCAGGTAACACTACAGGTGACCAGCAGTATTGCCTGCCTGGCCGCCACACCAGTTACAAGTAATATGATCACAATACTGGTAAGCGGATTACCTGCTTCCGTAACCATTGCTGCTTCTGCAACAACGATCTGCGCAGGAACGACAGTAACATTTACAGCAACTCCCGTTAACGGCGGCCCGACACCTTCGTATCAATGGCAGGTTAACGGAGTGAATGCCGGGGCAAATAGCAATACATTCAGCTCAGGCACACTTACCAATGGGGCGGAGATAAAAGTCCTTATGACAACCAGTCTTAGTTGTGCCACTCCGGCCATTTCAACCAGTAACATTATTACGATGGTTGTAAACCCAGTGCCAGTGCCTTCTGTTTCGGTCAGTTCATCAGCTATTACCATTTGTGCAGGCACCGGTGTAACGTTTACAGCAATACCAACTAACGGAGGAACAACACCGGCATATCAATGGCAGGTGAATGGTATCAATGCGGGCACCAATAACCCGGTTTTCTCCTCGTCCACACTGACGAACGGCGACCAGGTAAAGGTGATTTTGACCAGCAATGCAACTTGTGCTGCACCAACGACTGCCACAAGCAATACAGTTACCATGACTGTGAATGCCCTGGTTGTTCCTGCGGTTTCCATCTCAGCTTCTTCAACTACTATTTGTGCAGGCACCAATGTTACTTTTATAGCAACGCCCACCAATGGTGGTTCTGGTCCCTCTTATCAATGGCAGGTAAATGGCATAAATACGGGTACGAACAGTGCCGTCTTTTCATCTACAACATTGGCAACCGGTGACCAGGTAAAAGTCACCATGACCAGCAATGCGCCTTGTGCTTCACCAACCACCGCGACAAGTAATACGGTTGCAATGACTGTCAATGCTACGCTGGTACCGGCAGTTTCTATCTCAGCCTCTTCAACCAATATCTGTCCAGGAACAAATGTGACATTCACCGCGACACCAACTAATGGCGGATTCAATCCGGTTTATCAGTGGCAGGTAAATGGGGTGAATGCAGGTACAAACAATGCAGTCTTTTCATCTACAACATTGATAAATGGTGACCTGGTAAAAGTTATTATGACCAGTAATGCTCCCTGTGCATCACCTGTAACTGCCACGAGCAATGCCATCAATATGACCGTGAATGCTACGGTGACGCCGTCTATCGTTATTAGTGGAACTACAACTGTTTTGACAGGGCAAAACACCACAATCTCATCCGCCATTCTTAACGGTGGGGGAAGTCCGCAGTATCAATGGCAGGACAGTACGTCAACGCATAACTGGCAGAATATCCCTGGCGCAACCAATGCCGGCCTCACTTACACTCCGGTCCTGACAGGTGATAAAATAAGGTGTCAGCTGGTGTCGAATGCAAACTGCGCAAATCCCGTTACGGTAATGAGCAATGCACTTGCTTTCACTGTTAACACCGTTACCGCCGTAACTCCCGTCCCCGGCAGTAGTTACGGGATTGTCTATTATCCAAATCCATCTACCGGAATTTTGTTTATCGACAGCCTGCGGCTTTCTGATAAATGGCAGACGCTCCAGGTGATGAGCATGGATGGAAAACAAGTGATGGGCGCTATCAGCCTTATGAATCAAACCAAAAAGCAAATCAATGTAGAGCGGCTTATAGCCGGTCATTATATCCTTATACTAAAACGAAAATCAGGCACACCTGCTTACCTGAAGTTTATCAAGCTGTAAGTAACCGCTTTAACTCATAGTCATTTGCCCCGGGAACGTATGCTTCCCGGGGCATTTTAATTTTCTCCCGCATCGACCGGAATGGTCAATGATTTTTGGTAATTAATTACCTTTATCAAAACCACAACCATGAACCGCTTAGCTCTCCTTTCGTTCCTATTCATTTTCCTGGAAATCCTTCCATCTGATTCCAGCGCACAGCAATATAAATTACGCCAGTCTACCAGTGTTTCGGGGATGAACATGGAATCCACGATCTATGTAAAAGGAATGCGCAAAAGAACAGAAGCCGCCGGTCTAATGGGGATGCCTCCGCAACCGGTATTGATCGAGCAATGCGATCTGCAGCGCACGATCAAGCTGAATGATAAAAAGAAATTGTACTATATCGAGCCGTTTGGTAAAGAGGGCGAATTGATCGACGAGGATGTTAAGCCTGCAAAACCAGCGGCTGCGGTAAAGACAAAACCTGTGATAACATCTCCGGAAAAAGGGGGGACAATTCATATGTGGTACAATATCACCGATACCGGTGAGCGGAAAAAAATGAATGGATTCACTGCCCGGCATATCTGGACCACTCAAAAGATAAAGCCATCGTCCGATGCTTGCAGCATGAAAGATAGTATCATCATCAAAACGAATGGTTGGTATATCGATCTGCCGCAATTCAATTGCCCGGTGCGCTACGTTGCTTCTGCAACGATGCCCCGGGATCCGCAAAAACCAGATTGTATCGATAAATATATAACGCACCGGAGCGGCAAGGGAAAACTGGGATTCCCGCTTACTGAAACAAGAACGATCATCATGGGTGGACAATCCAATGAATTCAGCACTGCGCTCGAAACGGTTGAGCTTTCTACACTGAAACTGGATTCAATGTTGTTTGAAATACCGCCCGGTTATACACAGACGACGAACGAAGCCGATCTACAGGAAAAAATGGACATGAAAGCGATGATGAACCAATACAAGAACCAG
>DASYLC010000019.1:0-3951 GCA_036009775.1 Chitinophagaceae bacterium
ATACCAGGGCAAAGTATGGTTGGTCAGGAAAAAACTTTCAGCCGAACCCGGCTTTTTTTTCCGCGCAGCCCGGATGCCGATCGTAAAAAGCACTATAAAATAAATGAGGAAAATACTGATGTCCAGATAAGAAACCATGGAAAATCTATTTATGGTGCTATATTTGTTTACAATTTTATGTATTTTTTGTTTACATAAAGCAGCAAGGCCTGATTATTTTTGTCCTATTTATACAACCGGGGCTGCTGCGCTTACGATCTGAAACCAGTTAATTGTTCTATGACCAACGAATCAAATACCATGCAACCCATTTTTGAGATAGACAGTAACCGGAAAACACCCAAATATCTGCAAATTGTGCACTCGGTTACCAAGTCGATCAAACTGGGTAAACTGAAGAAAGGGGATCGTTTGCTATCCATCAATGAGGTGAGCAATGAATTTTTCCTCGCCAGGGATACGGTGCAGAAAGCATACAATATCCTGGAGGAAGATGGCATTCTGCTTCCGGTCAAAGGCAAGGGTTTTTACATCAACAGAACGGATATCACCACCCGTTTCCGGGTCCTGCTTGTTTTCAATAAGATCAGCAATTACAAGAAGCAGGTCTATAATTCCTTTATGAACAGTATGGGGAATAAGGCCAGTGTTGACCTGAAGATCTATCATGGCGATAGTCGCTTGTTTGAAGATATCATCCGTAGTTATATCAATGATTATGATTATTTCGTGATCATGCCTCACTTTTACGAGAACAGGGAGGAAGCGATCAAACTGATCCGGCAGATCCCCCGGGAACGGTTGATCCTGCTGGACAAGGATATCGAATACCTGCCCGGTAATTATTCGGCCGTATACCAGGATTTTGTAAACGATATCATCAGCGCGCTGGAAGAAGGGCGGCATTTATTGAAAAAATATAAACGCCTGGTCCTTGCTTACCCGAAATGCCCTCAGTATCCCGAGGAGATCGTCACCGGTTTCAGAGCCTTTTGCATGCAGAATAATTTCAGGTTTACATTGATCAATGAAATAACTGCCCAAACGGAGATACAGGCAGACGATGCCTACATCGTCATTGAAGAAACGGACCTGGTAGAGCTGATCAAGAAGTGCCAATCCATGGGGTTGCAGCCAGGCAAAGAGGTCGGTATCATTTCTTACAATGACACACCGCTAAAAGAGATCCTGCTGGATGGGATCACTGTCATTTCCACGGACCACGCCAAGATGGGCGAAATGGCAGCACGACTCATCCTTGAAAATAAAAAAGAGAAGATCAGAAACCCATTCAGCCTTATCATCAGAAAATCCCTGTAATTAAAAGACGGGTTATCTTTAACTGTTTTTCTTCTTTACTGCCAGTATACTATTATGGACAGCAAAAAACGTTTTGCCGGTAAGCATGTATTGATTACCGGAGCCGCCAGAGGCATAGGATTGGAAATAGCCATGCAATTTGCGAAGGAAGGAGCGATACTTTCCTTATTGGACAATCATGCAAAGAACCTGGCTGATGCTATTGAACGATTGCAGGCAGTGGGTGCAAAGGTCTATGCCTACCTTATCGATGTGACACTCTATAAAAATGTCTTTGAAACAATAAGGAAAGCGGACGAACAGCTGCCTATTGATGTCCTGATCAATAATGCAGGCGTTGCTTTTGAAACGCCTTTTCTCAACATCACCGAAAAGGAATGGAAGAAGGTCATTGACATCAATCTTACGGGAATGTTTTTTGTTGCACAGGCTGTCTGCCGTGCCATGGCTGCCCGCAAAAAAGGGGTAGTCATCAATATGAGCAGTAAGAACGGGATGGATGGTGAATTCGGTTATGCGCATTACAACGCCTCCAAAGGCGCTATCATCATGCTTACAAAGACCATGGCCCTGGAGCTGGCGCACCTGGGAATACGGGTAAACGCGGTCTGTCCGGGTTACCTGCAGACCCCTATGTCATTGGAGATCGATTCACCCACTTTCGTCAAAGAGTTTGTGGACAGGTTTATTCCGCTCAACAGGCCCGGCAAAGTGCAGGATATCGCGCCGTTATTCTTATTCCTTGCCAGTGACGAAAGCAGTTTCATGACAGGACAAACATTTGTCGCCGATGGCGGACAACTGGCCGGTCAAAAGCCAGGTGCCGAGTTGTTGCAGAAGATAGATATGAACTTTGACACCCTGTCTCCTTAAGCCAGCGTAGTCGCTTCTCCCCGCGCAAAATGTTTCACCATCGTTTCTTCAGCAAGCTTCAGGTTCTTGCTTTTCAGGGCCTTTACGATCTGGCGGTGCTCTTTGTCGGTCAGGTCATAGTCGTCCATAAAAAGCTGCGATTGCCCCATTTTGAGGTGAAACAGGGGAATATGGCTCGATTGATAGGACTCCATCAGCTTTTCATTGCCGGCGCTTTCCATCAGTGTCTCGTGGAATTTTATATCCGCTTCGCAGGCTCCGCTGAAATAACCTTGTTTGGCCATGGAGGTGAAGTCGTCACAGATCTTTTCCAGGGTGGCGATCTGCTCTTTAGTGATCTTTTTATAGGCCAGGCGAAGGGCGCCGAGTTCCAGGATTTCTCTTAATTCACGGATCTGGTGCACATCGGCCTCTGTCATCGGTTTTACAAAATACCCTCCCTTTTCGCCCACCACCACGAGTTTCTCTCCTAAAAGGCGGGTCAGGGCTTCACGAACGGCCATACGGCTTACGTCCGACTTTTTGGCCCAGGCGTCTTCCTTGAGGCGGATGCCCGGCTGGAGCTGGTTGGTAAGGATTTTTCTCCTTATATCAGAATAAACGCGATTAGCTAAAGAATCTGTTTTCATAATTTTTTATGTAAACAAATTTTGCTTAAAATTGTAAACAAAAATCTGGTATATCACTGTAAACTTAAGGGAAGAAAATGAATATCTATGAAACAGCATCGAGGAGTGCGCAGCTGAAAGAGGAAGCCAGCCGTTTTATTGCAGGTGGTGTGGTTTCGTTAAACAGGAAAGTGGACCCCTTTATTATATTCAGTCGTGGCAAGGGCAGCAAGATCCACGACGTGGATGGTAAGGAATATATAGATTATCACGCCGCTTTTGCGCCACACCTGCTCGGTCACAATAACGATGTGATCAATGCAGCGGTGATCGCTGCGATCCGGTCAGGATTGTCTTTATTCGGAAGCGGTACCAATGAACTCGAGATCAGGTTGAGTTCCCTGCTTTGCGAATTGATCCCCTCGCTCGAACTTGTTCAGATCACCAATACAGGCAGTGAAGCCACCGCGCATGCGATACGCCTCAGCAGAGCTTATACCGGCAGGGAAGACATCATTCTCATAGAAGGTGGTTACAATGGCTGGCACAATGAAGTGGCCAGGTCTGTCATGCCTTCACTGGAACAGATCGGAAAACGCATTTCACCCGGTGAATACCCGTTTATTCAATTGTCCGCCGGTATTCCTGCAGACACGAAAAGAAAAGTGCATATCATTAATTTCAACGACCTCGACTCTGTTGAATATGTGATGAAAAAATATCCTGTTGCCTGTGTATTGACCGAACCGGTGTTGCAAAACATCGGTATCGTATTGCCAAAGCCTGGATACCTGCAAGGGGTTTACAACCTTTGTGAAAAATATGGCGCCGTCTGCATTTTCGATGAAGTGAAAACAGGGTTCCGTAGTGGGATTGGCGGATACCAGGAAATCTGTGATGTCAAACCTCATCTATCCGTATTCGGAAAAGCGATCGCAAACGGTTACCCGTTGGGTGTGATCGGCGGAAAAAAAGAGATCATGGAATTGTTCGATTCACCTGATCCTGAAAAAAGAGTATTGATAGCAGGTACCTATAATGCGCACCCTGTTAATGCTACGGCGGCAGTCGCTACCCTGGAAATGCTTAAGAACCCGGGTGTATATGAGCATATCAACCGTATCAGCACCAGGCTTTACAAAGGGCTGGA
>DASYLC010000020.1:0-5870 GCA_036009775.1 Chitinophagaceae bacterium
CTTATTCTTTAATGCGCGAACTGCCAGGGCAACAGCGGTATAAGTTTTACCGGTACCGGCAGGACCAATGGCAAACACGATATCATTCTTTTCAGATTCCTGCACCATTTTTTTCTGGTTGGCTGTCCTGGCTCTTACTGATTTTCCATTGGGGCCAAAGACCAGTACTTCGTTGGGGTTCTTTTCGCGGAAATGGTCAATGACCTCAGCATCATCGCCGCCCAATACCTGCTCAAAATAATTCTGGCTCATATGGCCATTTCTTTCGAGATAGGAAACGATCAGGGATATCTTTTCCCTCGCAGTATCGATCTGCTCAGGAGCACCGCTCAGTTTGAGCTGTGTGCCGCGGGAAAGGATCTTTAACAGGGGAAATTTCTTTTTGAGAACGTCGAGTTTACCGTTGTTTACACCAAAAAATTCAATAGGGTTAACGGTCTCCAGGTTGATGATTGTGTCTGTCAATTCAGTTCAGTTTATATGGCTGGCTTCTTTCATTGGGTGGAAGCGGAACCATGTATTCACAAAGCCGGTGAAAGGTAGTACCGGATTACTGCGTCTTCTGACCATTCTCAGAAGCGTTGCTGCCAATGGCAGGTTTACCCTTCTTTTCCAAATATAACTTATGACTATTGTTCTATCCTAAAGTTACTTATTCACAGATGTGAATACAAATAACGGGCCTGAAGATTTAGTTAATGAATTTTCCTGTAGTAAAAGTCCGTTGATTCTCACGGTTAGCGAATTGTTATAAATTACTTATTTTAGTATTTCACCAAAACTAATAATAACTATGGAATACGAATACCAGTCCGGTTTTGAAATTCCTATAGGACTTATCATCGTCTGGCTGATCATCTGCATCGTAGGTATCATAGCCAGCTGGCGGGTGTTTGTAAAAGCCGGTCAACCAGGTTGGGCATCAATTATACCAATCTATAACATTTATATAATGACCAAGATCGCCGGCAAGCCGGGTTGGTGGGTCCTGATGTTCCTGGTTCCGTTTGCGAATATTTACTTTGCAGTTTGGCTTATCAATATGATCTCAAAAAGCTTTGGGAAAGATGAAGGTTTTACGGCCGGGTTGATTTTCCTTGGTTTTATCTTCTGGCCAATATTGGGCTTTGGTCCTGCCAAATATCTCGGTCCGTATGGTAACCCTGCTGCATTTGCTGCTCACCAGGGCAAGGACCAATTCGATTTTGAAAAAAAGGATTAAATAAATGATCTACTATTTATCAGCAGACCAGCCGGGAGGAAGGTCTGCTTTTTTTATTTTTCAGCCTGTACTGCTGTCTTAGGGTTCTGTTAAAAAACTAAAAAAGCCTGGTAAAATACCCCGTACCAGTTTATTAATCACAATTTTGTAGTTGGAATAAATCACCGGGAGAAAAATGAAGTTTAAGCCAGGATATTTCTTACTGTTCCTTTTTTTATTGCTTTCAATTATTTCCTATAGCCAGTTGTACAAAGTCTCGGGTACTGTGCTGGATAACAGGAACGAACCCATTCCATTGGTAAACGTGGAAGTAAAAGAATTACGGAAAGGTACCGTTACCAAAGACGATGGTACTTATCATTTCTTCCTGGAAAGGGGGAAATATGACCTCGTTGTGAGTATGATCGGCTACAAAACAAAGATCGTAACGGTATTTGTTACCAATGAAGATATCACCGAGAATATGTCGATGGAAACGGATGAAGGGGCCAGTCTTGAGGAAGTGATCATGAAGGTAAAAGCGAAGGACAGGGCAGAAGAACTGATCCGGAATGTAGTGCGGCATAAAGAGACCATCCTCGATGCGATCGGTTCGCATTCCTACAAAGCCTATATAAAAGCATTCCAGCTGGATTCTGGTTTTACCAAAAAGAAAAAGGATGATGACGATGATAATGGTATCAACGAAGATTTTGGAAGCATGGCGCTGACAGAAGTATCCCTTCGTCTCGATAAAAATGAGAACGGCCAGTTCAAAGAAGAACGGCTGGGGGTGATCAAAAGAGGGAATGCGGCCAGTCTTTTCTATGTTTCGGCAACAGAAGGAGATTTTTATTTGTATAATAACCTGATCAATACTCCCCCGGTCTCCAAAATACCTTTTGTATCACCACTCAGTTATAGCGGACTCGTAGCATATAAATTCAAAACGGTGAAGATCGACCGGACCATCAAACCTAAAGTATATACGATAAGTATCAAACCCCGGCAGCTGAGCAATGCAACGATCGAAGGTGAGATCAGGGTGCAGGACAGCACCTGGGCCGTACTCAGCGCTGTATTCACCTTGCCCCCCGCGCATATGCCGGAGTATGATTATATGGAAGTAAAACAGGAGTATGGACCGGTAGGAGACAGCGCAAGGATGATCACCCGGCAGCAGTTCAATTATTATATTAAGACAAAAAAAGGAAGGCTGTACGGAGAAACGACAGTGGCCTATTCCAATTATGAATTAAAGAAGGATTTTAAGAAAGGATATTTCGGCAATGAAGTGAGTTCCACCTCAGCGGAAGCATATGAGAAGGATTCTGTTTTCTGGAAATCGGTACGAACAGAGCCCTTATCACGTCAACAGCAACTCTATTCCCGGTACCAGGACAGTATCTCCCGTTATATGCGGAGTGAAGCGTACCTGGATTCGATGGATAAAGTATTGAATAAGATCACCTGGAAAAAGATGCTGATCTTCGGACAGATCTTTAATGACCACAAGAAAGAAAGGATGTGGATACTGCCGCCGATCACTTCGATGATACAGCCTGTAGCTTTTGGCGGAGCAAGACTGAAACTGGCGGGCGCTTACCGCAAGACATTCCCCTCCCGGAAAAAACTGGAACTGGAAGCGGACCTGAGTTATGGATTTCGTAACCATGATGTGAACGGGACACTGGGTGCACAATATTTGTACAATCCTTTTAACAGGGGTACGGTTACCGTGAGAGGTGGCCGGAACTTTGAATTCATTTATCCGGGTGATGCCTGGGTGAATGTGCTGAAGCGAAGTAATATTTACCTGAACAATTCATTGGAAATTACACATGGTGTCGATATTCTCAATGGTCTCCGCATCCTGAACAAATTCGAAGTGGCATTCCGCCGTTCGGTGGCGGATTATAAAGTGGGAAATAATGCCGACAGCATCTTCGGTATTTCCAATGATCCGCCGGTGCAGTTCGATCCCTATAATGCCACGTATAACGAAGTCAAACTATTCTTTACACCCAAACTGAAATATGTACGGGAACCTAAAGAAAAAATTTATCTCGGATCGAAATGGCCGACATTTTATGTTACCTGGAGAAAAGGGGTCCCTAAACTATTTCGCAGCAAGATCGACTTCGATTACCTCGAATTTGGACTGGAACATCATATCAACCTGGGTGTAGCCGGACAGACTGCTTATATCATTAAGACCGGTGATTTTGTCAATACAAAGGACCTGCGGATCATTGATTATAAATTCATGCGGCAGGGCGATCCGTTATTTTTCCAGAATCCCAGCAAATCATTCCAGGCGCTGGATTCCACTTTCCCGGTATTCGATCGTTTCTGGCAGGGGAATCTTGTTCATGAGTTCAATGGATTCCTGATCAACCGTATTCCTTTCATGAAAAAATTAAAATTGCAGGAGATAGCGGGTGGTGGTTTTTTAGTGACAAAGGACAGGAGTCTCCGCTATTTTGAATTCTTCACGGGCCTGGAACGTGTATTCAAGTGGCCGTTCAATCCCCTGGCAAGAGTAAAACTGGGCATTTATGTAGTCGGTTCGGTTGCTAATAAATTCAATAACCCCGTGCAATTCAAGATCGGTTTAACGACATGGGATCGATTTAGAAACGCATGGAGATAAGTCATAGATCGCTGTTTTTATATTTGGAACCACATAGGAACATAGTATCATAGGTAACACATAGGTTATATTTCTGGCAATAAAGAGAAAAGACTGTTAACAAGATTTTTTTGACCTTCTTTAAAAATATTTTTGGCATCGAAAGTTAATACGAGTCCCTTTCGGTTTTTTGCAGCATAGCATATAAGAAAGCAATATCGCTTCATGGCCGGTAAAAACCCATCCAGTGCTTTTAACTCAACACATAGAATATCTTCGATCAGAACGTCGAGCCGGATTTCTGTCTCTAATCCTTGTAATTTATAGGAACCCGGACCTGATCTTTATAATTTATTCCTCTCAAGATCAGTTCTATCAGAAATGAACCTCAATAGCGCAACCTGTTACTTTATAAGTGAGTTCATCGAGATATTTTTTTGTAATAACCATGTCTATGTGTATCCTATATGTCTATGCTCCTATGTGGTTCAATAGTGCGAAGCACGAATATCCTAAGGAACAACCATAGGTTTTTAACCAGCTTTTCCTGTTCTTCCCCCGATCTTTTCAATTTAATATCCCCCTTGTTAAATATTTCGGAAAAACTTTCGTTGTAGTACAGTCGCTCGGTTTAAGATTCTATTTTGCCGCCCAACTGCTATGTACCGGAACCTGCTACTTATTGTTTTCTCCTTCACGGGCTTTTCTGCCCTGGCTCAACCCGTTAAAATATATGGTAAGGTCACCAATGCCAGAATGGAACCGCTGGCTTTTGCCAATGTACAGGTAAAAGAATACCAGCACGGCAGTATTACCAAAGAAGATGGAAGTTATACACTGGAACTGGAGGAAGGAAAGTATGACCTGGTCGTAAGTATGGTGGGATATAAACCGCAGGTGATCACTATTATCCTCGCTAAGAAAGACTATGAGCAGAATATCATCATGGAAGCCAGTGATGCTACCAATCTTTCAGAAGTAACAGTAAAGGGAAAATTCAAAGACAAGGCAGAGGATTATATCCGGAACGTGATCCGGAATAAAGATGCCATTGAAAACGCAGCCGGCGCTTATTCCTGCAACGTATATATCAAGGCAGTCCAGGAAGATTCGATGGCGTATAAAAAACCTAAAAAAGCTGCCTGGAATGATTCGATGATGAAAGCACAGCAGGCCAATGCCGAACTCAACAGGATGTCACTGGCAGAGATCGTACTGCGGCTCGACAGGGAATCTTCCCGGAAAATAAAAGAAGAACGGTTAGGTATTACGAAAAAAGGGAACCCGCAAAGCCTGTTCTATCTTTCCACGACCGAAGGCGATATTAATTTTTATAATAACCTGGTCAGTATCCCTTCTGTTGCTCAAACTCCTTTTTTATCACCACTTAGTTACAGCGGCTTGGTAGCCTATCGTTTTAAAACCTTAAGAACCGAAACGATCAACGGGAGAAAGATCTATACGATCGGGATCAAGCCAAGACAGTTAAGTAATGCTACGGTAGAAGGAGAGATAACAGTCATGGACAGCGCCTGGGTAGTATTGCATACAAAGCTGATTTTGCCGAAATATCACCTCGCAGCGTATGATTTTTTTGAAATAGAACAGGAATACGAACAGGTGAACCTAAAAACCTGGATGATCACCCGGCAGCAATTCACGTACAGTGCAGGATCAGATAAAAGAAAAGCATCCGGGCGGACCATAGTTACGTACAGGGATTTTGAGCTGAATAAGATATTCGACAAAAAATATTTTGGCACCGAGATCAGTACGGCCGCTCAAAAAGCCTATGAACAGGACAGCTCGTTCTGGCAGGCTAACCGTACAGAACCCCTGACAGAAAAGGAAGTTCGCTTCATTCATTTTAAGGACAGTGTTTTTCGGGCGACACATGCTAAAGCCTATCTCGATTCTGTCGATAAGGTCACCAATACTATTACCTGGCAGAACCTGCTGTTCAAAGGACAGAATTTCAACGACCATGAAAAACAAAGAAGCTGGTATATACCGGCTATCCCTTCCATTTATGCTCTT
>DASYLC010000021.1:0-15543 GCA_036009775.1 Chitinophagaceae bacterium
TTTTGAGATCGATCTCTCTGTTATCCGGCCATTCCTGGACCAGTCGCGGGCAATATCCGGTGATGGTTACCTGGCCGGGTTGCTGGCTAAGTACTTTTAACTCTCCTGGCCATTTTCCTGAATTCATTCAGCTTGCTGAGATAGTTTCTGCGCCATACAGGAAACAACGTTTTTTGATTTGCGGCCAGCAGGAAAAAGAGTTTCGAGGAATATCCTTTCCGTAAACCGGCGTATGCGGTATATAGTTTTTCCATGAATTCCTTATTCCGGCAATAGCGGTTCTCTTTCAGCAAGCTGATCCTTTCCAGTTTTTCCCGATGCTCTTCCATTTTCCTTTCCGGCTGTTCTTTTTTTTGCTGGTTGGCCTGGTAAGTGACCGATGTAAAAGATCCTTCATGCTGCCGCCAGCCGGTCAACGGTTCGTCTACATAGTTAATATGCGATAGGGAAGCAGCGGTATACGCAAGCCAGGTATCGTAAGGCATGTGCGGCGGTACAGGCATCGCAAACCCGAGCAGTTCTTTTTTTAATAATGTTGTATGGCCCCAGATAAAATCGTAGAAAATAAAGGCATTGGGATGAGGCCGGTCATGCAGGCGGAAACTATCACTGATCTTTTTGCCCAGTTCTTTTCCTTCTTTGTCAATATGAACAGAATCGGAGTAGACCATCATAGCGTCACCGATCGCATGTACCAGTGTTTCGATCTTATGGGATTTCCAGATATCATCATGATCGGCGATGGCGATCAGCTCGCCGGTACAAAGGGAAAGACATTTTTCAAAATTCTTTATATACCCCAGATTCGACTCATTGACATATACCCTGAATTTGCCGGGATAACGCCGGCTGAAATCTTCCAGCCGTTGCACCGTATCATCCGTACTTTTATCATCACAGCAAACGATCTCTGTATGGGTCCATGTTTGCTGCAAAAGACTTTCCAGCATGGGCGCCAGGAAATCGCCGGCATTATAAGTACAAAGGGCAATGGAAACAAGAGGTGTCATAATTTTAAGGCCAGGATGGCATCAAAGATATATTCATAAACAAAGAAAACAAGCGGCAGTGAAAGACAAGCAATTCATCGAAGAAATGGTTGAAAAAGGGAAACGGGCAGGGGAAAGAGTAAAAGCATCATTCAACGATCTCTCACTCGCACAACTGGATTGGAGGCCGGCCAACGAAAGCTGGAGTATCGGTCAGTGTCTCGATCATCTTATCATCGCCGATTGTCTTTATTTTCCTGTACTCAAAAAGATCACGGAAGGCAAATACAGGATGAACTTTTGGGAGAGATGGAGCCCTTTCAGTGGATTGTTTGGGATCATACTGCTGGATATAGTAAAGGAAAAGCAAAGAAGAAGATCACCAACGGCCCGGATCTTAATTCCACCGGACACAACGATCGACGCGGTCATCCTGGAGCGGTTCCACAAACACCTGGACAGCCTGCTGGGATATATCGCCGCCTGCAGCGGCCACAATATCGACAGGATATGGATCAGTTCGCCGGTTTCCCGGTTCGTAACATACAGTTTACGGAAAGCTATCCTCATCCTGGTCGAACATGAACACCGGCATATCAATCAGGCGCTGAGGGTCAGGGCTGCCAAAGACTTCCCGGCAAGCTAAGGTTTCGAAAAAAGGGTTCTTTATCTTTACCGGAATTCTCACCGCATGCAGGACTATTTCCAGGCGCTTAATAACTATTACGATAAGGTATATGTCCTCAGCGTGGAGTCCGCTGTCGCCAGGAGGGAATTATTTGCGGAACGGTTCAGGGGACTGAATTATTCTTTTTATTTCGGCGCCGATAAAAACAAGTTCTCTGTCGAAGAATTAGAAGAGAAGAACATCTTCAGTGAAGAACTGACCCGGCTCCATCATCGTTTTGACAAGACCATGCGTCCCGGAGAGATCGCCTGTTCCTGGAGCCACCGGATGATGTATGAAGAAATGATCGGTAACAATTACCGGTACATCCTTGTTTTTGAAGACGATGCGGTTCCTGATCCGAAAAGATTGCCCTCGATACAGGTTATCCTGGACGAGATTCCCCCGGATTGTGAACTGCTGTTATGGGGCTGGGATAAAAATGACCGGGATACGATCGGTTCCCGTTTCAAGAAAGCCATTTATCATTTGCAGCATAGCCTGGGTCGTTTGAAATGGGATCACCGGGTGATCCGGAATTTATACGCAAAACCTTTTTCCCGTCACCTGAAAAAAGCAGGGTTCCATGACTATACCTATGCCTATGCCGTCAGCCGCAGCGGGGCGGAAAAACTGATCGCCCTGCAAACACCCATTCAATATATTGCTGATAATCTTTTGGCTCATGCGGCAACAAAAGAACTGGTGAAGGGTTATATTGTTTGGCCAAAGGTTTTCCTGCATGACATATTGCCTGACGGTACACACAGAGATTCGTATATTCGGTAGGCTTTTGCTCAAAAAACGATGACATAGTTTCCAGTTTATTTGTTGACATGATTTTTGTGCTGACCTTATCTTTACTTTTTAACTGCTGATATGAAGATTCTTATAAAATACCTGAAACCTTATAAATGGCTGGTTGGACTTGTGCTGTTATTAGCCGCCATCAATATCGGTTTTTCCCTCGTAGACCCGATCATCTTTGGTAAATTAGTGGACCTGGGCAGTTATCACCAGAAAGTGGACCCTCTGACCTGGCACGATTTCCTGTTCACCAAAAGACCTTATACAGAACCTGGTGTGATGCTGGGACCTGGCGGGGCTATCGTGAAAACAGAGCGATCAATAACTATTTATGGCGTGGTATGGTTGCTGATCGCTTCCATTTCGGTGGCGATGATAAGTCGTATCGCCAAAGCTTTCCAGGATTATTTCCTGAGTCTTATCACCCAAAAATTCGGCGCTACTATTTTCACACAGGGACTGCAGCATGCGATGAAATTACCTTACCAGGAATTCGAGGATGCAAGAAGCGGTGAAACACTGAGTATCCTGCAAAAAGTAAGGATCGATACGGAACGGTTCGTCGCTTCTTTTATTAATATCCTCTTCCCGGTTATCGTGGGGATCATTTTTGTGGCCGTATACGCCACCACGATCCACTGGAGTCTTCCATTGGTTTATTTCGGGGGTATCATATTGCTGACCATCATTTCCAATTTGCTCAGCAAAAAAGTAAAAACGATCCAGAAAAAAATCGTCGGCCAAACAACAGCATTGGCAGGTGCTACCACGGAATCGCTGCGCAATATTGAATTGGTGAAAAGCCTGGGACTTACGCAACAGGAAGTATCCCGACTGAATAAGAACACGTTTAAAATACTGGGACTTGAACTAACCAAAGTAAAACGTATCCGCAGCATCAGTTTTATACAGGGCACTTTTGTCAACACACTCCGCCAGGTGATCCTGTTCCTGCTGATGTTATTTATTTACCAGGGAAAGATGAGTGCGGGAGAAATTGTGACCATGCAGATCTTCTCTTTCTTCGTATTCGGTCCTTTGCAGGAGATCGGGAATATTATCCTGACCTATCGTGAAGCACAGGCTTCCCTGGAGAATTTTAATACTCTGATGAAAAAAGCGCCGGAGCCACAGGCGGCCAATCCCAAACATTTGGGACAGATCCAAACCCTGGAATTTGATCATGTCGCTTTCAAACACCATACCGCTTCGCAAAAAGCGATCAATGATATCAGCTTTAAAGTAAAGACCGGGGAAACGATCGCATTTGTCGGGCCATCGGGTTCGGGAAAGACCACGCTCATGAAATTACTGGTAGGTCTTTACCGCCCGCAGGAGGGAAAGATCCTGTACAATGGCATTGATGAGAACAATATAGACTTTGATGATCTTCGTAACCAGATCGGGTTTGTAACGCAGGATACCCAATTGTTCTCGGGAACGATCCGGGAGAACCTAATATTTGTAAATCCTTCTGCCACGGAAGAAAACCTGCTGGATGTGTTGAACAAGGCTTCCTGCCAGCAAATGCTTGCAAGAGCGGAGAAAGGACTTGAAACGATGATCGGGGAAGGCGGGTTAAAATTAAGCGGCGGTGAAAAACAACGTTTATCTATTGCAAGGGCCTTGCTCCGTAAACCCAAGCTCCTTTTGTTTGATGAAGCGACCTCGGCACTGGACTCCCTGACAGAAGAAGAGATCACTGATACGATCCGGGAAATATCAAGGCAGGGCAACCAGGTTACGATACTCATCGCTCACCGGCTAAGTACGATCATGCATGCCGACAGGATCTATGTACTGGAAAAAGGAGATGTAGTGGAAACAGGCAACCATGATACCCTCCTCGTTGAAAAAGGATTGTACTATGCCATGTGGCGCCAGCAGATCGGCGAAAGAAAATTCAAAGCGGCCCCTGCGCAATAGTTAAAATAAAAGCCATGAAACTCTTTCTTTGTTCACTTGCTTTGCTTGTTGTCATAACAGGTGATGCACAAAGCAAAAAAAATTATGTCCTTGAGATCAATGGGGACACGGTCTCTGTATCCCTGGATGAACCGGCGGTCCTTAAAACAAAGAACGGGCAGACCCTGAACATCAAACTAAAACAGAAAGAAAGACTGACATTTGAAGATTCGACCCTTTCTTTCCAGTATACGCCGGGTTTTACAGTAAGCGTTAAACATTTTGAAGATATAGACCAGATACTTTGCATCAGCGGCAGCGGTAACAGTTTCCTGATACAAAAATACAAGGATGTAAATCCTGAAACGATCGGCGATTATATGCTGGGAGAAATAACACAGGAAAGTATCGACGCGGGCTATAAAGAAACAAAAAAGGATGTCAGTAAAACACTCCGGTCCGGCAAAGTAATAAAAGGAAAACAATCCACCCTGGTACTGGATGATGAAAAAAATATGTATGCTGTTTATCCTGTCAAAGTAAAAAAGGGAGGATTCATGATCGTCATGATCATTGTAGACCCAGCGGATGATAAAGAAATGAAGTGTCTTGATGTTTTCTGGAAATCATTGTCAATCAAAAACTGATCAGCGTGGGTTTTTTATTCAATCTTTTTAGTGGTAATAAGATCAGGTCCGCTTTGCGCAAAGGTGCCATCATCATCGATGTAAGGACCGGTACCGAATATGACCGCGGACATGTTCCCGATGCATTTAATATTCCCGTCGACCGTATCAAGGCAAATGCCGACCGTCTTAAAGAAACAAAAAGACCCATCATTGTTTGTTGTAACAGCGGCGACCGCAGCAGTACGGCTGTACAGGTACTTAAAGAAAAGGGTGTAAAAGAAGTTTACAACGGTGGCAACTGGGAGAATCTATTGAAGCTGATGTAAAATAGTTAAGCTCAGGGATTCACTTTCACTTTCACCGATCTCGTGGTTGAATTCAAACCATGATCCTCAAATGAAACAGTGACGGTATAATTTGATACAGTACTGACGGAAGTGGTGTGGGAGATATTGAAATTATAGAGCAATATGCCATGTATTTCGTACGGCTGGTTGACCAGCATAAATCCATTGGCATCATTGACAATCCGGATGGTACCGCGGTATAATCCATAATCATCGGTTACCCGCCCTGTGATACTGATATTGTTGCCGTTTGAAAAGACCTGGTTATCGGCAGGTGTAAAGATGATGATCTCCGGAGCCGTAGTATCGCTGGGAACAAATACATGGGGACCGCCACCTCCGCCGCTGCTAACGTCATCCCCGCCCCTGGAACAGGCGACAACCGACGCCATAACAGCGATCAAAAACAAAAGTCTTGTAAAGCGATTACCCATTGCTGTAAATCTACAATTCTTTTTTATCATTACTCCCCTGCCTGAAACTTGAAAAAAAGCCCGATTTTTCCAGCTCCTCGATATCACCGATCTCCAGTTCCAGCGCTTTGGTACTCACAAATATCTCAAACAATGAAATGACCAGCGATACCATCAGGCTCAACAGGCTCAGGCCAAAAATATATTCAGCAGCTTTTGTCCATCCTTTGTAAATAGCGAACATGGAAACCACGCAGCATAAAAAACTGAAGACACCCAGTACCTGCATACTCCGGATATAATTGAGCCGCCTTCTCAGGTTGTTGATCTGTTGCAGCAATATCTTGGTCTTCTTTCCGCTGGTATATTCATCGTGCAGTTTGCGGATCAGGTTGGCGATCGCGACAAAACGATTGGTATAGGCCAGCAACAACAATGTAATGGCGGGGAATAATAACGCAGGTGTATTGAGGGTGATTTCCATCCCGCAATTTACTATTTAAAAAGAATTGACGCTGCTTTGCTGTTATCAGATAGTTATTCGTTTGCACCACACAGGAGCAGTAGAGTTGTACATAAGCCAGGTGTTATCTATTGCGTCCTATGTTCTATATGGTCCAAAATCAATTTGCTCATTATCATTTTTTCTGGAAATCAAGAGGAATATTCAGTTTCACAGAAAAATTCCGGCCTGTATTAAAGACCCCGTTCCTGCCCGTGACCATATTGGCAGCTGCATACTTCAACCGGCTCAGATGATTTTGATATGCGATATCGGCCAGGTTGATCACCGATAAGTGAATACTAAAGATCGTTTTCTTATTCTTCCCGGTAATATCTGCACCGGCGCCGGTATTCAACAAGGTATAGCCGGGGCTGGCGGTCTCTGTATCATAGCCGGTGAAAGGAACTTTTTGTGCAAATGTTTTATCGGCTTCGATCTTCACGTACAGGTTATGGAATGACTTTCCTGCTTTTTTAAAATCGCCCCGCAACTCGCTGCTCAGTCTTGTGGCAGGGATCAGTGGCAGGTTCCTGCTTCCATCGATGACATCATCGAATCGTCCGCGCACAAAAGAAACGGTATTCTCAAAATGCAGCCAGTCGAGCGGGTGCGGGTGTATATCGACAGAGGCTTCGATACCGGCCAGTTTCGCATCGTGCTGGTCAAACTGGAATGCCGGAATATCTTCCCCATTCACATTCACCAGGGAATCGCCACCCGATACCGATCCCAGTTTCCGGTAAAAGATAAAATCATTCATCCGGTTGTAAAAAGTGCTGAGCCCGATACTGAAATGCTCATAGTTCAGCTCGGCACCTCCATCGAGTTGAAGACTTGTCTCCGACCGCAAAGCACGGTAACCATATTCATAACGGTTGGTTCCTTCATGAGCCCCGTTACTGGCAAGTTCCGCGAGTGTTGGAGCCCTGAAACCCCTGGCAATATTGGCTTTCAGGGTAAGGGATTTTGAAGGTTCATAACTGATACCGGCGCTGCCGGAAAAATTAGCGAAGGAGCGGGTAAAGGCACTGAACTTAGGAGCAGGGCCTTCGAAAAATTCTTTGGAATCAACCGAACGGCTATCAAAACGTAATCCTCCGCTGACAGTTGCCTTTTTGAATAAACGTTGCGCATACACAAATGCCCCGATATCGAAAATGCTGTATTCCGGTATCAGCGCTTCAGCAGCCCTGTTTGTATTGTTCTGGTGCATGCCATTTATGCCGATCGTGGTATGCCATTCTTTTAATTCGGGAAGCTGCCATTGAAAATTGTAATTGATCGTTTTAAGATCGAAGAATAATCCTTTTTCCGAAGGGTCTTCCGGGTTGCCAAATTCCTGGCGGAGATTGTTTTGATACCCCAGGTTTATCTTCAACCTGCTTTTTTTGATCGCAAAATTATTATCGAGAATAAGTTTGTTGTGTTGGACCCGCTGCAGCGGAACAAATAATTTTCTTGAATCCAGGTCAGCAGGGGTTGCAATCCTTTCTAACGGAGAACCGGCAAATAAAATAAATTTCCCCGTTGCATCATCCCTGTCGCCTTCCACCAGCCCGAGGCGCTGATCGAACCGGCTGAAGATAAGATGCGAGTAGCCCCAGCTTTTATTTATCCCGATATAACCGCCGAAATTCTTTTCATTGAACCGTGAGTTCAGCACTTTGCCATCATAGCGGTTGCGGTAATCACCGGCCGATTTGTACGTCCCGTACAGGTTCCAATTCAACCCTTTGTTATTGGCCGCGATATTTCCATTGATGGCAAACAAACCATTATTGCTTTGATAATTCGACAAAAGATTTGCCTTTACAGCTCCTTCCGTAACCGGTGTATTGGTAATAAAATTAATGACACCTGCCAGCGCATCGCTCCCATACATCAGCGAAGCCGGACCTTTTAATACTTCTACCCTTCCCACACTCAGTTCGTCGATCTCCACGCCGTGTTCATCTCCCCATTGCTGACCTTCCTGCCGCACTCCTTCGTTGATGACCACTACCCGGTTATATCCGAGTCCACGGATCATGGGTTTAGAAACGGCCGGACCTGTTGACAATTGTGACACACCGGGTACATGACTCAGCGCATCGATAATATTAGTAGCGGAAGATTGTAATAATGCAGTCCTTTTGATAGAAGTTACAGGTACAGGTGTCTTCCGTATACTTGTAGCACCGGAAACCCCGGTGATGATCACGCCCTGGTTCTCCACCACTTCGGAAGAAAGCTGGAAATCTTTTTCCGTGTCGTTATTCAGTTCCATATGTTCAACCAGTGTAGCGTAACCGGCATGCGAGATCTCGATAACATGGTGTCCGGGAGGAATATTATTCAAAACATATTTACCATTCGCATCAGCCGATACGCCGATCTTATCATCGGCAAAATATACAGAGGCTCCGGGCAGCAATTCACCGGTCTTTGTATCAGTGATCTTCCCCGAAAGTTTGACCTTGCTGGTTCTTCCAATTCTTAGATTAACGACATTCTGTGCCAGCACTGTTATAGATGAACAAATGAGCAGGCTTGCAAAAAAGAGAAATCTTTTCATACTTAAATTTTGATACAATGTTGCAAATATAGATAAATGTATCATTGTTGCAAAAAAATTACAGGGGCGGAAACAGCTTGTTTTTAAAGGCTATTCTGACTGATTCTTTAACTTACATATCCTGATGAACGCAGGACATCTGCAGTCGAATTAAGATAATTTACATGAAAAGAAACTGTTTAGATATACTATCCATAACTGTCCTTACCCTTCTCTCCTGTCATTCAAAAATAAATCCTGCTGACTCCGGTATTGCCCCGGAAAAAATTCTTTTCGTTGCTTATGAAGTGACCCGGGATTCTGTTTCCCAAAAGGTCGCTACAAAAATTTTGTATCAAAAAACAACGGATGGACAGATAAAGCCTGGCAGCATTGAGAATGCCGGCAATGAGGCTGGTAACTGGCAGATTTCCCTGCTGGATAAGAAAAACAACCTGGTTGACAGGATAACGGTCGAAAACCCCCTGCACAAAAAGCTGGAGTATGTGCTTGCGGATGGCACCATGGGCATAAAAGAAGTTTGGTTGTCCCGGGCCGAACTGGCCTTCCGTTTCAATTATAAAAAGGAAATGACAAAAGTGCTGATCACGGAAATTGATCCCGATAAAAATAATCATACTATTTTTAACCATTCAATTTTACTTGCGGATCAATAACCGGGATATGAAAAAAATAGTTACTGTCCTAACATTCTTTGTTACCTGCACTGCTTTCAGCCAGTCCTTTCCTACTGATACCGTTGTGAAGAAAGGCCCGCTGAATAAAAGGATCAATTATGTGTACCTGGCGGATGGTTACCTGGCATCCGAATTGCAAATTTTTATAACGGATGTCACCGCTATCAATAACAAACTTTTCCAGACAACCCCGTTTAAGGAATATATTAACTACTTCAATGTTTTCCAGGTAAGAGTACCTTCTGCGGAGTCCGGCGCCAAACATTACAACACAGCCCCGGATTGCCCTGGCGGAGGTTCACAACCAACCATCGATCCCAGGAATTATTTTGGGAGCCGTTTTGATTATGCGGGCATACATCGTTTACTGGTACCCGATAGTTTTGCTAAGGTCATTTCTGTGTTGTCGTCCAATTTACCATCTTATGACCAGGCTTTTATTATCGCCCACTCTCCTTATTACGGAGGATCGAGTGGAAGCCTTGCTACCGCCAGCACACATACCAGTTCCGCAGAAGTAGCGATCCATGAACTAGGTCATTCGTTTAGTGCCCTGGCAGATGAATATTGGGCCGGCGCAGTGTATGCGGCAGAGAAAGCCAATATGACAGCGCAATCCGATCCTTTATTGGTGAAATGGAAGAACTGGGTCGGCACCAATAATATTGGCGTCTATCCTTATATTGGCGGACCGGGCTGGTACCGGCCTGCACAGGGCAACCGCTGTAAAATGGAAGTACTCGGTGTTGATTTTTGCAGTGTTTGCACAGAAGCAATAATCGAGAGGATCCATAACCTGGTCAATCCCATTGATAATTTTGCCCCGGCGAATGCAAGCCCTCTCCCTGCAGGTACACTTGATCTTGGATTTAAACTCAACCTGGTATTACCCTTGCCCAATACGCTGAAGACAACCTGGAAGCTGGATGCCAATACTGTTGCACTGAATACGGATACGGTAACGGTGAATGCCGCTGCATTAAGTGGCGGCAATCATACTTTATTAGCAACGGTGATAGATACCACGCTATTAAGCCGGTCGATCAATCATGTATCACTGCATACCTATAATATACAATGGGCCATCAGCAAGATCACTGGTGTGATGACGCCGGAATTATTCAAAGCCAACCTGAAAGTGTATCCCAATCCTTTTGCCAGTGATCTTATCGTAAAATATGAGCTGGAGAAAAAAGCCAATATCTCGATAGAGATCATTTCAGCCGACGGAAAACATATCTATAGTTATGACCGGAAAAATCAATTAGCGGGTCAGCATAGTTTTACTATCAACGCAGCTAAAAAAGGAATACAAAGCGGGATCTATTTTGTAGTGTTCTCACTGAACGGTCAGCGACTGGCAAAAGAGGTACTCAAAGTTGAATAAAAAACAGATCGCAGTAACCGGTTTCAAATTATTTGCTCAGCTAGCGGATCACAGATTCTCAATAATACCCGCAATACCCTGTCCTCCACCCACACAAGCAGTGATCATACCGTATTTTTTATTGAGACGTTTCATATCATGCAAATTCTGGATGGTCAGTTTCGCACCGGTACACCCCAGCGGATGACCCAATGCAATGGCGCCCCCGTTGATATTCACTTTTGCAGGATCCAAACCTGCTTCACGTATAACTGCCAGCGCCTGTGAGGCAAAAGCTTCATTCAATTCGATAAGGTCAATATCCGCCAGGTTCATTCCCGATTGCTTCATTACTTTGGGAATTGCCGCAACGGGCCCGATACCCATGATACGGGGATGCACACCGGCTACAGCGCTGTTCACGAGACGGCCGATAGGCTTTAACCCGAGTTCATTCATCATCTTCTCTCCCATTACAATAACAAAAGCCGCGCCGTCTGAAGTTTGGGAAGAATTACCCGCGGTCACCACACCACCCGCTGCGAAAGCCGGTTTTAGTTTTGCCAGCGCTTCCAGGGAAGTATCAGCTCTTGGTCCTTCATCGGTATCTACGGTATAATCTCTTTTTTGTTTTTTCCCTTTTGCATCGAGATACACTTCTTCCACATTAATGGGAAGTATGCCCGGTTTGAAATGACCGTTCTTTATCGCTGCAATGGCTTTCTGGTGGGAGTTATAAGAGAATTCGTCCTGCGCTTCACGGCTGATGGAATAATCTTTGGCCACGGCTTCTGCGGTCAATCCCATGCTCAGGTAATAGTCGGGATCGTCTTTTGCGATCTTATGGGATGGCACTGTTTTCCAACCCGCTGTTGGTACCAAACTCATACTTTCTGTTCCCCCCGCAATGATGCAGTCGGCCATACCGGTCCTGATTTTGGCCGTGGCCATGGCGATCGTTTCGAGACCGGATGCGCAATAACGATTCACGGTCACCCCCGGTACATCAAAGCCCAGTGCCCTTGCGGAAATGATCCTTCCGAACTGCAGTCCCTGTTCTGCTTCGGGCACGGCATTGCCCACGATCACATCGTCCACCATTTTTCCTTCCAATTGCGGTACCGTTGCCATCAGTCCTTTGATGACCTCTACAGCCAGGTCATCGGGGCGATAAAAACGGAATCCCCCGCGTTTTGCCTTGCCAACAGCCGTTCTGTAACCCGCAATGATATATGCCTCTTGCATGATAAATAGTTTATTGTTTATGGGTCCTGAGTTTATCGAAGGATGGTTTATGGTTGTTGTAAGGTAATAAACAGTTTTGCATGCCTATAGTTCGTGATTGGCAGGATTTAAAAAACGCAAAAGGATCTTACATTTTCGGAAACCCAGCCTAAACCATCCAATTGGTTGTTTATGCAACTTTCTACACCAAAATTAATGGATTCAGGCGTTGGGGAAAAAAGTTTTTGCTGTGCCCGCAGGATAGGGTTTCTTTGAACAACAATGATGACAAAGGTTATTGCTGGCTTTGTTTTGCTGGCTTCCTGCAGCTGTACTGCTCCGCAAAAAGAAGATGCCGCCATTCGCAACCGGTTGGATGAGTTCTTTCATTGTTATAAAGCCATGGATATGGAGAAAATGATCGACTATTACCACCCGGTCATCTTTGAGCATACCACCCGTGAATCTGTTTTGGATGATATGAAAAAAAACCTTGCCGGCAGATCCCCTCTTTTCAAAATAGACTCCTTCCATGTCGATTCATTATACCCTGTCTTCAGGGTGGAGGATGGGCGTTATGCAAAAGTTTCTTATTCAATAAACGTATGGGTCGATGCAGGAGAGCCGGAAGACAGCGTTGCTCCCAAAAAGATAACTGGTCCTGTTACCGACCATGTTATATCCACGGATATGTATCCGGCACCGCAAGCCACTTTAAGGAGAACTTTGATATGGGGTAATGAACCCGGAATGAAGAAGATCGGCGTGGATCCCGCAACAGGGTGGACAAAATTCCATGTCAACCGCCAGTTATTGGCGATCAAAGATCCGCATGCAAAGAAATGGTCATTTATAAGTCTGGACGAGGGTGCCTCCCCGGATAACTTGCTGGATAAAAAGGTGAGAAACAAACTTGCCTTGTATAACTAGTTAGAAAAAAATTTTTGCCGTCCTGCCCGGAAAAGGTTTCTTTGAAAAAAATCAATGATTATGAAACAAATATGGATCGTTTTTGCAGTATTGTTCATGGTAGCCTGTAAGAGCTCGGACAAGAAAAAGACCGGGACGGAGACAACCGGTACCTCCCTGGAACAGCGCCTGTCATATTTCATGAAAGCCAATGATAATATGGATATTGAAAAAGTGCTGGATTATACATACCCCAAATTATTTGAGATCGTTCCCCGGGCGCAATTACTCCAGTTCATGAAAGATGGTTTTAATAATAAAGAAGTAAAAGTGGAGATGGATTCATTAACCGTTGACAAAGTGTATCCAGTATTCGAAGAAGGAAAAGGCAATTATGCGAAGGTCATCTACTCGATGGTGATGATCATGACTTTTACCAAAGACAGCGCTCAGGGGAACAGCGATGAAACAAATGAAATGATCCGTGCTACTATGGCTGAAAAATATGGCGAAAACAATGTAAACCTGGATAAGGCTACCGGTGTTCTCCGGATCCGGCAAACCAGCCCGATGATTGCAGCCAAAGATGAACATTCAAAAGAATGGACCTTTGTGAACCTGAAAGAAGGAGACGCGACGATCAATAAAATGTTTAGTAAAGAGGTACTGGACAAACTGGCCACTTATAATTAAGGCCGCATGTACAGAATAGTCCGCAATATTCTTTTTTGTTTCTCTCCTGAATGGGTACATTATTTTTCAATGAATGCACTGAGAACTTTGTGCAGTATCGGTTTTAAGAAGATCTTAGCTGCTTGTTTTTCTCCGCCGGCCATAAGCCATGGACTGTGGGCTGTGGGCGCCCTGCAATTCAAAAATCCTGTTGGATTGGGTGCCGGGTTTGATAAGAATGCCCGGTATCTCCGCGAACTGGAATGTTTGGGTTTTGGTTTTGTAGAAATAGGGACTGTAACACCTTTGCCCCAGGCCGGAAATGATAAACCAAGATTATTTCGCTTGCCTGAAGACAAAGCACTGATCAACCGGATGGGGTTTAATAATGATGGAGTGAATGTTATCAGGGAACGATTAAAAAAATGGAGATCCCGGGCCGGTTCACAACTCACGGCTCGTGGCTCACGACTGATAATAGGGGGCAATATTGGAAAAAACAAAGTAACGCCCAACGAAGATGCCTGGAAAGATTACGGGATATGTTTCAAAGAGCTCCATCCCTATGTTGATTATTTTGTAGTAAATGTAAGTTCTCCCAATACACCGGGTCTGAGGGAATTGCAGGAGAAAGGATCACTCCGGAAGATACTGACGCATTTGCAAACGATCAATGCTGTTCAGGCGTATCCGAAACCTCTATTATTAAAAATTGCACCCGATCTTACCGCCGGGCAGGTCGATGATGTAATCGATCTCGCCATGGAAATAAAACTGGACGGATTGGTGGCTGCCAATACAACCATCAGCCGTGACGGGCTTCAAACCTCTGACGCCCGGCTCCAATCGATCGGTGCCGGCGGATTAAGTGGTAAGCCATTAAAACAAAGAAGCACAGAACTGGTAAAATATATTTCTCAAAAAACAGGAGGAAAGATCCCTGTTATCGCTTCCGGTGGTATTTTTACAGGAACGGACGCAAAAGAAAAGTTGGAAGCAGGAGCATCGCTGGTACAGGTATGGACGGGGTTTATTTATGAAGGGCCGGGTATCGTGAAACAGATCTGCAGGGAGTTATCAATAGACAATAAGCCAACAGGCAATTGACAATAAGCAATTATGGAACATTTATTTACCAGTGAAAGTATCATCAGTTTTTTTATTCTTGTTATCCTTGAGGTGGTACTGGGTATCGACAACGTGATCTTTGTCAGCATTATTCTGAACAGACTAAAAGGAAACAAACAACAGAAAAAAGCCCGCCAGTTATGGATGGTAACAGGGATCATCATGCGTAGTCTTTTGCTGATGGGCCTGGGGTGGCTGCTTGCACAAAAAGGAAAATCCATATTTACGATAGGTGATAAAGGATTTGACCTCGCCAGCCTTGTAATGATCGGGGGAGGATTGTTCCTGATTTATAAATCCGTAATGGAGATTCATCACAAGCTTGAAGGTGAAGACCCTAATGCAGATTCAAAAAATAAAAAACCATTAGGCTTTGGCCAGGCGATCGGGCAGATCGTGCTGATAGACGCTGTTTTTTCATTTGACAGCATTATCACAGCTGGGGGTACCGCGAAACATGTCGAGATCATGATCGCTGCAGTAGTGATCGCTATGACGATCATGTTCCTCTTCAGCCCCAAGATATCAGGCTTCATTCACAAGCACCCGACATTAAAGATGCTTGCCCTTTCCTTTCTTGTCATGATTGGTATCAGCCTGCTTGTCGAAGGATGGGACAGTGCTGCAGCTCACCAATTACACCTGAAAAATTATATCTACTTTGGTATGGCTTTCTCCTTTATCGTGGAAATGCTCAACATGACAATGATGAGCAGGGCAAAGAGAAAAAGAGCGCATATAGTGGAACTGA
>DASYLC010000022.1:0-1877 GCA_036009775.1 Chitinophagaceae bacterium
ATCATACCCATATTCGCCTGGCTTGGGTATGGTATGAAAGATCCATGCCTGTTTACCGGTAAGAACATTATAGGCACGCACATGACCCGGAGCAGCGCCTTCTCCTTCACTTACCCTTGAACCGGTGATGAGCAGATCTCCAAAAATAATTCCGGGAGAAGTGGCTTCCACTGCAATCTCATTCACGTTACGGTCTAGTCCCTGCCGCAGGTCAACAATACCCTGCTCACCAAAACTGGTTATAGGCTGCCCGGTTTCTGCATTTAATGCAAACAGTTTATAATTCGCACTAAAAAAGATCCGCTTATCTGTCCCATTCTCCCAGTACGTCACTCCCCTGTTCACCCCATCGGATTTTATTTTACTGAATGAATCGAATTGCCAGATCAGTTCACCTGTGGCCGCCTTAAGTGCCATCACTTTTAAGGCAGGTGAAGTAACATACATGATATCATTAATAATAATAGGATTGCATTGTATGGTATAACCCGAATCACGCGTGTGAAATGTCCACGCAATTTTAAGCTGCTGTACATTTTGTGTATTGATCTGGTCGAGGGAAGAATAGGCATTGCTTCCGGCGTTGCCCCGGGCGATCTTCCAGGTAGCATTTTCTTCACGTTGCTTACAGGATACAAGGCCGATCCAACAAAAAAGGAAAAAAAGAAATACAGTTCTCATATGGCAAGTCGCATTAGTAGATATCTTATCGTGATTTAAAGATTCCTGATCGCTGTTTATACTGATGATATTCAACAATATTAAATAATCACCGGGATGATCTTAACAATATTAATTCCTGATTCACACATCTTTCTGTTCCAGTATTTCCATTTGCCAAAGAATATGTTCTTTTGTTATCGGATAGGGATGACCGTTACGCACCTGCTGATAAACGGCTTCAAACAACTGGCTATAATTTCCCTGGGGCGTTGAAATATTTTCAACTGTTTTCTTTCCTTTCTCGTCGTAAAGTGTCAGTTCCCCTTCAGTGGCATCTGTTCCATAATTTTTATCATCAGGCAATATTCCCTGGTCCAGCTGGCTTTCCTGTATATCTGTCCGTTCTTTGATAAAACTGCCGTTTCTTCCATGAACAACAAAAGCAGGGAGCGCTCTCGCTGTTAAAAGACTCACGCACACGTATACCTGCAGATCGCCCGGATATTTCAGGTAAAAAAAAGCATAGTCATCTACCTGCGATCCAACACGGTTGATGGCCGTGGTTTTATTGCAGGATACCGGCTTACCAAACAAACAAATAGCCTGATCAAGTACATGCGGCCCGAGATTGAATGCGAGACCGCTCCCGGGCCCCGGGTTTTCTTTAAATGCTTTGGCTTCAATAACAGGTTTATACCGGTCGAAGCGAATATACACTTCCGTTAGTTTGCCGAGTTTATTACTTTCTATAATAATCTTCACAGATTGAAAGTCACTGTCCCACCGGCGGTTCTGATAAGCCATTACATACCGCTGCTGCTTTTCGGCCAGATCGTAGAGTTCCTGTGTTTTGGCAACGGAAACAGCCAGGGGTTTTTCTATTAACACATGCTTGCCAGCTTCCAATGCCTGTTTTGCATAATCAAAATGAGTACTGTTGGGTGTGTTGATAATTATAAGTTCCAGCTGGGAATCATTTATCAGTTCATCTGCTGTATTATAACTCCTGACAGAAGGATATATCTGATTCACTTTTTTTTGCGACCGTTCCGTTACTGCCATAAAGTTAAAGCCGGGATGGGTACTGATAAAAGGGGCGTGGAAAAGACGTCCTGACATTCCATAGGCCAATAAACCGGTTTTAATGGGCTGATGTTTCATGGTTGAATTTAATTTAACGCTTTTTCATTGATTGCAGCTTGCCCGCCGTTATT
>DASYLC010000023.1:0-7165 GCA_036009775.1 Chitinophagaceae bacterium
ATCAGGAAGACATGGCCCGGTTCTTTCTTTTTATATACCCGTTTGGGATCATTATTGTCGGGCAGGTCGGCACAAATAGTTACCGTATAACCGGCATCAGGTTGCAGCGGATAAAAAACGAGCAGATGCTCTGCTATGTTAACTGTTTTAGCTGTCTCCTTTTTTGTGGAATCGGTCAGCTTATTACCGTAGCAAAAGGCAGGTATTGTCAGTATTGCCAGTAAATAAATGCCAGCTATGGTCCTTTTACTAATTGCAGGCCAACCCAGATACTGTCTCATTTGCAGTGTATTTATTTTACCGTTAAAGCTTTATAAGCCTGGTGATATCTCTTTTTTCACCCATTTTTATTTCCAGCAAATACACACCGGGGGCAAGCGTTTCGACAGGTTCATTTATTAGGGGACCTGTTATCCTTTTACGACGAATTATTTTACCATTCATATCATACAGCAGCCATTCACTTCCGGGAGTAATTGCCGCAGCGTTCAACCGGACAGATAGCGTGGTCTGCACGGGGTTTGCTATATTTTCTACCGGGCCTGCTTCATATTTTATTCTTACTATTGGCGAATACACAAAGCGGTTGTCGAGGTCCACTTGTTTAAGACGATAATAGTTTATAACAGAGAGAGGTCCCTTGTCAGTATAGGAATAGTCTTTCCTTATTGAACTGTTCCCGGCTGCAGATACTGTTCCAATACGGGTAAAAGAAACTCCATCCGCACTTTTCTCTATGTCAAAATGCGAGCTGTTCGTTTCCTGCGCGGTGGCCCATTTCAATCGTATTGTATTGTTGTAGGGCTCGGCATTGAATTCAAGCAATGTAACAGGCAGGACCTGCAAGGTGGTCGCATTACCCCTTGCCGGGTTGGTGACCAGGAATTGCGAGTTTGCTCCAAATGCATTGTATTCAAAAACAGCAAAATGATATACTGTGTTTGGGATCAGGCCTGTTATCGTAACTGAATTACCTGCCGCTTTATATACCACATAGTTACCTGTCCCTAACTGTGTGCCTGCGCCGAATGCGGTGTTGGCTGTATAAGCCCCGTTATCAGCAGGATTGGCATTGACAGCGGAGCCTTGCTTCATTAATACGAGTCTGCTGTTACCGCTTCCATTCGTCCATGTCAGTTGTAAGGTTGTCGCGGTTACCGATCCGGCAGAGACATTAGTGGCTTGCGTTTGGGGTGCACCTTGGGTTGTTACATTACCTGTAGCTCCCGGGCGTAAGTAGAGGGGATTGAAAACTCCGTTATATTCATATACAGCAAAATGGTAGGTAGTTCCCGATACGAGCCCCGCCACATTCGTACTGGTTCCGGAAGTTTTGGCGACCACAAAATTACCTGTACCTATTTCTGATCCGGCTCCAAAAGAAGAATTAGCGATATAGGAAGTCAGATCCACAGGGTTGGCATTAACGGCTGTATTGGCTCTCGCTACTACCAGTCTGCTTGTTCCGTTTCCGTTTGTCCAGCCAATAGTGGCGCTATTAGCTGTTACCGCACTAAAGCCTATATTACTGCTTTGCAACGTTGGGACCGATACAGTGGATTGATTACCGGTTGCCGGGCTTGTCGTGAGATAAGTTATACCTGCTCCCGTGCCATTGTATTCATAAACACGGAAATAATAAACAGTGCCGGGTAGTAAACCGCTTAAAATAAACGATGAACCTGGATTATCGTATACAACGCGTTGTCCCGAACTTATCTGCGCGGCTAAAGAAAAATTATCATACTCTGCATAGTCAATACCATTAACTGGTATAGCATCCACAGCAGCGCCTGCCCTTGCTACAACTATCCGGCGGGTTCCATTACCGGGCGTCCAGTTCAGGAGCATCGATGTTCCCTCGATATTAGCAAAGGATAAGCCACTGGATGGTACAGAAGGAGCACCATCGGTGACCTGGCTGCCAATGGCGGGTGATACGGTCCGGTAGACGGGCGTGCTGAATCCATTAAATGGATATACTGCAAAATGATACGTAACACCAGGTAGCAAACCGGATACATCAACGGAATTCCCAGTATTACTCTGAATAACATAATTGCTGCTGCCGATCTCAGAGCCGAAACCAAATGTGGGATTACCTGAATAGGCTGTAAGATCAACAGGATCGGAATTAACTGCTGAGCCTGCTCTTGCCACGACCAGACTTCTTTCACCATCACCACTGGTCCAGCTTAATTTCATGGATACACCTGTAATATCACTGAAGATGATGTTACTCGCGGAAATAGCGGGTGCGATAGCTGTAGACTGGCTGCCGGTTGCAAAACTTGTGGTGAGATAAGCAATACTGCCACCCGAGCCATTGTATTCATAAACACGGAAATGATAAACAGTGTTTGGTAATAAACCGGTCATCGTAAAAAATGAGCTTGTATTATCATACACTACGCGTTGACCCGTGGTCAGGTCTGCTGCCAGTTGAAAATCATTGTTCTCAGCATAGTCAACTCCGTCAACTGGTACGGCGTCAACAGGACTGCCTGCCCTGGCCACTACGATGCGGTGTATTCCGTCGCCAGGTGTCCAACTAATCGAAATAGCAGCTCCGTCTATACCGCTAAACAGAATGTTGCTGGATGGTACGGTCGGTCTTATATCAGTTGAGGAACTACCTGTAGCAGGTGATACAGTGCGATAAACCGGGTTGCTGAACCCATTGAATTCAAATATGGCAAAATGATAAGTAACACCCGGTTGCAGGTTGCTAATGTCAACGGTATTCCCGGAGTTGTTAGATACAACAAAATTTCCGGAGCCGATCTCTGATCCAAATCCAAAAGCAGGACTGCCAGAGTAGGCTGTAAGATCAACCGGGTTTGCATTTACAGCGGAACCCTCTCTTGCCACGACGATCCTTCTTTCGCCATTGCCACTTGTCCAGGTCAACGTCATCGAGCTTCCCGTGATATTACTGAAGAGGAGGTTACTTGCTGAAATGGTGGGCGCCACTGCCGTTATCTGACTACTCGTAACAAAACTTGTTGTCAGGTAACCGATGCTTGCACCCGTTCCGTCATATTCATAAATACGAAAGTAATAGGTTGTATTCGGTAATAACCCGGTCATTGTGAGAAATGAGTTTACATCGTCAAACACTACACGTTGCCCGGGGCTTATCGCTGCTGCCAGTTGAAAGTCGCTGTTCTCGGCATAGTCAGTACCATCAACAGGTACTGCAGTAACAGGACTGCCCTGTCTTGCTATAACAATTCTGCGTGTTCCGTTCCCGGGCGTCCAGCTCAGCTGCATCGATGTGCCATCAATATTGTTGAAGACCATGTTACTGGAAGGAACAGAGGGCCGCAAACTCGTGACCTGGTTACCTATCGCAGGTGATGCGGCGCGATAGACCGGGGAGCTGAATCCGTTATATTCATAAATAGCGAAATGATAGGTGATCCCCGGCTGCAACCCGATTATATCGACTGTATTCCCGTCACCATTAAACATTACAAAATTGCCCGTGCCTATTTCAGTCCCAAAACTAAAAGCGGAACTGGCAGAATAAAAATTAAGATCGACAGGATTTGCATTTACTGCAGCATTCGCTTTGGCAACCACCAGACGTCTTTCACCGTTGCCGTTTGCCCAGGTTAAGGTCATTGAATTACCTGTGACGTTGCTAAAGACCAGGTTAGTTGCAGAAATAGTGGGTGCAACAACTGTGGATTGATTAGCGCTGGCAAATGAAGAAGTAAGGTATTGGGTCGTGGCACCCGAGCCATCGTATTCATAGATACGAAAGTAATAGATGGTAGCGGGTTGCAAACCGTTCAGTATAAGGGATTGACCGTTATCGTCGGATACAACGAACTGTCCTGGCAGAATGGCATCACCGTTTCCGAATATATTACTCTCATTATAATCGGTCCCGTTCGCCGGAACAGCGCTAACAGGACTGCCTGCTCTTGCCACTACGATCCGGTTGGAGCCATTTCCCGCTGTCCAGATCAATTGCATAAAAGTGCCATCAATGGAGCTGAAGCTGATCCCGCCGGACGGCACGGTGGGTTGGGCAACGACGTTTTCAACGCAGCATATCGATAAATAAAAAAGAAAGAGGCCGGAGGATAATAACTTTTTCATTCTGTATACATTTCACCAAAATTATCCTGGCATTGCCGGCTGATGTGTACAAACATTACATTGATTTATCAAATGCTAATCACAAATAATAAACACTAAATAATTGAATAACATTATATTATAAGACTAATAAATAAAATCCTACGATATAACTTTCGATGAAATAAATTAAGGAGTTGTTTAACTTAGTTCGATGAAAACAAGCCTGCTGCAGGAAACACATGAACTGGTAGCATCACTTACCAGGACCGAGAAGAGGTATTTTAAATTGTATACAGGCTTCCAGCAGGGAGATAAAAGTTACCTGGGCCTGTTTGATATCATTGATAAGCATTCTGATTTTGACGAAAAAAAGATCAGCCAAAAATTTTCTGCAAAGAATAAGGTCACCAATTTCCCGGCGGTAATAAAATACCTGTTCGATCAATTGGTCGCTTCACTGAGGTCGTATGGATCTTACAAGGACCTCGACAGCGATCATAACGACCTGATAGAAACGTACAAGGTTTTGCAGTATAAAGGCCTGCACGGACAATCGGGCAGGCTATTGAAAAAAATAAAAAGTATCACGTTGCAGGATGATGCTTTCATCCGGCATTTCTACGTGTTGTTGCTGGAATATGTGCGGGAAATGTTCAATGCCGGTGATTCCGGTGTCAGTAAAGTGCAGCAAATACTGGAAGAGAAAAAGCATGTATTTAATATCATTCAGAATTATACCGAGATCGGGGACCTGTTTTCTTACCAGCGATTGTATCTCCGGAAGAAATTGTACTGCCGTACCCGGGAAGAAAAGGAAGAGCTGACCCGGCTGATGGCACCGGTATTAAAAACCAGTGAATCGGATATGCTGAGCCGGACGGCTATGGGTTTGCGCAGCCTGGGATTGTGTGACTATTATATGGCGATCGGTAAGCCGATGGAAGCGTTCAGAATCTCGAAAACCTACCTGGAGACGAGAAAAAATGCAGGCGGCGCTGAAAAGATCGATACCGGTATATTGACTGAACATCTTCAACACCTTTGGTTATCTGTACGCAGCGGGATATATGAAGACTTTGAAGAGAATATCAATAAGTTCAAAACGCTTATCGATCCCATCCGGAACCGGCAAAAATTTATCATGGGGTATGAGCGCTGGTATAATTATTCTTTTATTTATTACAATCGTACGGGACAGTTTAGTAAAGCAATAGAATTCCTGGCAGGCGAAAAAACAACCATGGCCGCTGCCGGTAATGATTTCAGCATGAAGGCCAAGATCATGCTTTGGTATTTTACGGCATACAATAATTATGTCATGAAAGATTACCGGTCAGCGCTGAAGATGATCCAGCGGATCATGAGCAATACCAATGATGAGATGGAGGAGTTCAGTTTTGCAAAACTATTGCTGATGTTCATTCATTATGATCTGAAAAATCATGAGTTGCTGGAGTACCAGGTACGTTCTTATCACCGCCTGATGCATAAAACAGAGCGGGTATACAAATGCGAGAAGATCATGCTGGAGTTTTTTAAAACTATTGCCGGAATCAAAACAAGAAAGCTCCGGCGCGAACAGCTGGAAGAATTACAAAAAAGAATAACTGCTATTTTCCGAACACCTTACGAAAGAGGATTTTCGTTTTATTTTGATATACGCTCCTGGATCGAAAGTGAGTTGACGGGTAAGGATTTTTCGCAGGTGGTACGAAAGAAGTACGCGTAAGGCAGACGATAGCTGTGGGGTTTGTATATCCTATAAGCAATTTTTTAGAAAAATGAGCAGGGTAGGGAGTAAAAAATTGCTTCGTTCCGCTTGTACAATTTGCAAGGGCAACTGCTGATGACCAAACAGATTGCGGGCAAATAATTCAACGTTAAGCGTAGCCTGCTACGCAAGCGGTGTTTATATACTGAGGTTTGAAGATGGTACGGTGATGAGGCTGGTGAAGAATGATTAACGGGTCTCCGGTAAACTTGAATGTGGAACGCCATGAAAACAAGGCTGTTCGGGCATTTTACCTTCCTGTATATCTTCTTTAGAAATAGTTCCTAAATAAGGCGGGAAGCCTGTATATTTGCACTCCCAATTCCGGTTGTTGACCGGAACGTTCGGGAAGTAGCGCAGGCCGGTAGCGCACCTGGTTTGGGACCAGGGGGTCGCAGGTTCGAATCCTGTCTTCCCGACCAAAATAAGCAAAGCCCTTTTGACGACCTCAAAAGGGCTTTTTGTTTGTGGCTGCGTTGCAAGCTTGTTTGCATAAGCGATAGCGAGCAGGCTTTGCTTGCTTTGGCTCCCCCGCCATTAGGAACAGCGCAGCTAATCCTGTCTCCCGACAACAATCAAACAGTTTCGTTCACATACAAAATCAAATAACTACAAAGAAATTCATCTGTCTGGTGAGTAAGAAGGGTGAGTCATTAGATGCTCTGTTTGTATGACACTTTTCAATTTACTTGTTAACGCTGAGCAGAAGATCGAAACTAGCGGTGAGTAAAAAAGCAGATAATTGATGGGGAGCCAACAAATACGACATCCGTATTTACACTGATAATTGTTATTGTGGTGTTTTATATTTTCGTTATGTAATAATTCATATCAAAATTAGTGGAACATTCTCCTGCGTCGAATTTTCTGATCTTACAACCCGCGGGATTGAATAATCACTCATTTATAACCAACCACTGATTATCCTTACCTGAAAATACTCACTTAAAAGAAAGTAAAGTATCCGTCCTTTTTATAAAATAAATGAATAGTTCCAGGGAGAAAAATTATGATAATCATGTTATTTAATAAATTTAATAACCTAAAACCAGATAATCATGTCAAACAACCAGGTATATGACCCGCCTATTCGCGATTCGATTGCCGCCGGAAATTTATCTAAAATGAAGGCTTTGCTTATCCGGGCAAAGAAAAAAATACGCGAATACTCAAAAATAGTTGAAGCCACGCTTGACCTGGAAGAAGCTATTGCCCGCCTTGAAAAAAAATCGAAGAAATAGCTGGTTTTTTTACCAGGCCCTCCATTGGTGTAAAAAACCGGATATTGTTTCTGTAAAAACA
>DASYLC010000024.1:0-31577 GCA_036009775.1 Chitinophagaceae bacterium
GTGTCGTAAACAAAAACTTCCAGGGGTGCCCTTTCCTTGTTCAACGAATCAATGGCCAGTTGTGCTCCTTCGTAGAATTCAAGACCCGGGTTGATGAATTTGGGGAATACATTTTTGGCATAGCGGTATTCGTCATTGTAATCAAATGCAGAGTCAAGGTACAAGGGCGTGAATATGGCGATCTTGTATCTGTGAACAGTATCCTGTGCAATACTGCCAAACGCTATTGCAGAAAAGACAATTAATAAAGCTAAATGTTTCTTCATCTATCGGAGTTTAACTATAAACCTGTCATTGCGAGGCACGAAGCAAAACCACAATCCTGTTTTATTCCCATTCGATCGTTGCAGGAGGTTTACTGCTGATATCATACACCACCCGGTTGATCCCTCTCACATTATTGATGATCTCATTGGAAATATTCGCCAGGAACTCATACGGTAAATGTGCCCAGTCCGCCGTCATACCATCCACACTGGTTACGGCCCTTAGTGCTATCGTAAACTCATAGGTCCGTTCGTCACCCATCACCCCCACACTTTTTACCGGGAGTAAGATAGCACCTGCCTGCCAAACCGTTGCATACAGATCATTGTCCCGTAGGGCTTTAACGTATAAGTGATCCGCTTCCTGCAACAACTGTACCTTTTCTTCAGTAATTTCTCCTAAAATTCGTATCGCCAGCCCCGGCCCGGGGAAAGGGTGCCGGTCGATCATGGCCGCCGGGATACCCAGTTCTCTCCCCACTTTTCTCACTTCATCCTTGAATAAGGAACGCAGCGGTTCTACCAGCTCAAGATGCAAATGTTCCGGAAGGCCACCTACATTATGGTGTGATTTTATCATTACTGAAGGTCCGTGCACGGAAACACTTTCAATGACATCCGGATAGATCGTTCCCTGACCGAGCATATCAACACCTTCAATTTTTTTAGATTCTTCCTGGAAGATATCAATGAACAGGCTGCCGATCACCTTCCGTTTTGTTTCCGGTTCCGTTTTACCTGCGAGCCCGTCATAGAATCTTTGCCTGGCGTCTATGCCCTTTACATTTAGCCCCAGTTCATCATATGTTTTTAAGACCGATTCGAATTCATTTTTGCGCAATACGCCGTTATCTACAAAAATGCCGTAGAGATTTTTCCCGATCGCCCGGTGTATCAGTGTCGCGGCAACAGTGGAATCAACACCCCCGCTCAGTGCCATGACGACCTTACGGTTCCCGATCTGTTTTTTTAATGCTTCAACGGTATCGGTGATAAAATGCGCCGGCGTCCAGTCCTGCGAGCAGCCGCAAATATTGACCAGGAAATTCCGGAGGATCTTTTTTCCTTCTTTGGAGTGGTACACTTCAGGGTGAAATTGTACACCGTAGAGGGGGAAGTCGTGAGTGGTGAGTCGTGAGTCGTGCGTTCCATTTTTCCTGAAGGCTGCGATGGGAATGCTTTCGGTAGTGGCCAGTAATTCAAATCCTGCCGGCATCTCTAATATCGTATCAGCATGACTCATCCATACCTGTGACTCTGCCGGTACATCTTTAAAAAGGATATCCTCTTTTTTTGTTTGCAGAAGCGCACGGCCATATTCCCGCTTGTTGCTTTTTTCTACCCGGCCACCAAAACATTTCGCGGTTAGCTGTGCACCGTAACAAATACCCAGTACCGGCACTTTAGTGATAAGGTCCCGCACATTCACATCCGGAGCTTTTTCCTCGTTCACCGAAAAAGGAGAACCGGAAAGAATAATGCCCTTCAACCCGGGTTCGAATTCAAAAGGCTTATGATAAGGGATAATTTCGCAGTAGACATTGGCTTCCCTTACTGCGCGGGCGATCAATTGAGTGTATTGGGAGCCAAAATCGAGGATCAGGATCTTTTCCGTCATGTAGTTGAATATATACTATTTGGTTAGAGTTATGACCCGTGGTAAGGCCGGGTAAAGTTGCTGCGAAGGTAAAAAAAGCCGGCTAGTTTATGGGTTACAGTTTGAAACCCTTACCTGTTATAGGTTGTATAACATTTTTTCCCGGTTTAGGCCTGTAACCTCCGGCTGTGGTACAGCGTCAAATATTCCGGGATGTCTCCCGTATTTGAACTTAATTTTGAAACTACAAACCAATACAATATGATACGCTTTTTTGCCTTAGCCCTTTTTTCTTCTTTAATACTGACTTCCTGCCATTTCGGGCATAACGACAGGATACGGGGTAACGGAACCATTAAAACCGAGAAACGCAGCACAGGTTCCTTCAGTAAGGTGGATGTGGGTGGCAATATCGAGGTCTATATAAAACAGGACAGCGTTTATAGTGTGAGGATCGAGACCGATGAGAACTTACTGGAGTATATAATAGTGCGAACAGATGGAGATCAGCTGGTCATTGAGCCGAAAGATCATTCCAATCTTTCAGGCACCAATGATATTAAGGTCTATGTATCGGCCCCGGTGTTTAAAAAATTGGAGGTATCAGGTGCCAGTTCGATCAGCACTGAGGGCCTGGTTTCATCCGAAGAGATCGATATTGAAATAAGCGGGGCCAGTAGTGCAAACCTGGAATTAAAATCACCCCGGGTGTCTGCCGAAATAAATGGCGCAAGCAATGTATTATTAAAAGGACAGACCAAAGATCTTAAGATCGAAGGAGGCGGCGCCTCTCATGCAAGATGTTTTGATCTTTTATCTGAAAATGCAAATGTGGATGTTTCGGGTGCGAGCAGTGCTGAGGTATTTGCCAGTGTGAGCCTGAAAGCGGATGCCAGCGGTGCATCGCATATAAAATATAAAGGAGCCGCGACACATACGGGTACTGCCAGCGGGGCAGGAAGTATCAGTAAAGTAGAATAAAGTAGTGACTCAGTTTGGAAAATTTGAACCATATAGTGCGTAGTACACATAAGTTTGAACACATAGTCTATGTGAAAACCTATGTTTCTACTGTGTCGTAGCCTGCCCTGACAAAGGAAGGGTGGTTCAAAAAACATTTCAAAGCAAAAAGGATTTTCAAATTGAGTCACTACCTGGAATAAAAGAATTTGCTTGTATTCGGGAGAATACAGAACTTAGAAGTAAATCAAAACCTTACTTATGAGTTCACGCAGGCAGTTCATAAAGGAAGCCTCTTTGGCCTCCGGCGCCATATTACTGGGCACTTCGGGGTTCAGTAATTTTTTTTATGGCCCCAGATCAAAGGTCATAATTATCGGGGCTGGCTTTGCTGGTTTATCTGCCGCGTATTACCTGCATAAAAGGAAAATTGACTTCGTGATACTCGAAGCCCGTAACCGCATCAGTGGCCGTGTGTTTTCTCATACCATCGATGAAAAAGAGAACCTGGTCATTGAGCTGGGCGCCGAATGGGTGGGGAATTCGCATGAACGACTGCACAATCTCTGCAATGAATTTGGCCTGGAATTACAAAACAACCAGTTCGATACCCACCTGATCTACCAGGGCCAGTATCATAAGAGCGGTGATTGGGACTACAGCGAGGGCTGGAAAAAGAAATTCCAGTCCATTATCGATAATTATGAAAAACTGACCCAGGCGGATAAGATCAGGCTGGATAAGATGGATTGGTGGCGCTTCCTTGTAAACAACGGTTGTGAAGGAAGGGATCTCGATATCCGCGAACTACTCGACAGCACCGATTTCGGGGAGACCATCCGGAGTGTTTCAGCTTTTGCGGCACTCGCCGAATACGCGGAGAGCAGTGAAAAGAATGAAATGGACCTGAAGATAAAAGGAGGCAATAGTATGCTGGCAAAAAAGATCGCTGAAAAGATCGGGATGGAGAAGATCAAACTGCAACATGCGGTACAACGGGTGGTGCAAAACCCCAAAGGCGGTGTGACAGTGTACTGTACCAACGGGCAATCGTTCATGGCTAATAAGATCATTTGCACAGCTCCCACATTTGCCGTTAAAAAGATCAAATGGGAGCCGGGCCTGCCTGCCGACCAGGTGAATGCGATGAATGAACTGCAATATGCACGGATCAACAAGAACCCGATGGTTTTTAAAAAACGCTGGTGGAAAGATGAGAGTTTTGATATGATCACCGATCAATCACCTCATTATTTTTATCATGCCACCAAGAACCAGGATTCAAAGAAAGGAGTACTCATCTCGTATACCATAGGAGAGAAAGCAGCTGTTGTGGCCAACCAATCAGATGAATGGAGAAAAGATATGGTGATGCAGACACTCAAACCGCATTTCAATGACGCGAAAGAAGAATACGAATCGCAGACCAATTATTTCTGGGGTAAGGATGAATTCTCTATGGGAGCATATGCCCTATACGGAAAAGGACAATGGTTCCGGGTGATGCCTATCCTGAAACGCTCTCATATCCATACCCATTTTGCCGGTGAACACCTGGCGGACTGGCAGGGCTTTATGGAAGGGGCGATCAATACCGGGGAAGAAGCAGCGGCTAAGATCTGATGACGGTTGCTGCTGTCGGGATGGAACCAATTTCAAGGCAGTAATTGAAAGCACTTACCCAGGGTTTTATATACTGTTTTCGCGGATCGACCATGCTTTAGCTATACTTTGCGCATGGAGAGGTAAGCCCTAGCAGTCTTGTGAATGTCTCGTCAGGGTCTCATAAAGGTCTCGTAAGTGTCCCGATGATGACTGGAAACAGTTGGCAACATTCCTGCTGAAAGTTCAGTTTTTAACGTTCCCGTGCGTTTTATAGATTTACATATTTCACCGTGATCTTTATATTCCTGTTCCTGCCTTTATCATCTGTACAGGAGATCCGTACCGGTCCTTCGTCGGGTACAAAGAATTGTTTTTCCCCTGCATTACTGCTTTTGTAGAATTTATTATTGATGTACCAGTATACTTTGCTTACATCATTGGCGGTCTTACAGATCAATTGTAATGGTTCCGGGTTTTTCTTATTGATAAGATATTCGGCCCCATTCACCGGGAAGGTGATCGAAGGAGCAGCACCTTTAAAGATCAGTTCGCAAGCCGGGTTATGCGGCGGTATCTTCTGGTAAGTGATACGGTTCTCTTCAAACCAGGCCTGCATATCGGGCTCTACTATTTTATACCATTTCTTTTTATAACCTGTTGCCGGAGCACAACTTCTGCAATAGGAGATTTTTTCATCAGGACTGATCATTAATTCTTCCCGGTTGTTACAGGGCTTTACCGTGGAGATCAGCGGGATAAAATAATCCGTTACCAGGCTGGTGCAATGATCAGCAGGTGTCATCCCTGTTTCACTGCAGACCTGCCGGATATCGCAATCAGCCGGTTGTTTGAACCATTCCTCATCGCTGTCGTAATCGATCGTGTTGAAGATTTTGAACAGCAATGGCGTTGCGGTTTGTGCACCACTCAGGTCGGCAACACCCAGGCCGGAGAAGTTACCGGTCCAGATACCCACGGTATATTTTCTATTGAAACCAATGCTCCAGCCATCTTTTCTTCCATAGCTCGTTCCTGTTTTCCAGGCGATCTTGGGCATACGTTCCGTAGCGGTCCAGTTCAACGGAAAATCGGGCCGGTTGATCTTTGATAATATCTCAGTGATCATGAAATTGGCTGCCGGGCTGATCACCCGTGTTTTGTTATGACTTACCGCGTCCTGTGTAAACACGGCGGAATTGTAAACTCCATCGTTGGCAAAGGAGGAGAACAGGCTGGTCAGTTCTTCGAGTGTTGTACCACACCCGCCCAGGATCAGCGATAATCCCAGTTTCTGCCGGTCTTTTTGTATCTGTCTGAAATCACAGCTGGATAATTTCTGTATCATTTTATCTGTGCCAAGCATTTTTAATCCTTTTACAGCAGGGATATTTAAAGAATGTTCCAGCGCATATTCAACGGTAACATAACCATTGAATTTCTCATCATAATTTTCCGGTGCATAGCTGTCATAATTGACGGCAACATCTGTTACTACTGTTTTGGGGGTCAGTAATCCTTCATCAAAGCAAAGACCGTACAATAAAGGTTTCAATGTGCTGCCCGGTTGGCGTACCGCATTGGCGCCATTCACCTGCCCGCCGTCCGTGGTATCATTAAAATTGGAAGAGCCGACATAAGTTATGATCTTATGTGTTTGGTTATCGATGATCACCACCGCCGCGTTCTTAATATTCTTCAGTCGTTGCGATCGTATATAATCTTCCACCAGTTTTTCTGTTTTGAACTGGGTATTGAGATCGATCGTTGTTTTAATGATATCACCACCTTGTTTTTTTAGCTTATAGGACAGGTGAGGTATATAATGCGGCACTGTTTGCCTGGACGCGTTCAAAGGTTCGGCCAGTGCATCTTCAATTTCTTTTTCTGTAAACAGTTTTTCCGCGGCAAATCGTTGAAGCCACTTATTTCTCTCCCGGATGATCAGGTCGTTGTTCTTGCCGAGTACTAGTGAAGTAGGCCGGTTAGGAATAATGCTCAATGCGGTGATCTCTGCCAGCGATAAATGGTCGGGATTCTTATTAAAATATAAAAGCGAGGCTGCTTTTACTCCTTCTATATTACCCCCATAGGGAACAAGGTTCAGGTACATTTGAAGGATCTCCCGCTTACTGTATTTGAGCTCTAACTGAAAAGCGCGGAACATTTCCCGCAATTTGCTCCAGATATTCCTTTTTCCCGGTTCCAGCGCCCGGGCCACCTGCATAGTGATCGTACTGGCCCCGGAAGTACGGCGCATTTGGAACAGGTTGTTGAAAAAAGCCCTTACCACCGCAAAAAAATTGACACCCGGGTGCGAGTAGAAATGTTTGTCCTCTTTGGCAACAATGGTCTTTTGGAGAAGGGGAGATATCTCATCGAGCTCAGTCTTCATCCGCCACTTCTGGTCTTTGGTCAGGTAAGCGTTTACCACGTTGCCTTTGTTGTCCGTAACAATAGTGGAGTATTCAACCTTATCCGGGAGCGGGAAGATCCAGTTTAAAAGGAAGAAAAGGACGACCAGGCCCAATAAACCAATACCCAACCGTTTGGCGAAGCGTAGCAGCCCTTTTTTGGTGATTCGTACTTTAAGTTTTTTCATTCGTGGGGGGTGCCCACGGTTCAAAACCGTGGCACCCTTTTTTTATAAAATATTATCTAAATCGGAATTGTTGATACTCTTATATGAGTCTTCATAAAAGGTTTGAATGTTTAACCCCAATAGTGTCACTGCCAGCTCTTCATTGGTAAATGCATCGGGCCTTCTCGTACAATAATCTGAGAAAGAAGAATAAGCCCAGTTTTCCATTTTTTTCACCAATCCTGCTTTCATTGGGTTTTGATGAATATAATGGAAGCAGGTTTGACCGTAAAAGTTGCTATCGTTTGAAATTAATTTTGCTTTGGTGTTTTGCTGGAAAAGGGAACCGGTACTCTTGTTTTGTTTATTAATTGCCTGGGTATAGGAACTAAGTAAGTTGCGGATACCTTCAGATATAACATTGCGTTCTTCGCCAGCAAGCTTCTTGTGGAGAACTGATCTCTTATCTGTATGAGCTAAAAAATGAAAATGATTGGGCATCAGGCACCAGGCTAAGATATCACAGTGGGGCAGCAGGTGATTTTTGACCTTTTTCAGAAAGAACAGGTAGTTTTCGGGTCGGAAGAATATGGGCTGCCGGTTGTTTTCCCTGTTGTAGATATGGTAGAGATTATCTTCAAAAAATTCCATAACCTTTAATTATTCTTATGTAAAAATAATCAGTTGGCTCATCATTAAGATATAGCAAACTAAACGGGAGAAGGATGCCACGGTGTGCAACCGGGACATCCCCTCCCAGCCACTTAACAAATATTTATCTACCGGAATTTGCAACTCCCATTGTATGTACTGTATCTTTCATATCAAATACGTTAGTTCCTTTATGGACGCCTCCGACTCATCCCACCCAACCAGGGATATTCCCCCTTAGCTACAGAATCGCAACATCCTGTTATTTCCTATAAAGGTGATAAACCTTGTATAAGAAATGTACAGCTTAATTTTTTCATTAATCAAACTTCTTTACCTTCTCACTCATAACAAACCCCCCGTGTACATCAACGCGGGTGACCATTAACCTACACATCTATGCGTATCAAATTCTATTTAGTTCCGCTGTTAGCAGCAGGGACTATTTTTTTGGCCTCCTGTAAAAAGAATGCCATCACTCTTTCTTTTACCAATGCAAAAGGGGAAGTACCCCAATTGGGCAATCTCGTCTTTCGCTTCAGCAGTTCACTGGCCAAAGACTCTATGCTGAATGCATGGGATTCGACCGATTATATTTCTTTCGAGCCATCTATTCCGGGAAAGTTCCGCTGGGAGAGTCCCGATCAATTGGTATTCTCTCCTTCACAACCGCTGAACCCGGCCACTTCGTATAAAGCAAAGATCAAAAGTGCTGTACTGAAATTCAGCAAGTATAATTCTATTAAGAACGGCGACAAGATAGCCTTTCATACACCTGACCTTACATTGGATAATTCTCAAGTGATATGGATCGGTGAAAGCAACACAACCGCTGTACCCCAGCTGGATCTCTTTTTTAACTACCATGTCGATCCCGCTGACCTGAAAGGCAAATTGGAGATCGATATCGATGGCAAAGAAGCTGACTTCAGTATGCTCACCCAATCGCCCGATAATAAAATATCAGTACGGATAAGCGGACTGAAAGCAGAGGATAAGGACATTGATGCGAAAGTTAGTATCGGGAAGGGATTGAAACCGGAAAAAGGAAATACTTCCACCGCTGATCCTATCGTTAGTTCACTGACAATCCCTTCTCCCTTTGGGCTGACCGTTCAGAACGTGGTTGCCGAGCATGATGGAATGGAAGGCGTGGTAAGAGTTACTACCAGCCAGCAGTTGAGCGGCGAAAGTATCCGGTCATTTATAAAATTTAATCCTGAACTGACCTATACTGTCGAGCCCAGTGAAAATGGGTTTACCATCCGGAGCGATAAGTTCGATGTAGAAAAAAGTTATGAAGTAACGATCACCAAAGGATTGCGGGGAAAGATCGGCGGGGTGATGAAAGAAGATTACAACGGAGGAATTGGCTTCGGTGAACTGGAAGCCGGTATTAATTTTACAAACAAAAAAGCCGTCTATCTTTCCAAAAAAGGCAGTAAGAACATTGAAGTACAGATCACCAATGTGCCGAAAGTAAAATTGATCATCTCCAAGATCTACGAGAATAATCTTTTGCTGGCGCAACGGTATGGATATTCTCCGCAGGAAAGCCATAACGGTCCTGATTATGCCAGTTACGAGGACAACTATGATGATGGCGATTATTCCGATGAATACGGTGGCGGCGATGCCATGCTGGGTGATGTGATCTATGAAAAAGAAATAGATACGCGTTCGCTGCCCAAAAGTGGCGCGGGAAGGATACTTAATTTTTCCCAGTTTGAAGACAGGTTGCCGGATTTCAAAGGTGTTTACCATATCGTGATCCGTTCATCAGAGGATTATTGGGTAAAGGACAGCCGTTATATTTCTTTATCCGACCTCGGATTGATCGCTAAAGAAGGAAAGGATAAGATTTATGTCTTTACCAATTCTATCAAATCGGCTGAGCCGGTGAATGGAGTGAACGTGGCGGTATACTCTACCAATAACCAGCTGATCGGTACCGGTTCTACCAATAAGGATGGAGTTGCGGAAGTGCCATACAGCAGGAAGGATTTCAGTGGTTTTAAGCCAACTATGGTGATCGCTAAAACATCCGATGACTTCAACTATCTTCCTTTTAATAATACACGGGTGAATACTTCCCGGTTTGATATCGGCGGTAAAAGAAATAATCCTTCCGGGTTTGATGCTTTTGTATATGCCGAAAGGGATGTTTATCGTCCCGGTGAGAAGATCAATTTTTCCGTGATCCTCCGGGATGCGCAATGGAAGAACCCGGGTGATGTACCGCTGAAAATGAAATTCCTGATGCAGAATGGTAAGGAGTTGAAAACATTCCGGAAAAGCCTGAATGAAGAGGGCTCGGTTGAAGGTAGCATTGATATCGCGACAGCAGCCATCACAGGCAGTTATACGCTGGAAGTGTATACATCAACCGATATTTTACTGGCAACAAAGAATTTTTCTGTAGAAGAATTTGTTCCCGATCGTATCCGTGTCAGTGCCAAACTGGATAAGGAATTCCTGCGTTCAGGTGACGCGGCCAAACTAACCATCAATGCGATGAATTTCTTTGGCCCGCCTGCTGCCAACCGTAAATATGAAACAGAGATACAGGTGAAGCAGAAATATTTTTCATCACCCAAATTCGATGGATATGATTTCAGCCTGGCCAATCAAACCAGTTTCTTCGATAAAGTAGTGATGGAAGGTGTAACCAATGCGGCTGGTAATGCTGTGGTAGACTATACCGCACCGGCTACCTATGCCAATATGGGCGCTTTGCAAACCAGTTTCTTTACAACCGTATTCGATGAGACCGGCAGACCCGTAAGCCGCGGCAGCACGGTAGATGTGTTTACACAGGATGTCTTCTTTGGTATCAAACAGGATTGGTTCTATTACTATCCGCTAAACCAAACGGTGAAATTGAATCTGGCCGCTGCAAACAAAGATGGAAATGCCACGAGCGCAACCGCCAGGGTAGAAGTGATCAAACATGAGTACAGGACCGTATTGACGAAAAGCGGTAGCTATTTCCGGTATGAATCACAGAAAGAAGATAAATTAATGATCGAACAGCAGATCAATGTGGGCAACAATACTGTTTATTCTTATATACCCAGAAGCCCCGGCGACTATGAAGTAAAGGTCTATCGTCCTGGTGCCAATAGCTATGTAAGCCGTAGCTTTTACAGTTATGGTAGTTATGGTGGCAACAACAATTCCTTTGAAGTGAATAATGAAGGCAATATTGAAATAGAGGTCGATAAGAAATCATACCTCACAGGAGAGAAAGTAAAAGCCCTGTTCAAAACTCCTTTCAGCGGTAAAATGCTGGTGACAATGGAAACCGATCATGTGATTTCTCACCAGTATGTAGAGGTAACTAACAGGACAGCCAGCCTTGACCTGAGCCTGGATGCTGATCATGTGCCCAATGTATATATCACAGCCACGCTGATCAAACCACATGAAGTGGCTGATATTCCATTAACGGTTGCTCATGGATTTAAAAATGTAACCGTGGAAGACAAAAGCAGGAAGATCACTGTAAAAGTGGATGCGGCAAAGACCGTTCGCTCTAAAACACACCAGAAAGTAAAAGTAACAGCCACACCCGGCAGCTTTGTTACATTATCTGCGGTGGATAACGGGGTATTGCAGGTAAGTGATTTTAAGACGCCTGATCCCTATGATTATTTCTACCAGAAAAAAGCACTGCAGGTCACGGCATTTGATCTGTATCCTTTGTTGTTTGCCGAAGTAAGGGCGAGGATGAGCAGCACCGGCGGTGACGGGGGTTTCGATATGGAAAAAAGATCGAACCCGATGCCTGCCAAAAGGATCAAAGTGGTGAGCTACTGGGGTGGTATTAAAAAAGCGAACAGCAGCGGTGTGGCTGAGTTTGAATTTGATGTACCACAGTTCAGCGGTGAATTGAGACTGATGGCTGTTTCTTATAAAGGACAAAGCTTCGGTGCTGCCGATAATACAATGACCGTAGCGGATCCTGTAGTCGTCAGTACGGCATTACCAAGATTCCTGAGCCCGGGTGATACCGTAAATGTTCCTGTTACACTGACCAATACAACCGATAAGCCGGCAAATGTAACAGCTATGATCGCCGTGGAAGGACCGATGAAAATAGTAGGTGGCAATAACCAATCAGTAAGTCTTGCTGCAAAAGGAGAAGGCGTTGCTATTTTTAAAGTAGTGGCTGACCCGGCCATCAATGTAGGCAAGGTTACCGTAACAGTGAACGGGATGGGTGAGAAATTTACCGACGCAACGGAAATATCGGTGCGCCCTCCGTCGACCTTACAAAAATCAACCGGGTACGGTTCGGTCACCGGTGGCAATACACAAAAGGTCAGTATAACCCTCAGCGATTTTATGCCGGCCAGTGTAAATTATAGCCTGGTGGTAAGCCGTTCGCCCGTACTCGAACTGGGTGAACAATTAAAATGGCTGGTGCAGTATCCGTATGGATGTACGGAGCAAACTGTTTCTGCCGCATTCCCGCAACTCTATTATGGTGACCTGTCTGACCTGATGCAATTAAATAAACAGCAGAACAAACTGAATGCGAACAGCAATATCCTGGAAGCGATACGTAAGATAAAGATGCGCCAATTATACAATGGTGCTGTCACCTTATGGGATGGGGAAGGGAAAGAAGATTGGTGGACGACGATCTATGCAGCACATTTCCTGCTGGAAGCAAAAAAAGCCGGCTTTGATGTGGACAATAGTTTACTGGAAACCATGCTGAACTATATCAACAACCGGTTAAAGAACAAAGAAACGATCACGTATTATTATAACCGGGACCAGAATAAAAAGATCGCACCAAAAGAAGTGGCCTACGGTTTATACGTACTGGCACTGGCGGGAAGGACCAATGTACCGGCGATGAACTATTATAAAGCGAACACAGCTTTACTGGCATTGGACAGCCGTTACCTGCTGGCAGCCGCTTATGCGACAGCCGGCGACAGGAAATCGTTCTCGGCCATGTTGCCTGCATCCTTTAGTGGTGAGGTGTCGGTGCCACAATCAGGCGGCAGTTATTATTCCGATGTACGGGATGAAGCGATCGCATTGAATGCATTGATCGAAGTGGATCCGGCTAATGCCCAGGTTGGAACGATGATCAAACATGTAGCCGATAAACTGAAGACCCGTCAATGGCTGAGTACACAGGAAAGAGCGTTTGCGTTCCTGGCATTGGGTAAGCATGCAAAAGCTGCCAATAATTCGGCGGCTACTGCGGAAATAAAAGTGAATGGCAAAACGATCGCCAAAGTAGATGGTGGTCAGTGGACCGGAGACATGAAAGCGCTGGGAAATAATAATGTGGAGATCGTAACAAAAGGAAGCGGCAGGCTGTATTATTTCTGGCAGGCCGAAGGCATCAGTGCAAGCGGGGCTTACAAGGAAGAAGACAGTTACCTGAAAGTGCGGAAACATTTCTTTGACAGGAACGGAAAACCAATCACATCAAACATCTTTAAGCAAAATGACCTGATCATTATCGGACTGAGCCTGGAACGTTCATTCAATACACCGATCGAGAATGTGGTGATCACTGACCTGTTGCCCGCTGGTTTCGAGATCGAGAACCCGAGGACCAAAGAGATCCCGGGTATGGACTGGATCAGGGATGCGATGACACCTACGGCGCTGGATGTTCGGGATGACCGGATACATTTCTTCGTGGATGCGAATAGTAATAAACAAACCTATTATTATGCGGTGCGTGCTGTATCACCCGGTAACTATAAAATGGGACCAGTGAGTGCGGATGCGATGTATAATGGCGAGTATCATTCTTATAATGGTGCAGGGATGATACGGGTGACCCAGTAACTTTTTATTTACCAGCAGCTACCTTTCCGGGTAGCTGCTTTTTATTTGTCTTACCAGCAAGTCCCAGCCATGCGATTTACTCCTGTTATTATTTTATTGCTTGCCATTTCCTCCTGTAGGGAAACAAAAACTAAAGATCAGCCTGCAACAGGAAAAGCGAAAGAAAACCTACAGGTACTGTCAGATACTTTTAATTTCCGTGATCCTGACAACGATACAGCCGCCCTTCAACATGATATTGAATTAGACACGATAGAGATTGCTCCCACCAAAAGGCACACAGGCATTTCGATTATTTGCCCGGTATTGTCTAAGCAGGAATTCCCTGTCATCCATACAAAAATCAACGACCTGATTCAACAGGAAAAAAAGCAATTTGATAAAATGACAAAGGATGATGTCGTGGAGTTTGATTCCGTACTCTCTATGACCCGGGGATGGAGCATGTGGATACGGCCGACGCTCTTATACAAGACTAACCAGCTAGTAAGCTTTACTTTCCTGAGCGGCAGCGGGTTTACCGGTATGTCCGCAGGATTTGCGTATCATACTATCAATTATGATCTCGGAAAGAAAAAGGAAATCGGGCTTGGTGATTATTTTATATTGAAGAGCCCGGAGGACTCCTCCTTCCTGGCAACGATGATCAGGCGGGCTATTAACCGGGATGTTGATGTTAAAACGTATCTGGAATGGCAGACTGATATCGTCTTTGGATTTGACAACAATGCTGTCTATTTCTTTTGTGATAAATATCATCCATGGGGCTGGGGGATATTTTCGATCGAGAAAAAATTCATACTTGATCGTATTAACCAACTATATCGTTGAACAGATCATGTCATACTGAGTTTAGGGACAGAAGAAGGGAAAAAGGCAATGACGACCTAAGTTCCCTTTAGGGACAGGGTACCAAAAAGCCCGGCTCTTGCGAACCAGGCTTTATAAAGCTTCGTGATATTCTTATCGATTAATAATCGTTGTTATATCCACCGCTGCCGCCACGGTCACGGTTATAACCGCCGCCGCCACCGCCGCTCTTACCTTTGTAGCCGCCGCCACCGCCGCTGCCACCACCTTTGTAACCGCCGCCACCGCCGCCACCGCCGCCGTTACCAAAGCTTCTTTTTTTGAAGCCACCGCCGCCGCCAGCACCACCACCTTCGGGTTTAGGACGACTTTCGTTAACAACAATACCGCGACCGTCAACTTCAGTGCCATTCAAAGCAGTGATAGCTGCTAAAGCCTGTTCGTCGTTAGCCATTTCAACAAAGCCAAAGCCTTTGCTGCGGTTAGTGAATTTGTCTGTGACAATTTTTGCTGATACTACTTCACCATGTGAAGCGAACAGGTTTGAAAGATCCTGATCTTTCAGGTTCCAACTGAGGTTTCCTACGTAAATGTTCATTTTCTGAGTTTTTAAAAAAAATAAAAGTGTCAACAGTAAACAGTACCCAATGAACATTCTACGTTATTCGAAACGTTCAGGACTTGTGAAACTGAAAGAGCACCAAATGCAAGACAAAATAACGATTTTTTTTTTGACTTCTGCCAAATTTAATTCAATGATAAAACCCCGGCCACTGACCAGGGTTTTAACGATCCATGGAGTTGATTATCATTGCTTAAGACAGTAACTTGCCAGCTTTTCTGTCTTTATATGCCGGGTGGTTTACCTAATTTTTTACCAGTTTTGTGCCCTGTAACCCACCCTTTCCATCGTCCAGTTGAATAAAATAGAGCCCGGCGGGCAGATCGGTTACGTTCACGATGGTATGCGATGAGCCTGTTGCGGGAACAATTGTTTTAGATATTCTGCCGGTAGTGGACGAGATAGTGATCCTTGCATCCCTCTCCAGTTTTTTATGGGAGATGGTGATCTCGTTCCGGGCCGGAACAGGATAGACCGATAACCCGTCCGCATAACTGTCAGAAGAATTTCCTTTTAATTGCACGATCCCGCTGTATTTGAAACGTCCGTCGATATCAATACTTTTCACACGATAGAAAACGGTGCGGGTTGAACCTGCATCACTGAATCCATAGATCGATTTGCCCTTCGCCGCTACCGTACCGGCTGGTGCAAATAAAGATCCGTTATCACTTCTTTCCACCTGGTATTGCTGAACATTGATCTCTTCACTTACATCCCATTTAAGATCCACGGTATTATCTGTATTCCTCCTGGCGACCAAACCTATAAAATTCACAGGCAGCGGGCTGTTCAATGGCCCGATCGACAGGTCATCAAACACGGCAAAGAATGCTTCGTTGATAATATAGGATACTTCCACCCTGAATGTTGTATTCGGTCCATTCTGGATATCCGGATCGACCAGGCGGATACATACATTACCTTCGAAGCCATCAAGCAGGTTGGTTGCGTTGGGTCCATTATCCACATAGATCTTCGGAACGCTCCACGCAGAAAAGGATTGTAAACCCGAAGTGGCTTCCACATTGGTTACCGTTCCCATCAAAGTTTGTGTAACACTGATGATCCGCACCTGGAAACGATCCACCAATGGATTGTTGACGATGTAATAGAAGCCCACGTTGAACGTGCCGTTGGGATTAGGATTCTGGTAAGGCGGTGAAATGATGTTCAGTACTCTCGGGAAACCGGGAGCCTGTGTTCTTACCGGCGGCAGGTAGTCCGTCCAGTATCCACGGTCTGTGTTGAAATAAAGCGAGCTGTCAAAGATGCTCCCGTAAATGCTGGGTGAATTGAAGCCGTTGTCGTTTGTGTTAAAATCTGCCACGACACCGGCGCATACTCCAGTGGTCATTGTACTGGGTGTCTGGGCTCCGGTTCGCGGGAGAGAAAAGAGAAAGAACAGCGATGTAAATGCAACGTAAAAAAATTTCATGCGTTTCTGTTTTAAAGAGTAAGAAAAATTGATTGAACTCTCAGAAACAGTCAGGAGATCTTTTTAGAAAAGATCATAGTTGGTTACCTATCTTGCAAACAAATGATATACCTGATTTTTTTACGGGGCAGGAAGCATGAAAACGAGGAGGGGCGTAGAAGAATATACCCTTTTCAATAACATAGTGAATAAAAAAAGTCCCTCTTTGCAGAAGGACTTTAAAAAAAAAGATTATGTGTATGCTTATTCAGCTATTACTTCAAATTCTACTTCGGTGGTCTTGCCATTACCAAAATCGATCGTGGCTTTGTAGGTGCCGATCTCTTTTACCTCATCGGTAATGCTGATCCTTTTGCGGTCGATCTCGTAACCTCTTTGTTCACGGATAGCGCGGCTCAACTGGAGGGAAGTAACACTTCCGAAGATCTTACCGCTGGTACCTGTTTTAGCACCCAGTTTTAACGGGGCTTCTACGAGTTTGGCAATTACACTATTGATCTCGGCCAGCATCTTGTCTTCTTTCTTCTTTACCTGCTTCATTCTTTCTTCCAGTTGTTTCTTATTGGAAGAGCTGTTCTCCACAGCCAGCTGGCGGGGCAATAAGAAATTACGGGCATACCCGTTCTTTACCCTTACCACTTCGTTCTTTGCACCGAGATTATCTACGTCTTGAATTAAAATGATTTCCATTGTTCTCTTTTTGTTCACCAACCCAGTTTCGTGTTACCGATACTGTCTCCCTGGCATTTAACACCGGGGGTTAGGGTGAGGTTATTTTAAAAGGTCTGTTACGTATGGTAATAATGCCATCTGGCGGGCTTTTTTCACCGCGTCGGAAACTTTGCGCTGATATTTCAGGCTGTTACCGGAAAGGCGGCGGGGCAATAATTTACCCTGCTCGTTCAGGAATTTTTTAAGGAACTCCACATCTTTATAATCGATGTAGCGGATACCATATTTTTTAAAGCGGCAGAATTTTTTTACTCTTTTGTCGCTTTTAATGGCGGTCAGATATTTTATTTCATTTTTTGCCATGGCTTATACCTCCGCTAATTTTTCAGTTCCTGTTTTAACACCACTTTTCTTTCTCGCATTGTACTCGACGGCGTATTTATCGAGTTTGGTGCACAGGTGACGAAGTACTGTCTCGTCACGCAATAACTGGATCTTCAATTTTTCGTTGAAATCAGATGCCGCGGTATATTCGAGCACCCAGTACAGTCCCGTTGTTTTTTTCTGGATCGGGTAAGCCAATGATTTCAGACCCCATGGGTTTTCAGCAACAATAGAGCCGCCTGCAGCGGTTACCAGCTTCGCATATTTTTTTTGCTCAGCTTTGAACTCATCATCACTCAAAACAGGAGTAAAAACCACCATCAATTCGTAATTGTTCATTTTACCTGTTTAAAATTTAAAAATTCGATTTATCCCATTGGACATTGATGTTTTGCAGTTCTTAACTAAAAGCCAGGAACAACACCAAAGAATCTGCGAACACAGATTTGGGGCGGCAAAGATAGGCGTTTGAAGCGATACGGCCCAGCCGATCTTGAGGAATTTTAAGCGTTAAAAATAGCTGATAACCAGCTATTTGAAGATGAGTGGGTCTGGGAATACGGCTTCGCCGCAGATTAAGCAACAATGATACAGCAACTCTGTTTCCAGGATTACGAAATAGTCAGGTGCAGGAATAAACAACAACGACCCAAGACCCTCCTTCGGAAGGCGGACAGGCTTTAGAAACTATTCAGGTAAGCCAACGGTATCTCCACCCGGGTGCCGGCAGCCGATCCATCGGGGGCAACCAGGTCGGTGATGATCACATTTTCATTGACGCCGTGTTCCTTATTAAAGAGTTCGATCCTTTTCAACGTGATCTCCATACCGTGCGATTTGCGGCTAAACCCGGATGATTGCCTGATCTTTTTCGCGGCAACCCGCCCGATACCGTTATCCCCGATCGTACATTGGAGCAATGATCCCTTCATACGGATCGATACATCCAGTTTTCCTTCCGACTCTTTTGGCAGAAGGCCATGCAGGATCGCATTTTCCACAAAGGGCTGAATGATCAGGGGTGGTACTTCCGTATCCGGCGGATTTACATCCTGTACATTAATATAGTACTGGAATTTTCCTTCAAACCGGATCTGTTCCAATTGCATGTACAGTTCTGCTACTTCCAGTTCATCAGCAAGGCTGATCTTTTTCTCCCGGGAATGATCCAGGATCAGGCGGACCAGTTTGGAAAATTTACTGATGTATTGATTGGCCTGGGCCCGGTCATTACTATTGATGAATGAATTGATCGTATTGAGTGAATTGAAAATAAAATGCGGGTTCATCTGTGTTCGAAGAGCGCTGTTCTCCAGTTCATTCAGTTTGATCTCGTAATCGCTTCGCAAACGGGCCTGTTTCTTGATCAGCGTTAAACGGTTCCGGTAATAGAGGTAAGCTATTGTTGCCAGCAGGGAGATAAATAAAACACGGAACCACCACGTTGTCCAGACAGCTTTGCGGATAGAGAAAGAAAGTTTTTGGTGGTTGGCATACCAATCCTTACCATTTACGGAAGCTTCTACGATAAAACGATACTTGCCTGAAGGCAGGTTGGTATAGCGGGCTGTGCGTTGTTTACCGGAATAGAAATAGGCAGTATCAAATCCTTCCAGTTTATAGCGGTACTGGATGATCGGTGCCAGGTTAAAATCAACCGACTGGTAAGTAAATGAAAAATTATTCTGGTAATATTTAAACACGGTATGGTCCAGTTCGGGAAGACTGACCAGGCTGTCTTTTAGCTCAATGGATGTGACAAACACTTTTAACGGGTGTATGTCTTTTTTCAAAATGGCAGGATGAAAGAAATTAAATCCGTCCGAACTGGCGATAAAGATCTCACCATCCGGTGCCATATAACCGGCGCAAAGCGGGTGGTTACTTTGTTCTACGCCATCCCTTGCATCAAACGATTCTACCTGGCCCCTGACAGGATCATACCGGGCAACACCTACACCACCGATGATCCAGATCTTACCCTGCTGATCACAAACCAGGCTCATTACATTGTTACTGGCCAGGCCGTTTGCCTTCCCCAGGTGCCTGGTTATTTTCCGCGTAACCGGGTTGATAATATACAAACCTGACCACCCGCCTGCATAAACATTGCCCAGGCGGTCAGTACAAAATGCATTGATCTGCCTGTCCCTGATCCAGTCCGGAATTTCTATTTCATACAGGCTATCGCTTTTTTTATTATAATAAAAACCACCTTCAGCCTGTCCTATCCATAAATTATTTTCTGTATCCGCCATTACAACATTGGTTTGCTTCCTGGCAATTTTTTTCAATACGGGATGGTTGAAAAAATTTTGTGCTGTTTTTTTGATCGGGTCAAAATAGGTAAAGCCTGCATTGGAACAGACGAAGAAGTTTTCATACTGATCTTTGGTAATAGCCAGTTGTACCGAGCTCGCCATAGAATGATCCCGGTCTGCAGGATCGGGACGGTATCGTTCAAAAGTTCCATTGGGTTGTAATAATCCCAGCCCCCCGCCAAAAGTGGCTACCCATAGACGGCCCAGTTTGTCTGTCACCACAGAACGGACCGTACTGAATTTCTGCGGGCCACCTTCGGGTGTATAATAAGGATAATAATTACAGATGCCGGTTTGCCTGTTCCATTTAGTAAGATGACTATTCGTGCTGATCCAGTAATTGCCATCCGGGTCTTTTACAAAAGAAGTAAAGCCACCATCATATTTCTCGCCTTTTTCGTTGATGATATTTTTTACGGTATTGAACTGGGCTTTGTTCAGCGGTGTATAAGACAATCCTTTTGCATGAACGAACATCACGCTGTCACTGGTAATAAAGATCCTGCGGCAAAACCGGCTTTTGATCGAAGCAGGATTGGCAAAATCATGCACCAGGTGCGTATGGGTGCGGTTGGTAAGATCGGCGATATAGACCCCGTCATACCGGCTGCCGATAACAAACCGGCTATTACCTACCGGTAGTATGCTGGCGGAGTAACCGGTCATTCTTTTACCATCATTGGCCGGCCAGTCATTGATGCCTTCGATCTTCCCGGAGTTCAGGTTGACGAGAATAACAGAATCTTTTACAAAACTCCCGGCGAGAATTACGCTGTCTGTTACCCGGCTGACACACCAGGCATTGGCGAACCCTATTTCTTTAACCAGTTTCTGTTCTTTTAGATTTACGAGCACGAGTTTGTCGACAAACCCGATAAACCACTCATCGCCACGGAATCGCTCAAAAAAAGTAGCCGACCTGTATTTTTTAAAAAGAGAAGAGAGAACGGCCGGCCGGCTGATCTTTAATTGCTGGTCGATAAAGTGCACATCATTCCCTGAAACTACCGCAAGGTGACCGTCTGATAGCTCTCCAAAAAGTGGAGTGACCTTATCGAGTGTATCCTTTCCCGTTTCCAGTTTGCTGAAACGGTTGTCCTTTTCCTTTTTATACTGTATCCCCTCGGCTGTGTAGATCCAGATCGTCCCGGCTTTATCGCAATAGATGCGCAGCATATTATTATGCAGTAATCCCGAATTGTCCGGCAGGCTGTAGCTGCTCAACTGGTAACCGTCAAATACATTGATCCCTTCATCCGAACCGATCCAGAGGCGGCCCTGCCGGTCTTCCGTCATTACGATACGCAGATCACTCAACAATCCCTCCGCTGCCGTTAAATGCCGGAACGCATATTCCTGTGCTGCCAGCCGGGAGCCGGTTACCAGGACGAGCAGACAAATGACAATATTTTTTTTCAAGGGAGGCAAGTTCTTGGTTTAAAAGTAGTTGCTGTGACCGGATTTTACAAAAAACAGTCTCCTCATCCGTTAAGCCAAATGCCACATTCGTTAAGTCAAAGCGTTATTTGATGATTCCTTGCCAATCTTTGCTTAAGGACAACTATAGATATGCCTTACCCCCACCGTTGCATATATTATCTTTTATTATCCATTGGTCTTTTTAGCAATGGAGCGGGGATGGCTCAACCTTCCTTTAAAGCCGACAGCTGGGAGCAAACACTTCAGCAAAAAAAAGGAACGATAACAGCACTCTGGTACGATATCGAACCTTTTATTTACCGTGATGGCAAAGGAGGGATCATGGGAGTGGAGTTTGAACTGATGGAAGGACTGAAAGGGTTTGTAAAAAAAGAATACGGGGTCGACCTGGGGATCAACTGGGTGGATGCAGGATCATTTGAGGATATCTACCCGCAAATAAGATCCTCCGCTCAAAAAGGGTTATTCGGTCTTTCTTTTTATTCTATAACTGACGAAAGAAAAAAGGAAGTGAAGTTCTCACCACCCTATATGCCGGATATGAATATCGTGGTGACCAATAATAATACACCGGTATACGAAAACGATCTTGCTTTTATCGGAGAGCTGAAGAAAATGAAAGGGTTTACGATGCAGCAAACCACGATGGAAGAAGACCTGATGAAATTGAAAAAAATGTATTACCCTTCTTTGCCGGTGTCTAACCGTGAGGATGACTATGAAGTGCTGAAAGAGATCGCGAAAAATCCCAATTCATTCGGGTATGCACCTGTCAGTATATATGTAGTGGCGTTGCAACGGGGTATCAAGATCAAAAGACAGACCGTACTGGCGACAAAGAGAGAAGGCTTTGCTGCTGTCTATACAAAAGCCAGTGACTGGGACGAACCGGTGCAGGCCTATTTCAACAGTCCTGCCTGTCATGTGCTGGTAGCCGGTCTGATAAAAAAATATCTGGGTGAAGAAGTAGCCGGCATCATCCTGGGCGTATCGGGAAATGATTCCATCCGCGGACGGGCACAGGATATTGAACTGCTCACCAGGGAGCGGGAGATCGTTACAAGGAGGTTAATGGATACAGCTGTTGAAGTGCAGCGCCAGCGCTCTACCCGTAATACTATGCTGGTTGCGGTGATCTGCCTGGTGTTACTGGCCGGTGTATTGTTCAGCCGCTTTATCACCAAAAAGAAATTGCATAAAAAACTGGCGCAGCGAAACCAGCTGATCAGTAAACAGAACGAACAGATCGAGCAAATGAACCAGTTGCTGAAACTGAAAGTGCTGCAGGCAAAAATGAACCCGCATTTTTTATTCAATTCGCTGAACTCTATACAATATTTTATCAGCGCAGATGATAAGAAAGCTTCACTACAGTATATCAGCCGCTTCTCCGCGTTTTTGCGCAAGCTTATCCATTTTGGTGATGAGCTTTCTATCACTCTGAAGGACGAAGCAGAATTATTAAGGGAATATCTCTGGCTGGAACATACCCGTTTCCCCGGGCAGTTTGATTACCAGGTGAACCTGCCGGAAGAACTGCAACAGGCTAAAATACTGCCCTTGCTTACACATGGCCTGGTAGAAGCTTCCCTGTACCGGGGCGTTTTAAATCTGAATAATGGCAAAAAAGGAATGATCCATGTTGATTTTACCGGGGGCAGTGATAAATTATTTGTCCAGGTCACCGACAACGGAATGAGCCGCGAGAGGGCGGGGGAACTGGAAAAGAAAAAAGGACTGATCAACGGCGAAGAAGACATGCTCAATCGTCGTATCCGTTTGTTCAACCGCCAGGGAAGCCGTAAGATCAATCTTCGTTTTGAGACGATAACGAATAATCCCGTGGAAGAAGCGAACCGTGCAAAACTGGAAGTTCCCCAACCTTTATTCGATCCGTCTATTTTGTAACTTACAAACCATTGCAACATGAAATACAAAGCCCTGATCGTAGAAGATGAAGTACGCAGCCGTGATTTTTTGCGGAACCTGGTAGAAGAATTCTGCCCCCAGTTATCCGTACAAGGGACAGCTTCTAATGTAGAGGAGGCTGTATCACTGATCAATACACAGTCGCCCGATGTGGTATTCATGGATATTGAAATGCAGACGGGTACCGGCTTTGATGTATTGCAACAGGTAAAGCACCGGGATTTTCATGTCATTTTCACCACGGCCTATGATCATTATGCGATCAAGGCGATCAAGTTCAGCGCCGTTGATTATTTATTAAAACCAATCAACCTCGAAGAACTGCAGCAGGCGGTGGCGAAGGCTGTGGAAGGACTGCAGCAGGAGGCGGAAAACAATAAGATCGACCTGCTGATCAAGAACCTGCGCCGCCCGGCCGGTGAGGATTATTCGATCAGTCTCTCCACTTCGGAAGGCGTGGAATTTATACAGCTTACCAATATCCTGCGACTGGAAGCCAATGGTCCCTACACTACTTTTTTTATGAAGGACGGTTCGAAGATCATGGTCAGTAAGAATTTAAAGGAATATGAGAACCTGCTTACGGATCATGGATTTTTCCGGGTGCATAATTCACATGTGATCAATTTAAAGGAAGTACGGAAAATGATCAAGACCGATGGTGGTTACGCGGTGATGAACGATGATTCCATGATCGCTATCTCACCCAAGAAGAAAGATGAGTTTGTTCAGCTGATGTCACAACGCTTAGTATAACAGTATATATTATCAAACAAACCCGGGCCCTTTTAAAACTATCATGTTACTCAGAAGTATCATTGTCGAGGACGAGCCTCTCAGCAGGGCTTTTCTTCAGAATTTGTTAACGGAGTTTTGCCCCGGGGTAGAAGTGCTGGATAAAGCTGCTACACCGGCCGACGCGATCGCTGCCATTCAGCGCCATCAGCCGGATCTTGTCTTCCTCGACATCGAGTTGCAGTCAGGTACAGGGTTTGACGTATTGAATGAAATTACCGATCCCCGTTTCCAGGTATTGTTCACCACTGCGTTTGATCATCATTCCATCAAAGCGATCCGGTGCAGCGGTATGGATTATCTTTTAAAACCGATCGACCTGGAAGGATTGCAGCAGGCCATCGAATGCATCCGGGGGAAGATCGGCAAGGCGGACAGCCAGCTGGCCCTGGATCACCTGTTAAAAACTATCCGCAATAATAATACCCCGACCGAGATATCCCTTCCAACAGCCACCGGCCCGGAATTTATAACGATCAGTGATATCACCCGGATCGAAGCAGAGGAAAAAGGCTGCAGGCTCCTGCTCCGCTCAGGAGAATCAAGATCATCGGTAAAGAATTTGAAAGAGTTCGAATTCCTGCTGGGGGATCATTCCTTTTTCCGCCCGCACAGCATGCATATGATCAATATAAAAGAGATCGACAGGATCATCAACACAGCAGACGGCTATGTGGTCATGAATGACGGAACGCATATACCGGTCTCGCCCAAAAAAAGGAACGAGATGCCCGGGCTTCTGAAAAGATTTTGAAATCGATCTATAGTCTCACCTTAAAAGTTTTGAACCTGTGTGGTCCGGGTGAAATTAAACGAGTGTTGCAATATCCAGTTGTTCTAATTCCGCTACCGATTTCTCAAAACCGGTTTTGATAATGGCGAACAAAACCCTGATCTCATCCATGCCTGTGCCGGCATGAGATAGTTTTTCAATTTGCATCAGTTCATTTCCCACCACGGGCACCAGTCCGAAGTACCCGATCGTATTACGGAGTGTATGTGCGGTCTTGTAAACTGTTTTATGATCATTCTCCTGTATCGCCTGCTGCAAGGTTGCCACATCTTTGGGTGTCTGCTGGATAAAGATGTCAACCATCTCCGTGATGAAGGTCCGGTTATTCTTTACCTGTGTCATTAAAAAGGACAGGTCGATGATCCCTTCTTTTATCCCGGCTGTCTTATTGCCCGGTGTCGCATCGGTATCAGCTAACCAATGCCCGATCTTCAGCAAGAGATCATTTTCTTTAAATGGTTTCGACAGGTAATCGTTCATACCGGCTTTGATACATTTTTCTTTTTCGCCCGAGAGTGCGTGTGCTGTCATGGCAATGACCGGTGTGGAAATATGTAATTCATCTCTCAGTACCTGGGTGGTACGGTAGCCATCCATGACCGGCATCTGGATGTCCATCAGTATCAGATCAAAATTATGTTTGCGCAGTATCCCGATGGCCTTGCTTCCGTTATCCGCGATCACGGTTTCAAATCCGTTGTTCCCAAGGATGATGGCCGCCAGTTTTTGATTCATCAGGTTGTCTTCGACGATCAGTATCTTTTTAGGTGAATCAAAATGTAAAAGATGCTGCTGGTCCGGGCTGGATTGTACCGGTACCTGGCCCGGAGCCTTGGTATAAGCCAGGGTAAAATAAAACTCCGCACCCTGTTCCGGACCGCTTTTGAGAAAAATAGTTCCGCCCTGGAGCTCTACCAGTTCTTTGGTAATGGCGAGTCCCAGTCCCGTACCGCCATATTTTCGGGTGATATCCGTATCGGCCTGGGTAAAACGTTCGAAGACCGTGGATGTTTTTTCTTCGGGAATACCGATGCCTGTATCGCGGATGCGGAAAAGGATGCTGATCTTTTGCTCATCTTCATTTTCAATGGAACAATCCACGTACACACCTCCTTTCTCCGTGAACTTGATTGCATTCCCGATCAGGTTCATCAGGATCTGCGTCAGGCGCATGGGATCGCCGCTGACAACAGTATCGATAGCAGGATCGGTCCGGCAGGTAAACTGAAGATTTTTCTTTCTTGCTTTGGCCATGAACATTACTTCAACGGAATGAACCAGTTCGGGTATACTGAAAGGAACATTCTCGATGATGAATTTACCCGCATCGAGTTTTGACAGGTCGAGGATATCATTGATAATGGACAGGAGATTATTGCCGGAACTGTTGATCGCTTCGAGATAATCTTTTTGTACAACGGAGAGATCCGTTTTTTTCAGCAGTTCGGTAAATCCAAGAATAGCTCCCAGCGGGGTTCTCAGCTCATGGCTCATATTGGCCACGAAGTCGGATTTGGATTTGGCGGATTCTTCAGCCAGAATCCTTGACTTCTGCATTTCTTCTTCCACCCGTTTGCGTTCAAAAAAAGTGGGGACTTCGTATTGTTCTTTTATATAGTAACGGTTGGTACTTTGGGTGTGAAAACGTTCCAGGTGTTCCTGGATCTTATGCGGGGGAGACATGATAAATGTACATTTCTCATCACCTTTGGCGATACAGCTTACTTCTGCTGCTGTCAGCTGGAGGCCAAAACTTTCTTCGCACCATCCGGAAGAATAACCAGCATTCATGATACAGACAGGTGTCTCGGATCGTTTGCCGGAACGAACCCAGGAGTCGGCTTCAAAAGAATAAGGATGGTTATAGAACAGGTAAAAATTTTCATCGGGGGAAGGATTGCTTTCCGGTAATATGTCCACATAAGCCCAGCCCGACCAGGCAAAATGTACCGGGCCCGCTGATAATTTGGCGATGGGGTCGGTCAGGTTCATCTTGCTGTGAAAATTCTTTGCATCGTTCATCCCAATCACATGGGCGATATCAAACAAAAAATTTTTCCCGATCGCCATTGCTTCGGCAGTGCCCCTGTCGGCATACAGGCTTTGTATCGTATCTAAAAAATCCTTGGACAGTGCCGAGGCCCTTATCAGCAAATAACGCTGGTCGTTGATCTCGATGGTGCCCCTGGTCGGATCCATTTTCAGGTAACGGAAATATTCGCTTACTGTTTGTTGGGCCACATCGAATACCGGCTTGAAAACTTCCGGTACCGATACGGTATCTCCCTCGTACAGATTGCTGAAATCCCTGCGCAGCAGGGCGTTCTCCCGTAAGAGTTCTTCGATCTGCCGGTATAATTCCTGCGCAGAGGCCGGGGCGCTCATAAATAAAAGATTTCGGTAACAGAAAAGGTTCCGGTTCGGGTATTAAATGTAATGAATTCTGTCATTCATTAATTGAAAATGCTGTTTGGTTAATCCACCATTTTTTTCAGCGTACAGCACCCGCATCTTTGTCCTGTCGATTTAAATGATCAAAAAAACAGTAACCCTTTTAAAACAAAAATCATGAAAACTTTAAATCTTAAATCCCTTGTCGCCGTATTACTGATCGCGACTTTTGCTTTAGTATCCTGCAAGAAAGAAAACGTGCCGCCTCCCCAGGCAAGCGTAGCCGGTGTTTGGGAAGGAAAGTATTCGGGCAACCAGGATCCACCCAGCGTTTATTTTGCTTTTGACATCAATCCCAATGGAACGATGATCGTAAAAGCAGAAAACAAGAACAATCCGATGCCGGGCACCGGCACATGGACATTGAATGGAGATAATTTTAAAGCTATTTACAGTTACGATAATAACCCGGATTTCAAATTGATCATAGCCGCCAAGTATGATGCGGTGAAAGGAGAACTGAACGGAAGCTGGGGTGAAGGCGAAGTTATCGCGGATGATGGCGCCTTTTATATGAACAAACAGTAAGTATTGATAGTGTTGGTTTTCATAACTGCCTCACGGGACAGTTTTTTTGAAGCGTTGATTTACACGACTGCCCTGCGGGACAGTTTTTTTTGATCAAATTCCCAATGACATTGAACTTTCTCTGGTGATCAATTCCATACCTGGCCAACACAGGAGTATTGGTAACCATGGTGAGGAACGCTTACAACGCCCTCTGGATAGATTAATAATTAAACAATAATTAAAACCCTTTCTTTTCCGGCTTCAGTTCTTTCAAAAAAACAAGATAAGTAGGAAAGTGGTCGCTATACCCACCACGGTACGTATTCCCATCCCAGGTCCGCATCGGGTAGCCTTTGTACCGGCCATTGTTCTCTACCAGGTATTCTTTGAAAAAGATATGCTGCTGAAAAAAGAAAGCGCCCGACTGATCCTTATTCAGCCAGGGATAGGAAATAATGATCTGGTCGAATAATCCCCATGCATCCTGGTAAGCCAGTGTGCCTGTTCCTTTTTTATAGAGTTCTGTCCAGGGATTATATAATCCTCCTTTCACGATATCTGCCTGGTTAGGTTTAGCACCTAATACTTTTGTGATACTTTCATTGACAGGATCATCGTTCAGGTCACCCATGATAACGATCTTGGCACCCGGTTCTATTTTTGCGATCGAGTCTATATGATTCCTGACCACCTGTGCGGCGGCCTTTCTTCCCGGCTCACTTCTTTTTTCACCGCCACTCCGGCTGGGCCAGTGATTCACATAAATATGAATGGTCTCCCCGTCGAGTTTTCCTTTTACCCATAACACATCCCGGGTATAATAAGCATCTTTGGAACCGCTTGGCAACTGAACAAATAATTTATCACTGGCGAGTACCGTAAAATATTTAGGATTGTATAAAAGACCCACATCCACTCCCCGGATATCTTTGGAATCATAATGAACGATCTTATAATTCCTTTTCTCGATCAGTTTTTGATGAATAAGGTCGCTGAGGACTGTATCGTTTTCCACTTCCGCCACTCCCAAAAGCGCCGGTCCGTCAGGATTTGATTCGACACCCATTTGGGAAATGACAGTGGCAAGCTTGTTCAGCTTATCCATATAGATCGCCGTGGAATAATTCCGGGGGCCATTGGGAAGGAATTCCTCATCATTGGTCATCGTATTATCTACAGTATCGTACAGGTTCTCAAGGTTGTAAAACCCGATAATGATGGGTTTATAATCTTTTTTCTGTGCGGAGCCAAACAGTGAAATAGCCAGTAAAACACTGATAGTGAGGGTTTTTTTCATATTGCAGAAAATAAATAGGGAACAAACATACAGAAACAAAAGACGCTGGCAATAGCGCAAAGGATGGGCTGCGTTAAAAAAACATTATGTGTTAATCTTTTTTCGCACGGAAGCGGTAACAGTATTACTTTTGCCCCTTTGTCAAAAAAAATTAACATGCTTAAAACGAGATTGCTGCTGTTGCTGCTTTTGTGTGCCGGAACTGCCTCTATGGCTCAGATCGACTCAACAGCTAAGAAAGACACCATTATTGAAGATGTAAAAGAAGGAGTACTGGATAATATTCCTGTTGTGTCCCTGGATGAAAATGACCTGGGCGATGGCGGAAGCCAGAACACTTCTTCACTGTTAACGGCCGGAAGAGACCCTTTCTACTCCGCCGCTTCTTTTAATTTCAGTGCCGTACGGTTCAAGATCAGGGGTTATGATAACGACCTGTTCAGTACCTACATGAACGGGATACCGATGGATAACCTCGACAACGGGTTCACCCCCTTCGGGCTATGGGGAGGGCTGAATGATGTGATGCGAAACCGGGATGTTTCCTGGGGACTACGCTATAATACTTTTGCCTTTGGCGATATCGGGAGCAATACAAATATCGATTCACGGGCCAGCCGGCAACGGGCGCAAACAAGTTTCAGTTACGCGGCTTCCAACCGTAACTATAATAACCGGATCATGCTGACCCATTCCACCGGCCTGAGCAAACAAGGATGGGCATTCACATTGAGTGGCAGTCGCCGCTGGGCAGATGAAGGCTACGTGCAAGGAACCTATTACAATGGATGGGGCTATTTTGCCGCCGTTGATAAACGCATTGGCCAGAACCACCTGCTTTCTCTTACTGCTTTCGGTGCTCCGACAGAGAACGGAAGACAGGGAGCAACTGTGCAGGAAATGATCGATCTGTCCGGTGATCATTATTATAATCCTAACTGGGGTTACCAGAACGGAAAGAAAAGAAACGCCAGTATCGCAAGAAGTCACCAACCCGTTTTTATCCTCACCCATGATTACCGTCTTAATAATAATACCACGATCACAACGGCTGCCGGTTATTCATTTGGCAACCGCAGTATCACAGCACTCGATTGGTATAATGCAGCCGATCCAAGACCGGACTATTATCGCTACCTGCCCAGCTATACTTCTACCTGGGCCAGTGCACCCGACCCGGTACAGGGACAATTGCTCTACGACCTGATGAAAAGCGATATCAACTATCGCCAGATCAACTGGCAGAATTTGTATAACGTGAACCGTGCCAGCTATGCCACGATCAATGATGCCAATGGTATCCCGGGCAACAATGTAAGCGGGCATCGTTCCCGCTATATCATTGAAGAAAGGGTGATCAACACCCAACGCTTCAATGCCAATTCAACGATCAATACCAAATTCGGTGACAATATCGACTTTACCGCCGGCGCCTCTTACCAGATGCAGAAGAATCATTATTATAAAAAAGTGGAAGACCTGTTAGGCGGTGAGTTTTATGTGAACGTGAACCAATTCGCCGAAAGGGATTTCCCGACTGATAACGCGGCGATCCAGTTCGACCTGGACAACCCCAACCGTATCCTTCATACGGGAGATAAGTTCGGGTACGACTATAATATTAATATCAACAGGGCGGCTGCCTGGGCACAGGGTGTGTTCAAATTCAGCAAGGTGGATTTCTTCCTGGCAGGTACCGTTTCCCGTACACAGTTCTACCGCGAAGGCAATGCAAGAAATGGATTATTCCCCACTGACTCTAAAGGAAAGGGAACTGTCAACGAATTTATCAACTATGGTGGAAAAGGCGGCGTAACCTATAAGATCAACGGACGTAACTATGTTTATGCCAACGCGTCTTACCAGACAAGATCTCCTTATTTTGAAAATATTTATATTTCTCCCCGTACAAGAAATGCACAACAGGCGGATGTAAAAAGCGAGACCATCCAGACCGGGGAAGCGGGTTATATCCTGAATGCTCCAAGGTTTAAGATCAGGTTGGGCGGTTATTATACACGTTTCCAGGATGGGATGGATGTAATGTCATTCTATCATGACGAGTACCAGAATTTCGTCAACTACGCGATCAGCGGCATTGACAAATTGCATTTTGGTGGTGAGTTCGGTGCCGAGATAAAAGTCACTTCAACCATTACGGTCAATGCAGCCGCTGCAGTGGGCCGTTATTATTATGACAGCAAACAAAGCGCGGTGATCACGGTTGACAACAGCGCTTCGGTACTGGGCCAACAGCTTATTTACGCGGAAAATTTCCGGGTGCCTTCCACGCCGATGGAAGCATATAGCTTAGGCGCTACATACCGTTCTCCTAAATTCTGGTTTATCAGCTTAACAGGTAATTATTTTGATCAGTCCTACCTGAGCTTTAACCCTATTGCCCGTACCTGGGCTTCTTTACAATTCTTAACACCGGGAACGGCTGATTACAAAGAGGTTTTTGACCAGACAAGATTTGATAAACAATATACGGTAGACTTCTTTGGTGGCTATTCCCTGAAATTATCCAGGGATTGGGAGATCCAGCACAAACCTACTTTCCTTGTATTCAATGTGGGTGTAAACAATATCCTGAACAATAAGGATATCGTTACCGGTGGTTATGAGCAGCTTC
>DASYLC010000025.1:0-10441 GCA_036009775.1 Chitinophagaceae bacterium
AGGTAAGGACGGAATATTTCAAAGTCGTTCACATAGATTAGGTTCTCATCATAACTGCCACCCCTTACCGAGTATTGAGAAGTGAGTTCATTATTAGATCCCACAAATATCTTGATCAGGCTTTCCACCCCTGTGATAGCCGAAGGAAGATTGATAATGGTTTTGGGATTCGGTCGTATCAACCCGGCTTCTTTACGATCTTTTTGGTCAGAGACGATCACTTCCTGTAATGTTTTCTCTCCTTTTTCCATTCGCAGGGTGAAGGTTTCTTCTTCGCCTTCATTGAGCAGGAAGTTTTTTTGCTCTGATTTACGTCCTGTGTACGTGAAAATTAAAGCAAACGCTTTTTCGGCCGTTACCTTGATCCTGAAATAACCTGAGTCGTTGGTTGTGATGCCTTTTGTTTCCCCGAGGATAACGATCGAAACATTGGAGAGGGGATTTTCATTCTCATCCACTACTTTACCGGATACCCAGGCAGATTTTTTTTGAGAGAAAGCGGTAGCCGTCAGCAAAAAGCAGGCAGTGGTAAGCAGGATCTGGCGGATGAATCTTTTCATAAGAGATGACGGTTCAAGATACGGAATAGATTGGGAAAAGGCCAATTGGGAAATTTCGAAATTTCCCAATTCCAAAATTCCAAAATACTATCAGAGCAACTTCAATTGTGCGATCGTCGCTTTCGGATCAGCAGACCTGAAGACCGTATTCCCCGCCACCAATACATCCGCGCCGGCAGCAATAATGGAAGAAGCATTTTCCAGTGTCACACCGCCATCGATCTCGATCTGTACTTTTAAACCTCTTTCATCGATCATTTTGCGGAGTTGTTTGATCTTTTCGATCGTGTAGGGAATGAATTTTTGTCCGCCGAATCCCGGGTTCACACTCATCATACAAACCAGGTCGATATCGGCCAGTACATCGCTGAGTTGCGACACAGGCGTATGCGGGTTGATGGCCACACCGGCTTTCATACCTAATGATTTTATCTGCTGGATATTCCGGTGTAAATGGGGGCAGGCTTCTATATGAACGGATAAATTATCTGCGCCGGCATTTTTAAACTGTTCTGCAAAGTTTCCCGGTTCCTCGATCATCAGGTGCACATCGCAAACTTTGGTGGTGGCTTTCCGGAAGAATTCAACAAGCATTGGCCCGAAACTGATATTAGGAACAAAACGACCGTCCATCACATCGAGGTGGTACCAGTCGGCCTCAGTTTCGTTGAGCATTTTACAGTCGGCCTGAAGATCCAGGAAATTAGCGGAGAGCAGGGAAGGAGCGATAAGGGCCATTGGAGTGAATTTGCGGTGCAAGTTAGAGAGATAAAAATTAATAGTGAAAAGATAAAAGTACTTCCTGTTCCTGGCTTGCTCCTGTTCGCCTCGTTTTACAAAACTTGAAAACTAGAAGAGGCGACCCAAGTGATTGCAGAACTTTTATCTATTAGTTTTTATCTTTTATCTAAACATGGAATGCAGCACTATTTTATCTTTTCTGCCGCTTCCTTTGCTTCGATAAGTTTATTGTCAAGGGAATAAGCCCGCTGGTAATTTAATTTCGCATTGACCTTATCTCCCGTTGCTTCCTGGCATTTGGCGATCCAGTAATAGCTATCCGCAAATTTTGGGGACACTTGCCGGCAGAGGGTAAAGACCGCCAATGCATCCTGGTATTTTTTCATCTCGTAGAGAAGGCTTCCTTTCTCTATATATCCATCCAGGAAATTAATATCGGTTTTTATACTGTTATCAAAATATACCAGCGCTTTTGCTTTATCGTTGATCATTGCATAATAAAGGCCTTTATAATAATATGGCTCCGCATGCATGTCCAGCGAGTCTGCTTTGATCAATGAATCGCACAATGCGATGACACGGCTGTTCTTTGTTTCGGCAAGGTTTAATGCCAGCATATAGTTCAACTCCACATCAAAAGGAGCCAGGCGATATGCTTTTTCCAAATGGATTGTTGCTTCAGCCTTATTTCCATTTTTACCGAGGAGGTCGGCTTTCATTTTTAAAATATCAACCTGGTCAGGTTTTGCCCGTAGGATCTCGTTACAGATATTTAATGCTTCCTCAATTTTATTTTGTGCGCTCAGTGAGCGGGCCAGGGTCAGTTGTAAAAGGAAGCTTTTCGGCAGCTGTTGTAACGATTCCTGTAAAAAAAGAGTTGCTGAGTCGGGTTGTTTATCCAGCAGGAGATTGGCCAGGCCGAAAGCATATTTCTCATCTTTTTTCAGGGACCATGCTTTTTTGAAATCCTCCAGGGCCGGTTCGTGAAGATCATTCGTATTGAGCAACACAGCCCTGCGGAAATAAAGCGTATCGTTGGAAGGTTCTTTCCGGATACTGTCGGTGAGCCCGGCATAGGGAGCCTGGCCCAGAACCTCATCATACGGAGAGCCGGTATCCTTCTTATTATTACAGCTGTTGAGCAGGATCAAACTGGTGATCAGCAAGATAATTATTTTCAACCCTTGTTTCATCATTCTCAAATGAGTCCTTTGGACAAAACTAATGATTTTATAAAGAGGTATGACAATCACCTGACAAAGTAAAGGGGTAACGAAAATACCTTTGCGCCCTGCCTGTAAACAGGTGTTGCTTAAACGAATAAAGATGAAAAAACTTGTACTGTTTTCCCTGTTATTTGCTTTGATCATTTCTTCCTGTACGAACAGCTCAAAAATAGCCACTCCCGCCACCACTGCCGATACATTGAAATATGCCGATGAGCATCATTTTCAAAATATGCAGCAGTTGACTTTTGGAGGTGATAACGCGGAAGCTTACTGGAGCTATGACAGCAAGTGGCTGGTTTTTCAACGGACCAGTGCTAAAGACGGGATACCCTGCGACCAGATATTTATCGGTAAGGCTCCCACTAAAAAAGGACAACCATTCACCTATAAGAGGATAAGCAGCGGAAAGGGCCGCACCACCTGTGCTTTCTTTACCAAAGACGGTAAACATATCATTTATGCATCCACTCATCTTGGCAGCGATGTTTGTCCTCCCACACCCGACAGGGCGAAATATGGCAACAAATATATCTGGCCACTGTATGAAAGCTTCGACATTTTTATGGCTGACCTGGATGGAAATATTGTAATGCAGCTCACCACGGCGAAAGGATATGATGCGGAAGCGACTTTATCTCCTGACGGGGAACAAATGCTCTATACAAGCGATAAGGACGGCGATATCGATCTCTATATTATGAATTTGAAAACAGGCGCTGAAAAAAGGATCACCAATACACTGGGTTATGATGGTGGTGCCTGGTTCAGTCCCGATGGGAAAAAATTGATCTGGAGGGCCAGCCGTCCCAAAACCGACGCAGAAATAAAAGAATACAAGGACCTGCTGGCAGAAAATATGGTAGCTCCCACGAATATGGAAGTGTTTATCTCCGATGCGGATGGCAGTAATACCCGCCAGGTCACCAGTTTCGGACAAGCCAACTGGGCACCGTCTTATTTCCCTGACAGCAAACGCATCATCTTTGCCAGCAACCAGGAATACAAGCGGGGATTTCCTTTCAATCTGTATTCCATCAACGAGGATGGGACCAACCTCCAGAAGATCAGCCATGAAAAGATCTTTGATGCATTCCCGATGTTCTCTCCCGATGGGAAAAAGATAGTTTTTTGCAGCAACCGGAATAATGGCGGTACAAGGGATACCAATATTTTTATCGCGGACTGGGTCGAGTAACCCCATATAAATCGGCAATAGAAATTAGGAATAAGAAAATCCTCCATTATTGTAGCTTTGGGACACAAAACTATCGCTATGTATAATGGCCTTCTGCATCTGCACAGTGTCCTCCGCTGGATTATACTGATACTCTTACTGGTTGCGATCTATAAAAGTTTTGCTGACAGGAATAAGGCATTTACATCCGGGCATCGGAAAACCGGATTATTCCTGATGATCACGGCAGATAGTATGTTACTTGTTGGTTTGTATCAATGGTTCGCAGGTCCCTTGGGTCTAAAAAGTATACAACTCAATGGCATAGGTAATGTAATGAAGAATGCATCGCTTCGTTTTTTTGCCGTTGAACACCTTCTCGGAATGCTGATAGCGATCGTCCTTATCCATGTGGGTTATAATTACTCCAAGAAAGATATTCCCGATAACAGGAAGCACAAGCGGGTACTGTTATTCTATGGACTCGCTTTACTTATCATCCTTATTTCCATTCCCTGGCCGTTCAGGGCCGTAGGAGCCGGAAGAACATGGTTTCCCGGCATGTAGAAGCGGATGGTGCACCCGTAAAATTGAACCTGGAAGTGACGACGAAGAAGAATAAAGCAAGACATAAAACTCTCTTTGGGAAGCTTTGCCAGGTCAGGGACGAACTGAAGTTGCCGTAACAGCTTATTTATTCTCCCTGTAAAATATCTTGCTCACGATCTTCCACCCGTCTTTAGTTTTCAACAGTCCCATAATGTCGTGGAAATAAAAGGTCGGGTATTCAACGGTGAGTTTGGCAGTGGCTGCATTCCCAAATACCTGCACACTTTCGATCTTTGTTTTGCGGTCCTGTTTGATGCCGGTGTTTCTTGTCCTGGCCATAAAATCTTTCAGCAATATATTCACAACGGTATCATTTCTCATGAACCGCATTTGCCCATCGGGTAAAAATGCTTTGGAGAACAGTACACTGTCGCCGTTTGTCCCCCCATCGAGATAATAATTACATACCGTCTCAATATCTTTGATGGTTGCGGCATCCGATTGAGCGCGGGTAGCGGACACCAAAAGAGCAGTAAAAAGTATACAAAAAAGCTTTTTCATAACCGTTGATTTGGCACTAAAATAAAAAGGCTTACGATCAACGACGCCAGTTTTTTTATGAACGGTGTTAACGCTTTCCCAGTTCGATCACTTCGCAATCCTTCATTTCTTTTCCATCTATTACAAAACGGATCAGCGTTCTCACTTTATGCCAACCATGCTTGCCGGCAGCGCCGGGATTCATATGAAGACATTGTTTTTTCTCATCATAGATCACTTTCAGAATATGCGAATGACCACTTATGAATAATAAAGGGCGGTGTAACTCCAGTTGTTTTTTTGTTTCAGGGTTGTAATTGGGCGGGCCACCCCCGATATGCCGCATCATTATTTTTACTTCTTCGCAGAGGAATACCAATTGTTCGGGGTATTTGCTTCTTATATCATTCGAATCTATATTTCCGTAGACGCCTTTCAGGGGTTTGAAGGAAGCGAGTTGCTCCGCTAAACCAATATCACCGAAATCACCTGCATGCCAGATCTCATCGCATGTTGAAAAATGGGTAAAGACATTCTGATCCAGGAAACCATGTGTGTCTGATATCAGGCCGATGCATGTCATATTAATCAATAAGGTTATCCGCTTTAATTGTTCGGGTACCCTGATGGTGCGGGCATCTTATTTTTTTGTTGCAGGTATTTTGGTATTGCATAAGACAAAATTCGGGGTTACGATCCAATTTCCTAATTTTAGATAACGATTTGATAATGCCATTCCACAGGAACTTCACATACTATATCGACAAACGAAAATGGAAATACATTTTCCTTCTTTCCACCCTTGAGCTTTCACGAGGATAATTGAATTTTAACCGGCACAATAAAGACTTGCCGGAAAAACAGGGCATTGGTGGAGAAATGATCCCACCTAAACCATAAATTATAAACCATAAACTCTTTTATGCCGCATTATCATCAACTCGGAACGATCCCACATAAACGCCATACCCAATTCCGGAAACCCGACGGGGAGCTTTATTCAGAACAATTATTCTCTACGGAGGGTTTTTCCAATGATTATTCATTACTCTATCACGTGTACCCGCCTACGCAGATTATCAAAACGGAACCGCAGATCAGCGTAGCACCCGCTATCGCTGAAGAAAAAATGCTGAAACACCGCAGTTTTGAAGGGTTCCGGATCAACCCTGTCGGGGATTATCTCCAGAGCCGTAAGCCGGTACTGGTCAATAATGATTGTCATATCGTGCTCGCCGCACCCCAGGAAAGCATGAAAGATTATTTCTACAAGAATACAGATGCCGACGAAATGATCTTTGTGCATGAAGGCAGCGGGGTATTACGAACAATGTATGGCGAACTGTCTTTTGGATACGGTGACTATCTTGTCATACCCCGGGGGACTATCTACCAGATCCATTTCAATGACAGCAATAACCGTCTTTTTATTGTTGAGTCATTCAGCCCGATCCGTTATCCAAAGAAATATGTAAGCAAATACGGGCAGTTGCTGGAGCATTCACCGTATTGTGAAAGAGATATCAGGGGTCCGCAAAATCTCCCCACTTTCGATGAGAAAGGTGATTTCCTGATCCGGGCAAAAAAGAAAGGAATGCTGTACGGACTTCATTACGGCACACATCCCTTTGATGTAGTAGGATGGGATGGATGTTGTTACCCTTACGCTTTTTCCATTCATGATTTTGAACCCATCACGGGAAGAGTGCACCAGCCACCACCGGTTCACCAGACATTTGAAGCCCACAATTTCGTGGTCTGCTCATTTTGCCCGCGATTATTCGATTATCATCCGCAGGCGATCCCTGCGCCGTATAATCATAGTAATATCGACAGCGATGAGGTCCTGTATTATGTTGATGGCGACTTCATGAGCCGCAAAAATGTAACCAGGGGAATGATCACCCTGCATCCTGCCGGGATACCACACGGGCCACATCCCGGGGCTGTGAAAAAAAGCATTGGCGCCAGGGAAACCAAAGAACTGGCGGTAATGGTGGATACCTTTCACCCGCTGATGCTGACCAAAGAAGCACTGGAAATTGAGAATGATGATTACGTAATGTCCTGGGCCGAATAGAGCAGATGAACGATGAACAAGGAACAGATGAAGTATTGAGTCAATGGTACATTACTTCGACATTTCCTTGTTTATCTGTTCGATATTCTTTGCCACTCACCACCTTCCCTTTCATTTACCTCCGTCATTGCGATCCGTCAGCCGGCGAAAAATAACGCATATCGTTAAAAATTAATTTGTCAGTTTGTTCGCTTGCCGTACTTTTGTTAACCATTTGGTTAAACTATATGGTTAAAAAGAAAGATACCGGTGCGGAGCAAAGGATCCTGGATGCGGCCCGTAAAGTATTTATGCGTAAGGGAATGTCCGGTGCCCGCATGCAGGATATCGCCGATGAAGCAGGTATCAATAAAGCATTGGTCCATTATTATTTCAGGGATAAGGATAAATTGTTCGAGACCATCTTCATGGACGAAGCACAGAAATTCTTTCCCAGGATCAATATGATATTTCAATCGGATATGCCATTGTTCGCTAAGATCGAACGGTTCGTGACAGAATATATCAATGAGATGCAGCAAAATCCTTTTCTCCCCTGGTTTGTCATGAATGAGATCAACCGTGATCCCGACAAGTTCCTGAGCAAAGTGTGGGATGAAGAGAACCAGCCCAAACCGGCAAAATTCCTGGAACAAATAGAAGCAGAAGTAAAAAAAGGAACGATCAAAAAGATCAGCCCGATGCATTTACTGATGAATATGATCTCGATGACCATATTCCCTTTTATCGGCCGGCCCCTGTTTACCCGAAAGCTGCATCTGACCGATAGACAATTCATAGAGGTCATGGAACAGCGGAAAAAAGAAATACCCCGTTTTATTATCGATGCTATAAAAAAATAATTTTTTCATTTAAAATTAACCCGATGGTTAAGCCAGCTCATTTTATCCTCTTTGTTCTTTTCCTGCCAGGCTTGCTCAGGGCCCAGGAACCAAGCCAGCTCAGCCTCCAGCAGGCGTATGACCTGTCACAAAAGAATTATCCTGTTATCCGGCAAAAGGATCTGATCCGGCAAACCGCTTCGATCAATATTGATAACCTGCAGAAAGGATTTCTGCCGCAGTTGGCGATCAGTGGGCAGGCTACCTACCAGTCGGATGTCACAAAAGTGCCCATTAGCCTCCCGGGGTTTACGATCGAATCTCCGTCAAAAGGCCAGTACAAGATCGTGGCAGATGCCAGCCAGCTGATCTATGATGGGGGAGTGACCAAAGAACAAAAATTATATCAGCAGCTGAATGCTTCAGTAGAGGAACAGAAAGTAGAAGTTGAATTATATAAATTGAAAGAGCGCATCAACCAGATCTACCTCGGTATTCTCTATCTCGATGAACAATTGAAACAGGTGGAACTGGTGAAGAGCGATATTCAAACCGGCATGAAGAAAGTAGAAGCACAGGTACAGAACGGTGTTTCCTTCCGCTCGAATCTTAATTTGCTGAAAGCTGAAATATTGAAAACCGATCAGCGGTCCATAGAGATCCGCTCCTCCCGCAAAGGGTTGATCGACGCACTTGCTCTTTTTACCGGGCAGTCGTTATCAGAGAATACAAAACTGGAAAGACCTGTTTCAAATGCTTCTTTAGCAGTCGCTATCGCAAGACCGGAATTGAACCTTTACGCTGCGCAGTCAGAATTGATCGGCCAGGGCGATAAACTGATCAGCGCCAAAAATCTTCCCAAAGCCAGTGTATTTATGCAGGGCGGTTATGGACGACCGGGTCTCAATCAATTGCAAAACGATTTTGACCTCTATTATATCGGTGGTCTCCGTATCAACTGGTCGCTCGGTGGATTGTATACAAAGAAGAAGGAAAAGGAACTCACAGCCGTGAACAAAAAGATCGTGGACATCCAGAAAGAGACCTTCCTGCTGAATACCGATACCCAGTTAAAACAACAGCAGGCAGAGATAGAAAAACTGCTGCAACTGGTAGCCTCCGATGCGGAGATCATTACTCTCCGGGAGAGTGTGAAAGAGGCTGCCAAAGCACAACTGGATAACGGGGTGATCACGGCCAGTGATTATCTCCGTGAAATAAACGCAGAGGACCAGGCCCGGCAAACACTGATCACACACCAACTGCAGTTATTGCAGGCACAGATCAATTATAACACCATTTCAGGAAAACAATAAAGCGCTTATTTATGAAGAAGATCTTATTTGCTGCTGTTCCGGTTCTATTGATGGCAGCCTGTAACAGGAACGGAAATGATTTTGATGCATCCGGCACTTTTGAAGCGGATGAGACCGTGGTCTCCTCGGAATTACCCGGAAAGATACTCACGCTGAACATTGAAGAAGGAGCCGTGCTTTCAAAGGACAGTATCGTTGGTACCGTAGATGCGGCCAATGTTTCCTTACAACAGGAACAGGTGGAAGCCAGTATCAAAGCACTGAATGAAAAGACAGCCGACGCGGGACCGCAGATCCGTTTATTGCAGAACCAGCTGGCGGTCCAGCAATCGCAACTGAATAACCTGCTGCATGAAAAAACAAGGATCGAGAATCTTATCAAAGCGGATGCGGCTACGGGCAAACAACTGGATGATATCAATGCGGGGATCGATGTAGCCCGCAAACAAATGTCGGTAACGCAGCAACAGATCGCCGTGCAGCAAAATAATATCGCCACGCAGAACCGCGGTATACTCAGCGAAGCCGATCCTTTGCGTAAGCGGGTGGCTCAGTTGCAGGACCAGGCCCAGAAAGCCAATATCGTAAATCCTATTGGCGGAACCGTGATAACGAAGTATGCCGAAGCAGGGGAGATCACTTCTGCAGGGAAGGCACTTTATAAGATCGCCGATCTCTCTACACTCCATCTCAGGGCCTATATCACGGGTACGCAATTATCACAGGTAAAGCTCAACCAGGCTGTGAAAGTGATGATCGATGACGGTGCCAAAAAATATAAAGAGTATCCGGGTACGATCTCCTGGATATCGGGCAAGGCGGAATTTACACCCAAGACCATCCAGACAAAAGAAGAAAGGGCGAATCTTGTTTATGCCATAAAAGTAAAAGTGAAGAACGACGGTTATATAAAGATCGGAATGTATGGGGAGGTGAATTTAAATGAGAAATAAGGAATAAGAAGTAAGGAATGAGAAAGTACTGTTCATAGTGTCATTGAATTCGCCCTCTCCGTAATTGTGAGCGGAGCGAAGCAAAAAAATCTTCAATCATAAATGAATCCCGTTGTAATCGAAAATATCATCAAGACCTACGGTAAGAAAAAAGAAGTGACGGCTTTAAACGATATTTCTTTTGACGTGGCGCCCGGGGAATTATTTGGTGTGATAGGTCCTGATGGCGCCGGTAAGACCTCCCTGTTCAGGATACTGACCACTTTATTGCTGGCCGATAGCGGAAAAGCCGTCATTGATGGTTTTGATGTTGTGAAAGATTATAAAGAAATAAGGAAGCGGGTAGGTTATATGCCGGGCAAATTTTCTTTGTACCCGGACCTGTCCGTGGAAGAGAACCTTGATTTTTTCGCTACCATTTTTAATACCAGTATCCGGGAGAACTATGAACTGGTAAAAGATATTTATGTACAGATAG
>DASYLC010000026.1:0-11270 GCA_036009775.1 Chitinophagaceae bacterium
TCCTCTTCCTGTATTCCATTGCCAGGCCACCCGTCCTATGACACCATGATCTCCACGCTGGTGCAGTTATTTGTGGCGCATAATGTAAATGGGTTTATCAAAATGGAATACGAAACAAAGATGTACTGGAACGGATGACCCGGATGCGGCAGGAATTACTGTCAGCGAGTTTGCAGAATGACACTGTTATGGCAGTATTCTTGGAACAGGTACAGTATGGAAACTGGCAATAATATTCTTCCAACCGTACTGGTGGTGGATGACGATGAAGATCTGCTCCATATCATTGGCTTTAAGCTCAGGGCGGAAGGGTTTCATACGTTAATTTCCCAAAATGGGGAGAATGTACGGGATATTATTACCCAAAATAAACCTGACCTTATACTGCTTGATCTGCATATGCAGGGCATCGATGGGGGAGATATCTGCAGGGAAATTAAAAGTGATCCCCTTACCTGTTCAATTCCTGTGTTGTTGTTCTCCGCGAACGACAATATTAAAACCATCCAGAAAGAATGCGGGGCCGATGGTTTTATCAGCAAACCTTTAGAAAACAATGTTCTCGTTAGCGCGATCCAGCATTATTTACCCCGCCAAACCCAGGTATGATCTTCTCGGGGTAAACAGGATTAAAAAGCTGTTAGCCTTCAGCCATTTGCTTTTACTACCTGCGACTACAATTATCCAATAAACAACGGGTTGAGATTCTCGCCTTTATAGCCCACGGTTTAAACCGTGCTATAAAAGGGACGATCAAAAAATAATTGTTTTAACGATTTACCGCTTAACCGGGCTAACAGCTTCTCACCTTTCACAAGCCATGCGAAATGTAAATTCTGTTTTCTCATCGTTGGAAATAACAGAAAGTTGCCCGCCATGGGCCCGGCATATTTTTGCAGCAATAAAGAGTCCCAGCCCCAACCCGTTCTGGTTGGGAGCAGTTGCCTCCCGGGTGAAAGGTTCGAACAGGTTCCCGATATGATCCGGGGGTATCGGTACTCCGTTATTAATTACGGATAATTCAAATTGATCCTTTACGGCAGCATGTACATATACGGGTGTGTCCGGCGTTCCGTGTGTGATAGCATTCGTCAATAGATTTGAAAATAGCTGGGCTATCCGGTCCGCATCGCAATCGACAGTACGATCAATATTGAGATCAGCGATTATGGATCGCCCGGGCCATATCATTTTCGCCTCATTGACAACATGCGATAAAACGGGTTCCAGGTTCACCGGTTTACGTTCAAGAACAATACCTCCGCCCAACCGTGTCCGGGCAAAGTCCATTATGTTCTTTATGAGTTCGGTCATCCTGGAAGCGCTTCGTGAAATAATATTGACAATTTCTGCATTGTCAGCATCGAGACCAGACCCGGCCAGCAGGGAAGAGCCGGCAACAATTGATCCCAGCGGATTTCGCAGATCGTGTCCCAGCACCGCAATGAACTGATCTTTCAATGAAGACAATTGCCGGGCGTCGAAAAGTTCCTGTTCAGCCATCGTTTTTGCATGCCGTAAATTTTCTTCGTAGGTCCGGCGGTCCGCGGCTTTGAAGACCGCTAACCGTGTGAATTGGGGTATCCCTTCTTCGTTCCTTCGTTCGTAACCATTTACCAGCACTGGTAATTTTTGTCCCTGGCTGTCCGATAATTCAAGAGCTATTTCATCAAAGTACTGTTGCATTCGCAGCAATGGCGACAAATGCGTTTCGTAATAGATCTTACCCCCGACGGAAAGAAAGCCGGAGAACCTTTTTCCAACTACTTCAGGCAAACTATGGCCGGTCCATTGCAAAAAACGGGAATTAGCCTGCAGAATGATCCCATCGGGATCGGTTGTTACATAGCCGCACAGGGATTCTTCCAGGAAATCCTTGAAATCATCTGCCAGGTCGGGTTTTGCTTGCATGGATTCAATTGACAGGTTCCAGGTAACTTTTCATGGCCGCTATTGTTTCCACGGGGGCGCTCAGGTTGGGGCAATGCCCGGTTGCTTTCAGAATTACCAGTTGGCTGCCCGGCATCTCCCGGTGCATATATTCTCCGACTTCAACCGGGGCAATCACATCCTGTGAGCATTGCAGGATCAGTGAAGGCGTGCTTGTTTTTGAAAGAATATCTCTCTTGTCCGTTAAAAAGGTGGTGCGGGCAAAATGTTTTGCAATAGCAGGGTCGGTCCTGCAAAAACTATTGGAGAGTTCTTCGCCCAATTCCTTACGGTCAGGGTTACCCATTATAACAGGAGCCATGGTCATGGACCATCCCAGGTGATTATTGTCGAGAGCTTCCAGTAATTCATCGATCTGTATACGTGTAAAACCGCCTGTATAATTTTCATCATCGATGTAAGAGGGAGAAGGTCCTACTAAAATAAGCCGCTCAAATAACCCCGGGGCTTTGTGTGATGCCATAATACCCATCAGCGCACTTACCGAATGACCAACGAACACTACATCTTTAAAATCCAGCTCCCGCAGAATTTCTATAATATCATCAACGTATCCTTCGAGGGAGTCATATTTATTGACCGAGTAAGCACCAATATCGGATAGCCCGGCACCCACATGATCGAATAATACGATTTTGTATTGGTCTTCAAACGCGGGCCAGATATAACGCCACATATTCTGATCGCAACCGAAGCCATGGGCAAACATCATCACCCGTTCACCGTGTCCATGTATAACGACATTATTCCGCCTGCTTATGTTCATGCGAGTTCTGGTTGGTTAATTCTTTTAAAAGTACCATAATTGTAGCAGAACGCGCTCAAAGGATAAGAAGATGTCTTTTATAGTGTACTTATTTTTATATGTCTGTCAGAAAATAACTTATCTTAGGAGACACCCCGGGAATTGCCAAAAACAGGATAACTGACGGGGCAGAAATTGTTATTATCTGGTATGAAAATGTTTCTACTGGTGGATGATCATTTTGTGGTACGGGCAGGTATTAAAGGGGTATTAGCAGGTCTGTATCCTTCCGGTGAAGTGCATGAAGCAGCCGATGCCGAAGCAGCCACCGGACTTCTCAAACAACATAGATATGACCTTGTCATGATGGATATACAGGTGCCCAATAATAATATGCTGGGGCTTATGGAATACATTCATACCCGGTACCCGGATACAAAAGTGCTGATGTTTTCAATGAGCTCCGAGAGTATCTATGCCAGGCGTTTCCTGAAAGCCGGTGCCATGGGCTTTTTAGCGAAGGATTCCCCGCCGGCAGAAATTGCGAAGGCAGTCAGCTTGGTGCTGGCTAACCGGAAATACATCAGTGAAACACTGGCTGAACTGCTGGCAGAGGATTCCATTAAAGGAACCCCTTCTAACCCTTTTCAAAAACTTTCTATAAGAGAATTTGAGATCGTCTCTTTCTTACTGACCGGCCAGGGCATAAGTGAGATAGCAGGATCGCTACATCTGCAGGTATCTACTGTCGGTACACATAAAGCAAGAGCGTTTGAAAAACTGGGAGTTGAAAACCTTCTCCAGTTAAAAGAACTGGCTGTCAGTTATGGCGTATAAAAACAGATAATAGATAATAGATAATAGTGAACAGATAAAAGTTATTGACGCATGGATAACATGGTCCGTTGAACTACTAACTATTATCTTTTATCCATTCGTTTTTATCTTTCCATCACATGTACGCAAAGCCATGTACATTGACATAGTTGACCAGCGAAGCTACATTCGGCAGTTTCAGTTTCCGGAGAATATTATACCGGTGCACGTCCACCGTTTTTTTAGACAATGAGAGTTCGTCCCCGATCGCCTTTGAGGATAATCCTTCTTTTACATAAGCAACGATAGTAAGCTCTCTTTTTGTAAGACAATCGAGACCAGTCTGTCCGCGATCTGCCCAGGGATCGTTCACCTCACTGCAGAGGAATTTATGACCTGCATATACATCCAAAACGGCTTTCAAAAGGGTAGTATGAGAAGATTTTTTTGTTACATAACCCGAAGCTCCGGCTTGCATCATTCGCTGTACAATTAGCGGATCGGTATGCATGCTCACGCAAACGATCTTTGTTCCGGGGGCGAATGAACGTATTCCCTTTGCAGCCTGGTAGCCGTCCATGTCAGGCATATTGATATCCAGCAGGGCGATATCGGGCTTTAGTGCCTGGCTAAGGTTCACGGCTTCTTGCCCGTTTTTACAGACAGCAATTACATCAAAGCGATCGTCCGTATCGAATACAGCAGCAAGAGTTTCGCGAACTAATTGGTGGTCATCGGCAATAAGCAGGGTGATCTTTTTCATCGTTGTTGTTTGAATCGTTAGTAGAATATTTAACGGCCCAAAGATGGGTTCCGTCAGCATTTCTACCTATACGTCAAACCCGCAAGCTGCTATAGAAAAAAAACTACAATGGTATTTTTACCTCCAGTTTAAATCCTCTGCCGGGAGCCGTCTCGATGGAAGAAGTGCCATTGAAAATACTCAGGCGGCCCTTGATATTCTGCAATCCTATTCCTGTTATTTTGTTGGCGCTGTCCATTCCTACCCCATTGTCGCTGATCTCCATTACAAAAAAATCAGCTGTTGTTACCAGTGCTATTTTGACCTCGGATGCCTTTGCATACTTGGTAATATTGGTACATTGCTCCTGGGCTATACGGTAGATATTGATCTTTTGTTTATCATACAACCTGTCTTCCTGGAATTTATTAAAAAGTAATTTTGTTTTTATCCCGATAGGTGACAGCATTTTATCGGCGAGACTTTTCAGCAGGTTAGTGAGTGTTGCTCCTTCCATATCCGGTGCCACAAATACATGAGCGATCTTCCTGTTCTCCTCGATCGCTTCTTTGATATGGGTCATGGCCAGATCAACATATTGTTGCGTCTTTTCGGGATTTTCTTTTGTGACCGACAGGGCCAGGAGACAACCTACCAGTATCTGGTTTACATTATCGTGGAGTTCAATTCCAATTGCAGTCCGTTCCTTTTCCTGGGCCTCCAGCGCTGTAGCGGTTATCTTGATTTGTTCCCTCCGTTGCTGGTTCAGCAGATCTTCCTGGAGATTTTTTAATTCTTCTTCTGCTTCAGTACGCTCGGTGATATCCTGCAGGATCCCAAAGAGGCGAATGGGTATCTTTTTTTTGTCAAATTCGAACTGCCATTCGGTGTAACCATATCTTACCATTTTATCCTCCGGTATGAAACGGAAAGCAAAGGAGGCATCTTTAAAGGTGACCAAAGATTCGCTTACCATTTTTTGTGCAAATGCAGCATCATCCGGGTGAATAAATGACAGGAAAAGTTCTGCGGAAGGTACTATTTCAGCTTTATTCAGTCCAAAGATCCGGTAGAATTCATCCGACCATGTATGTATATTTTGTATAAGGTCAATTTCCCAGTTACTGATATGTGCTATGGCCTGTGCTTGTTTTAAGCTTATTTCGCTTAGCCGGATCTTTTCTTCTGTTTTTTTACGTTCCGTGATATCACGGGAAAAGCACGCTGTCCCGATAACTTCATCTTTTTTCCGGATCGGATAAAAGGATATTTCGACCCATATCTGAACAGGGCCGTCAAAATGATCGATGATGGTAAAGCTTTCGCCATTTAAAGCCCGTTTATAATATGTCTTGTATTTTTTCAACTGATCTGCTGTGAAATGCGCTGAAAGAATATTTCCTCCTTTAACGAGCGGCTGACCCGACATATAGGTTATGGTATCATTAAATGAATCGTTGAAGGTGATCAGTTTAAGATCCCTGTCAACACTCCACATCAGGTCCTTGGTGTTATTGATCAATGCTTTCAGATTATTACTGTCAAACTCCTTTTGTTGTTCTGCTGCTATTTTTTCTGTAATATCCCTGGCTATAGCCATCAGGTTACCGTCCGGCATCATTTTGGTGCTGATCTCCATTTCGAGATAGGAACCATCTTTTCTTTTTAATTTCCGGTAATCATAAGTCGGGTGACCGATTTTCAACGTTTCAAAATACAGAGGCCTGGTCCGAAGGTCTTCATCAAAGAACAATTCCCGTATTGTCATTTTTTTTAATTCCTTTCTTGTATAGCCGATATAATCACAGGCGGTGTGATTACAATCGAGAATTGCGCCTGCGGTGGAGTATATAATGATACCATCAAATGCCTGTTCAACCAGGGTCCGGTATTTCTCTTCGCTTTCGATGATGGCTTTTTGGGCTTCCACTTTCTCTTTCTCAAACCTTCTTTGTTTTAAGGCGGCATCAATGGCGGCCGGTAATCTTGCCATCCTGTCCTTCAATAAATAGTCATCTGCTCCCAGCTTCATAATGGTTGCTGCAAATTCTTCTGATACCGTACCGGTTATTAATATAAAAGGGATATGCATAGAGCGCTGCCGGACCAGTTTGACCGCCTCGGTAGCATTATAACCGGGAAGTGAATTATCGGAAAGTATGACATCGGCGGAGAATTCATCGAGGGCATTTAAAAAATCCTTTTTATTGGCGGCATGCCTGAATTCAAAATCAAGATCGCTTTTTTTAAGCTGGCGCTCTATTAAAACAGCGTCGGTATTGTTATCTTCCAGCAATAATATTTTCAGTGGTGTTCCCATTTTAATTTTTTGGCGGTTGATTCAATAATAACCAGTAGAAACCCAAATTTTTGATGGCTTCGGTAAAACCTTCAAAATTTACAGGCTTTACGATATAGCTATTGGCGCCCAGGTCATAACATTTTTGGATGTCGGGACTCTCTTTTGATGAAGTAAGAACCACGACAGGGATCGCTTTTGTTCTTGGATCGGCTTTTATCCGCTCTAATACTTCTATTCCATTTACTTTGGGCATCTGGATATCCAGCAGGATCACTTTTGGCGGGTAATTGATCCCCCGGGTGACGGCATACTCGCCGGTAGCGAAAATAAAATCCAGGGCTTCCGCTCCATTCTTTACATGGACCAGGTTATTGGCCATATTATGTTTTTTTAATTCCCTGATGGCCAGTTGTGCGTCTGCATTACTATCTTCCACCAATAAAATCTCAACAGAATTATGATTCATATATTTCCGGGTTAAAAGTTAATCGGGTAATGAAAAATAAAAACAGGCGCCTTCATTCTCTTTTCCTTCCGCCCAGACCTCGCCACCGTGTTTGGAAATGATGCGTTCCACCAGCGCTAATCCTACTCCTGTTCCTTCAAATTCATCCGCATCGTGCAGTCGTTGAAAGACCTTAAAAAGCTTATCCTTATACTGCTGATCAAAACCAGCGCCGTTATCCTTTATATAAAAAACAGTCTGTTTTTTATTGCGATAAGAGCCAACCTCCACCCGGGGATCGCTGGTATTACGCGAATACTTCACAGCATTGCTGATCAAATTGATCCAAACCTGACGGATCGTATTTATATCCGCATTCATTTCCGGCAGGGATTTTATATCCCAGGAAACAGCAACACGAAGTTTACCCGGAGGTATTATTTCTGATATGATCTCTCCGATCATAGCATTTGTATCCAGCTTTGTTTTAAAGATCTCTTTCTTTCCCATTCTTGAAAAGGCCAGCAGGTCGTCGATCAGCCGGCCCATCTTTATGGTACTGGTCTTAATGACCCCGATCACTTCCTTTGCATTCAGACCCAGTTTGTCGCCGTAATCTTCATCGAGAATGGCGGCATATCCGATAATGGCACGTAAAGGTGCCCGCAGGTCGTGGGAAACAGAATAGGAAAAGGATTCCAGCTCTTCATTACTTTTTTTCAACTCCATGGTCCGGGCAACTATTTTCTCCTCCAGGCCACGATTTAATTCTGTCACAGATCGCTGGGCATCTTTAAGCTGGGTTATATCAGTAGCAGCGATCAGGATAGCATAGACCGTATTGTTTTGATCTTTTAAAGGGACATATCTTGAAATAAGGTCATGATCCCCCCGGCGGGTTTCACGAATAACAGTTTCTCCTTTCAATACTTTTTCCATCTCCTTATGTACCTCTTCAAAAACCTGGCGGGGCAACAGGTCTTCTGCTTTATGGCCAAGAAGTTTTTCTTTTGAATAGCCCATTTTCTCCAGCAGATCTCCTTCGATCAACAAGTAACGAAAATCAGTATCAAGCATAATGATAACTGAACCGGGAATATTGGAAGCAATGGTCTTATAGATCTTTTCACTTTTGATCAGTTTGTCCTCATCTTCTTTCCGTTGGGTGATATCCCGGAAATTTGTAACAATAGCATTTACCCCTTTTGCATGCAGGAGATTAGTTAAAGTACCTTCCAGCCAAACATAGTGTCCTGATGAATGACGAAACCTGCCCTGGAATGGTATGGGTATCCCCGGGTTCTTCAGCACTTCTATTTGTACTTTTTTGATCTTCTCCAGCTCATCGGGGTGTGAAAGATTGACCGTGTTTTCTGATGGCAATACACCCATGATTTTTAGTGCTGCAGGACTCCGGTAAATATTATTGGAAAACTGGTCTGTCAACGCGATACCTTCTGCACTGTTCTCAATAAGTGAACGGAAATGCATTTCACGAAAAGCCAGGTCTTCCTCGGCTTTCTTTCGCTCTGTTATATCTGAACGTATGGCCACATACTGATAGGGTTTACCTTTTTCATCCAGGAAAGGGACGATCGTTGTATCTACCCAGTAAATGGTGCCGTCCTTTGCTTTATTCTTTAATTCTCCTTTCCATATTCTCCCGTTGGCGATCGTTACCCATAAATTGCGGATGAATTCTTTGGGATGATGGCCGGAGTTAATGATGCGGTGATCCTGCCCGATCAGTTCTTCAAGAGTGTATTTTGAGATCCTGCAGAAATTTTCATTGGCATGTTTGATGATCCCTTTTTGATCCGTAATTGCAATGATGGATGATTCATCCAAAGCATATTTATAATCTGCGATCTCTTTCAGGCTCTTTTGTAAATTTTCTTCCCCCTGCTTACGTTCGGTAATATCGGCCCTGATGGCCACATACTGGTAAGGTTTGCCTTTTTCATCCAGGAAAGGAACGATCGTTGTATCTACCCAATATATAGTACCGTCTTTTGCTTTATTTTTTAATTCTCCTTTCCATATTTCGCCGTTGGCGATCGTCACCCATAAATTGCGGATGAATTCTTTGGGATGATGGCCGGAGTTGATGATTCGGTGGTCCTGCCCGATCAGTTCTTCAACAGAATACTTTGAGATATTGCAGAAATTCTGATTGGCATGTTTGATGATCCCTTTCTGGTCAGTGATCGCTACTATGCTTGCGTCATCCAAAGCATATTTATAGTCGATTACCTCTTTTAAACTTTTCGATAACTGCTGCTCTGTTTTTTTGTTTTCCGTAATGTCTTTATAGAAGATCGTCAGTCCGTCTGAGGAAGGATATACCTTAACGGAAAACCAGATATCCATTGGAGCATAATGTTCATGGATCTCCACCACCTTTCTTTCCCTCATCGCCTCATGATATTTATCCCAGAAGATCGTTCCTTTCATGCCGGGATGTATGTCCCAGATCACTTTGCCCAGGGTTTCTTTTTTGCTCAGTGGATGAGTAGCCATGGCAGCATCGTTCAAAAAGGTGTAGCGCCATTCGTTATCCAGAGAAACCACACCGTCGCTGATACGATTCAATACGATCTCCAGTTCCTGCTCCTTTGCTTTTGTTTTCCTTCCTTCCCGGACCAGGTTCGCTGTTGCAAACACGATCAGCAGTATGGCAAGCGCAATGAAAAGGATCATCCATAGCCTGGCCCTGCTTATCTCATCATTCAATTGGCCCTGGCGATAACCGATCAGGAAATTGGTTCGCCTTATACCTGCGTCGATCAATGAGTCGATACGTTTAAATAAGATAATGTGCTCCGGTGAAACATTATAAATAACCGAATCCGGAACATTACTGCTGAGTACCCACGATAGTTCTGACCTGATTAATGTATCGAGGTTCTTTGCAATCCGGATATTCGCAGAGTCCCTGACCGAAGATCCAAGTAACCGGAGATGTTGAATAACAGTCGCACTATCAGTTAAAAACAAGCCGCCGGAAGCTGATACATTGTTTGCCTCAGCCAGTTCAGGGTTGCTTACAGCGGCAATATTGATCAATTTGGAAAGGGTTTGAAAATTGCTAAGTACAGTATGATGCCTGTTAGCCGATTCAGAATAGGCAGTCAGTTCCTGGTACGCTTTGTTAAAGAAAAAGAGCGTGATGACGAGAAGAATGAAAGAAATAATATAGTAACCTATTTTTTTGCGCATATAAGCAGTCCCATCCCGTTTTTTAATGGGATGCGGTATTCAAAAACATGACCAGTGAAGCAGGCTATAGGAATAGGTTGAATCAGCTGCTGTGGCTGTGTACGTAGATCCAGGCGAAAGGTTCTGTTTAACTTATGTTGTCTTTTAGCCGATAAATTCTATGCAAATGTTGCTTTTTAATTCAAGAAGTGAGAATTTTTTCGGGCTTTTGTTAGTGGTCCTGCTACATGATCAAAATAATTGATATAGAATATTGACACCTGGAAAAGGTAGTAGATTTATCCGGTAGGAGTATGACTTTTTTGATGGTTTACACCTAGCAGGCCTTACCTGATAACCTTGACTTTGTAAGTTAAAAGGATTACCTGAAAACATTTTATTCAAGGGATAAACAGGGAGAAAATAGAGGAACTCCCGTGAGCCGGTATATTATTTGTCTTTTATTTCGATCCAAACCGGTGCATGATCACTCGTCTTTTCCCATCCCCTGACATGCATATCCACTTCGGCCTTTTTCAGTCGTTTGGCTATATCAGGACTCAATAAGAAATGATCGATACGCAGACCGGCATTACGGGAATAAGCATTGCGGAAGTAATCCCAGAAGGTATAGATGACCTCGCCGGGATGTTTTGTACGCAAGGCATCCGTCCAGCCCTGGGACATTATTTTTTTAAATGCAGCACGGCTTTCAACGCGGAATAATGCATCATTGACCCAACGCTCCGGTTTATAGACATCAGCTTCCGTGGGGATAACATTGAAATCACCGGTAAGGATAACAGGGGTCTTCCTGTTCCATAATTTTTTTGCATGCGCCGTAAAACGCTTTATCCAATTTAACTTATACCCGAATTTGGGACCAGGATATGGATTCCCATTGGGCAGGTAAAGACAGCCGATCGTAATACCCTTTATCACCGCTTCGATATAACGACTGTGGAGATCTTCCGGGTCACCGGGAAGGCCGCGCTGTGTTTCCTTCATTTCATGTTTGGAAAGTATGGCTACCCCGTTCCAGCTCTTTTGCCCGTGCCAGATCGCCTGGTAG
>DASYLC010000027.1:0-6165 GCA_036009775.1 Chitinophagaceae bacterium
CAAATATCTTATCATAGTCTTCGATACCGGTTTGAAAGATACCCACGACGGTCAGTTTGCGGGCACGGATATCTGGCAGACCATTATTTTCTTCTCCTTCAGGACTGCCGGAGCGGATAAAATAGATGAGAATACTGTCATTCAGCTTCAACTTTAATTGCGCGGTTGTATACTTCGAGATCATGATCTCCCGGCTATAACTCTCTTCGGTAAAACGGACAGGCCTGCCTTCTTTAATGAATTCTTTCAGGCGGTTAAAATCATAGGTGCTGTCAAATCCTTTTATCAGCACTCCTTCAATTTCATCTTTTGTTTTAAGGATCCCGTATTTGGTAGCATAAGGATAAATACCGTCCACTTCCGGGTTGCGCCGGATCATATCCACCAGCGGGTCATCTTTAATGATCGGGGTCTCTTCGGAAATGATCGCTTTATCGGGTTGCTTTTCCTGTATCCGGATATGTCCCAGGAAACTGAATACTTTCTGACTTACTTTTTCCTGGAACCCGTTGGCCAGTGATAAGGTAACGATCATTACCATCACACTGATCATCGTGGCAACAGTCGACAGCCGGATGATAAAACGTGAAAAAGAACGTTTACCGCCGGATCCGGCAGTGGGGTTAAATGCGATACGGTTTGCTATAAAGGCTGCAACCTTCAAATTGTTTTTTTTGTCTGTATCTCCAAAGGAGATGGTGGCAAAAATAAGCCGCTGATAAAGAATTCTCCCTTTTTTCGGCTGATTTTCGCAATATTGTGACTGAATTATAGTTAGACTCCTGATGAAAAAATTGTTTTCCCTCTTTTTGCTTGTCAATATGGCCGCGGCAAACGCACAGTTGCCCGATCATATCTATAAGTCCAATATCCGCTCCGTTACATTGCATCCTTACGGAGATATCTATAGTTATCCTGTGCTTACGCTGAACGGGAATGATCAGCTGGAGTTCCATTTTGATGATATGGATGGCGATTTTAAAAGTTATTATTATTCTTTCCAGTTATTTAATGCCGACTGGACACCCGCCAATATCCAGACCTTTGATTATATCCGCGGGTTCCAGAGCAACCGGATCACCAATTATCGTTCTTCTTCTATTGTACAGACAAAGTATACCCATTACCAGCAGGTATTCCCCGAACGGAATTCAGGTCCTACCCGAGCGGGCAACTACCTGCTGAAGGTCTTTCTGAATGATGACACATCCAAACTTGTGCTGACCAAACGTTTCCTCGTAATCACTAATAAAGCAGCTGTCTCGGCGATCGTTACCCAACCTTTTAACGGTCAGCTTTTCCGGACACACCAGCGGGTGCAGATCAGTGTGAATACGACCAATGCCCGGCTGAACAGTTATTCGCCACAGGATCTGAAAGTGGTGGTAATACAGAATAATTACTGGGGCAACAGCACGGTGATCGACCGGCCGACCATTTTCCGGGGCACTTATTACGAATACAGCGATGAAGAGAATACGAGTTTCCAGGCAGGGAAGGAGTGGAGATGGATCGACCTGCGCAGCCTGCGGCTGATGAGCGAGCGGATGACCAAATTGGTGGATTCGGACAGCACCAACCGGGTGGATGTATATGTAAAACCCGATGGAGAGCGGCGCCAGCAATTATATGTCTATTACCGCGATTACAATGGCATTTTCACTATTGAGAACCGCGATAATTCCAATCCTTACTGGCAAAGCGATTATGCATGGACGCATTTTACTTTTATACCGCCGGGTAACAGGGCTTATGAAGGAAAATCAGTGTACCTGTTTGGCGAACTTACCAACTATGAGCAGGATGATAACTCGAAGATGATATTCAATGAGTCGACAGGTGTGTATGAAAAGAAATTGTACCTGAAACAGGGCTATTACAATTATTCTTATGTAACACTTACGGATAAAAAACAGGCCGGCGTATTCCCTGACCTGGAAAATACCGAAGGCAATTTCTGGGGAACGGAGAATGGTTATATGGTCATGGTCTATTACCGTCCTTTTGGTGCCCGGGCCGATGAACTGATCGGTTTTGCGAGATTGAATTCGCCGTTCCAGCGATAGCCTCACCCTCTGCCTCCCTCTCCTTGAAGAGGGAGAATTCAATGACTCAATGCACCATCGCATCTTAACTAGAAACAAATGCAGATGCCTCGTTCCTCGGCATGACAAGATCAGTAAAGAACAGAACGATGAAGAGTGCGACGCAACAGGTGATGCCATGAAAAACCGAAGCTGGCACCAAAAAAATACTTATTAATGAAAGCGTTTATGCATTAAGGCAAATCGTTGACAGTAACGACTTTTGTGCAAGCAACAACCATAAACCAAATACCATAAACCAAAAACCCCTTTTCCCTTATCTTTGCGCCCGGCAGGTCTTACACGACCAGCTCCTGCTGAACCCTCCCAGGGCCGGAAGGCAGCAAGAGTAAGTGGTTGAGCGGTGCGATGTAATCAGCCTGCCGTTTTTTTTATCTCCCTCTCCGCAACAGCGGAGTTTTTTTAAATACACAGTTATGAAATTTTTTATCGACACCGCCAACCTTGCCCAGATCAAAGAAGCCAATGAGTTAGGTATCCTGGACGGAGTAACCACCAATCCATCCCTGATGGCAAAAGAAGGTATCAAAGGACAGGAGGCAGTGATGAACCATTACAAGACCATCTGCGAAATGGTGGACGGTGATATCAGCGCCGAAGTGATCAGCACCGAGTTCAGTGCGATCGTGGAAGAAGGAAAAAAACTGGCAGCTATTCATCCGAATATCGTGGTAAAAGTGCCGATGATCAAAGACGGTATCAAAGCGATCAAATGGTTTTCTGATAATGGCATCCGGACGAATTGTACACTGGTATTTTCTGCCGGTCAGGCGATACTGGCTGCCAAAGCTGGCGCTACTTACCTGTCTCCTTTTATCGGGCGTATCGATGATAGTAACTGGGATGGAGTGGAGCTGATCTCGCAGATAGCACATATCTATTCATTGCAGGGATATAAAACGGAGATACTCGCTGCCTCTATCCGCAGCGCCTTGCATATTGTAAAATGCGCAGAGGCCGGTGCCGATGTTTGTACCTGTCCGCTGGATTCGATCCTGGGTCTGTTGAAACATCCGCTCACTGATATCGGTCTTGCTAAATTCCTCGAAGACGCGAAGAAGACGGTTTAAGAAAGGTCAAAGAGGTCACATGGATCATATCGGTCAAATGAATCGTACAGGTCAATGACTCTTTCCCCGGTTTTTTGCAGGATTTAATATCTCATCTTTACCAGGTAAGGGAGGATCCGGTTTTGTTTTTATCCAGATGGTCCTTTCGATCCAAACGGCCGGGTTGCTTTTTAATACCGCTTTTACCGTCACTTTCTTTTGGTTGAAATCCTCCGGTATCACCAGCTGGTTGCCTTCAAAAACGACTGTTGCGCAGGAAAACTCTATCTCTTTACCGGTCAGCGGCATCCAGCGGCCATTGGACAGCTTACCATCCACATTGATATAATTATGCTGACCTTTTTTCAGGCTGTCTGTATAGAGATTAAAATAAATGCTATCCACTTTCTGTGCGAATAGCGGGGAACTGAGGACGCTGATAAACAGGAAAAATAGAATTCTTTTCATATCGCTGTACAAAAGTCGCAAATCCGTACCAAATGGTTGTTGGAGAACTTGCTTTCGGGATTATTTAACGTTAACGATCCTTTGTCCCCGACCTGTTGAATGCGATAATACCCAGGCCTGCCACCAGGAATGCCAGCGTTATAAAAACCGAATTGATCAGCACTTTACCCCAACCGAACCGGGACAGATCCAGAAAAGGATAAGGATACCACTCAGCGATAGGCCCGCGGATCAATGAGTAGACCAGGTAAAGTCCCGGGAAAATGAGCCAGGGCAGGATATCCTTCCACTGAAGCACCCTGCGCGGAGTAAAAGCCACCCAATACACAACGAAGAGCAGGGGAACTGCAACGTGTAATATATTATCGGTGACCAGTTGAAGTCCCTGCGGTTTCCATACACCCCGCAGCACAAGATTGTAAACAAGTCCTACGATAAAAATATAGACCGTGATCGCTGATTGAACAGTTACCCGGGAGAAGAATGAACCCGGCCCCGTCAGGGAGACAGTAAGTGTTAGCGCCACGAGGATATTACAGAGCACAGTGAAATAACTGAAAAAATTGACGACCGTTTTGAATACACTGTATCCTGTCTGTGCCGGTGTTTGTAGCGTGAGATAGAATTGCGAACCCAAACCAAACCAGGTGATGAGTGCGAGGATGATCGTGAAGTTGTATTTGGCGCTGCCTTTTCTCATACTGTTTTCGCGTTCTCTGCGGAACTGTATAAATTTTCAAGTTTTCCTGAATGAATTTATTTTATGCTTATTCAATTTTTAAAGAATAATATCATTAAGTCGGTAGTATAATTAAAAATATTTACGTTGTTATTTAGATACTGTTCTCCTTCTAAAATCAAAAAAGCCAACGATAAGAAACAAGAGAGCATACCCCAAAGAAGTCCAGGCAACCTGAGGTAGCTGTGATTTCAATTTTGTGGATACTGGAAAAGCATTGAAACTATAAGGAAAATAATAAACCAGGTTTGACTTGTATTGTACGGCCATGATTGTGCCTGTCAGCCATAAAGCAAAACCAATTCCAATTGGAACAATAAAATTTCTGAATCGCAGTCCTATCCAGAATTGTATCGAACAAACAGCAAGCAATAGAATATAAGCATTAGCCGCATTTACCAATACTGAGCTTCCATTCAGTGGATGTTTAAATAAATTCAAAGTTGGTTTTATAAAGTTTACTCCTGCAATAGTCAAAAACATGAATAAATGAGTGGCAATAAGGAAAACCAGCATTAATAAATGCACGTTCATAAATTTTGCTAAAAACACATTGACTTTTGTTTGTGGAGATGCGAATATCTGTTTCCACGTATTATTCCTGTACTCGATCTGTGGCAGCAGTGTGCAGATTAGTATTACAAACAAGGGGAAAAGCGCTGTACCATTCATGTCAGATAGTATTTTAAAAAGAGTGTTCAGCGGGTCCTTCTCTGACGCATTAATTTCATTTTCATCTATTAAAACATTCAACAGGAATATGACCGGACCAACAGCCGCACCAATTAGAGTAAGATAAAAAGATGCTGTTCGTGTTGTTTTTAATAACTCGGACCGAAGTGATATAAGTAAGTTCATTATTGTGCAGTTGTTAGCTGAATAAATAATTGTTCAAGATCATTCCCCTTCGGTTGCAAAAGATATACGTCGAGATTATTTTGAATGAGTTTTCTTTGAATAGCCGCTATATGCTTTTGATCGTGTAGGGAAACCGAAAATCCCTGCCCGTTACTTTCCGGATCGTACTCCTGCAATAACTGCATAGCCGTGTCATTATCTGAAGTATCAATCAATAACCGGGAGCCCTTTTGCTGGAATAGATGCAACTCAGGCAACGTACCTTGAAAAAGCATCTTTCCCTTTAATATGATTCCTATATGACTAACGATTTTTTCTACCTCTGCCAGCAAGTGACTGGAGATGAAAATAGTCATTCCATGGGTTTTGTTTAGTGTTTTGATTAATTCGCGAAGCTCAATGATACCTGCCGGATCCAAACCATTTGCAGGTTCATCCAATATCAACAATTCTGGATTTGGCAAAAGGGCAAGAGCAATAGCCAGTCGTTGCTTCATCCCCAATGAAAACTTTTTTGTTGTCTTCTTACCGGTATCTTCTAATCCAACAATATTTAAAACATCAGCTATCCTTGCTTTTGATGCTCCGTAAACTTCTCTATAAACTTCCAGGTTTTCTTTGGCTGTCAAATGCCCGTATAAGGAAGGAGTTTCAACCAATGACCCTATCTTTTTTAAAATATTGATCCTGTTTGCATGCAGGTGCTCACCAAATATTTCAATATCTCCTTTTTGGTTATTCAACAGGCCAAGTAACAAACTCAGTGTTGTTGTTTTACCCGAACCGTTCGGACCAAGAAAGCCGTAAATGCTTCCCCTTTCTACATTCAGGTCTATGTCAAACAACGTTTGTACGTCTTTTGAATAGTGATATGAAAGCCCTACAGTTTTTATTATTGAAGAATTATTCATTGAGAAAATTTAAATAGGTATGGTCTCAGGATATT
>DASYLC010000028.1:0-4082 GCA_036009775.1 Chitinophagaceae bacterium
TCCGAACTGATGTCTTCCGGCGGTTTTGACAGGGTAAGAAGTAATAGTTCCAGTAACAGTAGTAGCTCCTGGAATAATGCCAGCGGCAGCGGTGTTTCTATCAACGGGATCAATTTTGGCGGTGCGCAGAATTTTGGCGGGATATCTACCAGCAAAGGCGCGGGCTTTAATCTCAACCTGGCGCCAAACAATAAAAGATCAATGTTCCTGCAATACTTCAATGGTAATGTAAGGGCCCCGAGAGAAAACTATACGGATATCAACCAGTATTTTGGAGATACGATCATCAACAACAATACAAAGCTGAGGGGTGATATGGTAACACACGGGCATAGTTTTGGTACTGGTGCACGTTTCAAACCCGATTCTGTGACCAATATCCTGGTCAATGCCAGCTACCTTATCGGTACCCAGTTTGAAGACCGTATCAGCGATATCACCGGCAACAATAATAAAACGGGCCCGCTGAGTGATGGCGATGTGATCCAGAACAATGATGCGAATCTTTATATTTATAAACACAATATTGCCATCACCCGCTTATCCAAAACAAAAAAAGGAAGACGTTTCAATTTCAACCATAGTGCCGATATCAATAACCGGTACAATGATTATATGTCAGAGTCCGCTATCCGTTATTTCTACCCGGTGGTAAAAGATAGTCTCTATGCGCAATTGCGCAAAGAAAGGATTCCCAGGACCTTTATATTCACCTCTTTTAACTATAGTGAACCGCTCGATAAGCATTTTACTATCCGTGTCGGCGGGCGGCATGAATTCGGGAAATTGAACAATAATGTCAGTACGTATAACAGGAATACCGCTGGTGATAAGTTCGATGTATTGAACACCTTGCTGAGCAGCGATTTCAAGAGGATCAGCAACCGCTTTATTTTTAACCCGGCACTGGAGTACAAATGGAAAGACCTGGCGGTCACACCGGGTATCCGTTTCTTACAGCAAAATGTAAACAACAGGCTGATCTCTTCCGCACTTACGCTGAAACAACGCCAGTTTGATGTATTACCAAGTTTCTCGGTAGTGTACAAACAACTCAATATTAATTATAGCCGGGATGTGAACCTTCCTGACTGGAATGCATTGAACCCTGTTACCGATATCAGCAATCCTTATTTTATTTCAAAAGGAAATCCTAACCTGGTCTCATCCCGCCGGGATAATATTTCATTGAACTATTATTTCAACGACACCAAACGCTATATCAATGCGGGAGGGTATATAAGCGGAAGCTTTACCAATAACGATATCGTACAGAGCATTGTGGTAGACGAACGGGGTGTGCAAACCGTAACGCCTGTTAATGTCAATGGCAGCAGGAATTACAGCATGAACTGGAATGTGAACAAGCAGTATAAAACCAAACAGAACAGAATTTTTATGTGGAATACAGGTAACTGGATGAGTGTTACCAAAAGCCGGATGTTCTTTAACGGCACCGATAGCTGGCAGACCACGTTCAATTATAATCACTGGTTCGGGGCAGGGTTGGGCCTGAACGATAAGTTTGAATGGAACATAAGCTACAGTTTCGGTAAAAACTTTACCAGGAACACTAATCCGGAGTTTAAGAAGCTGAGTATTACCAACCAGAACTGGGGTAATGAAATGGTGCTGCGCTGGCCCAAACACCTGATCTGGGAAACGCAGCTGAATTATTCGTATAACAGCAGCATACCGGCTGGCCTGCCCAAAGAAAATATCCAATGGAACGCGGCACTCAATATTACTTTTTTAAAAAGCGAAGCGGCGGTATTGAAACTGGCAGTAGTGGATATTCTTGACCGTAATAACAATATCTGGGTCAACGCCAACAGGAATATGATCACGACAACGGAAGGCAATATCCTGGGTCAATATTTTCTTGCCACCTTCAGCTATCATGTAAGGCCTGCGGGTGCGAAGAAAAGAATAGGAGGCAGGGAACGCTTATTCATGTTCTAGAATTTTTCCATTACACCCAGCCCGAATAAAGCAAAATCGTATTTCACGGGATCATTCCTGTCGAGCGTCCGCAGGTACTCTGTCAATTGAAGCGCGGCCTGCCAGTCGGTTTGTTTACGTTCTAAAATATTCAATCGTCTCGCCACTCTTGCCACATGCAGATCGATGGGGCAAATGAGGATCGACGGTGAGATCGTGGACCAGATCCCGAAATCAACACCCTTGTTATCCTTGCGCACCATCCAGCGGAGAAACATGTTCAGCCGCTTGCAACTGGAATTCCTTTCGGGTGTGGCGATATGTTTCCGGGTCCTCGCAGGTATATGCGGTAAGGAAAAGAAATAATGATGAAATCCTTTCAGCATTGCTTCGATACTCTCACCATGACGTGTAAATGCGGTTTCAAGACTTTCGTTTGATGCATAATGAAACCGGAAGAACTCAATAAAATAAAGGAGATCGGTCGTATTGAACGTGCGGTGCTTAAAATGCAAAAGGCGTTCCATCTGGATTTTATCTGCAGTCATGCAAAACTCGTAGGGCCGCATTTCCATCAGCTGCATCAGCTCTTTTGATTTACGGATGATCGTCATACGGTTGCCCCATGCAAATATGGCGGCAAAGAACCCTGCGATCTCAATATCCTGTTTTTTTGTAAACAGGTGGGGGACCGCAACCGGGTCGGCTGCAATAAATGAAGGCTGGTTATATAGTTCAACCTTCTCCTCCAGGAAATTGGCTAAAGAAACTGTTTTATTCATTTACTGCGTCAGACAGGGTTCCGGCCCTGTATCAAACGTAGCAAAATTGCGATAACTGCAATTACCAACAGAATATGAATTAAACCTGTGGCAGAAAAAACAAAAAACCCCAGTATCCAGCCAATGATCAGTATGACAGCGATAAGATAAAGCATAAAAAATCTTTTAAGTTGGTCAATCCCCATAATGGGGTCTATATACTTATTCCAATACTGTGCCAGCCGGACCTAAAAGCCTGCAACGGGCATATTGGAAAATACATATCAAAAACTGCGGGAATTAGTGTGGATTTTTTATCCTTTCTCCTTTGATTGGGGAATAATCTGACCTTAAAGCACCATTAACGAGCAGGCTATCAAAAAAACATTTGATGCCGGTAGCGCCGGACATATTTTCCTGGTCCTGGATATGAAAATGTAAATGTGGTTCGGACGAATTGCCTGAGTTGCCGCAAAGACCAAGCAGCTGCCCTTTTTTCACCAGCTGGCCTTTTTTTACTTTAATAGAATTCAATTTGAAATGAGCAAACAAAATATATTCATTGGCGGCTGTTTTTAATACAACCGTGTTACCTGTAACCTGGCCGGGGTTCATTTCGCCGGGGATATTATCCCTTACCCCTTCAATGACAGAAACCACTTCGGCATCACAGGGTGCTGCCAGTGGCTGACCGAATGCATAAAAGTCTTCATTGATTTTGCCATTGGTTTTGTGGGTACGTTCGTTCTCATCCATTATCAAAATGTCGAAAGCATTCTTCTGCGCCCGGCTTACCACATGATAATTCTGGTCTTCTGTGTCGCCGCCCCAGAATACAAACCACTCTCCTGAAAATGGTAATGATAATTTTGTTTCGTTACGACGGTAAGGAATTGTTTTTTGATCGGGACCGTCATAGCGGGACACAAGCAACCCCTCGATCTCACCGGACGGGGTTAGGGTAATATCAAGCCAGTAAATATTGTTTTGAAAAAAGGTCTTATACCGGGCATGATCAGCTTTCTCTTCTGCAAGTTCAAATTTTTCTATGGCGCCTTCCTCTTTACGCAAGCCCGAGAAGAATTCAACTATCTTTTCTAATGGAAGCGCCTCTTTCGATTGGGCCGACAGAAGATTAAAAATACTGTCATAATGTTCCTGGTTGTAATGATCAATCACTGCATTGACATGAAAATCTTTTTTTACAGGGTCCTTCTCTTTCTGCCCGTTGCAGGATGTCAGGCCCAGCAAAAAAGAAAATAAAAGCAGTTGCTTCATATAAAAGACGTTTGTGTTAACCGATCGCCTTGCTGAGATCTTCAATAAGATCATCTGCATCTTCGATCCCCACACTTAAACGGATCAGTGAATCGTTCAGCC
>DASYLC010000029.1:0-22054 GCA_036009775.1 Chitinophagaceae bacterium
CCCCTTTTCCTCTTTGCGTTTCCAGCGGCGTTGGGTCAGCAGGAACAACCAGTCCTCTACCAGGTTTCCTATGCTTCCGTTCAAAAGCCACTCTGTCATTTTTTTAAACCATGAATTGCGGGCATCTTTCTGGCGCTGTTCCCTGGAAGGGCAGGAAGGTAATAGTTTATCGGTCCAAAGATTGCTTTGAAAGAATTGCTGCATGTTCTTTTCACCGCTGACCGGGAGCAATGTCTTTATTTCAATAGCGGTGAAGATATTTTTATCCTCCAGCACCAATGCTTTTTCATCCACGTAATAGTTCATGCAATAAAAATGCTGTTTTCCAAAAATAAAAGTGAGTTTTTTATACAGGTGCATCAGGCTGCGGGCGATCCATAAGCGATCGGCCCTGGTAACAATAAAAAAATCGATATCGGCTTTTTCATCTGCATAGTTCTTGGAAAGAGAACCCGATATACCGACAGCTCTTACAAAGGGGAATTGACCAAGGAAACGGCCGATCTTCTCCGCCTTTACCAATAATTTTTCGGCGTATTGATTTCCCTGTCTCCTCCGGTGGGAGAGCAGGGGATTATCCTGGAGCGAGTAAAAGCCATGGTGCAAAAAGATCGTTCCCTGTTCCGTCAATTCTTCCAGGTCACGCAGGAATTCATGATCATCCACAACCTTGTCCATAAACTGCCTGATCTCTCCGGCTGTAAGGGGATAATGAAAAATATCATAATAAGCAAGGGTCCTCATGACGGACCATTTTGACCCCGCAATTTCTTGCAGGATCCCCGGCCTGGTATGTAGCGCTGATCGGTTCATTCCAAAAGCAACCTTTTATTATTTTATCCGATTTTAAATCTTGAACATGAGTATTCCGGCTCAACATACTGCCACTCAAAACCTGTCCGTCGGCAAATGGCCGGTTAGGGGTCAAAACGGCATTGTACGGAGTTTCGTTGCCACCCGTCAAAAGTATTTATTCGTCAAGCGGGGCTTTGACCTCGTATTCTCAGTGCTGGTCGTTTTGCTGGTTTTGACATGGCTGGTGCCCCTGACCGGGCTGATCATTAAAATGAATTCAGCCGGTCCTGTTTTTTTTCGCCAGAAAAGAATGGGCAAGAATGGCAGGCCTTACTGTTGTATCAAATTCCGGACAATGATCCGGAACCCGGAAGCTGATGAGAGGCCTGCTGAAGAGAACGATGAGCGCATCACGGGTGTCGGAAAATTCCTTCGCCGGATGAACCTGGATGAACTTCCCCAATTCATTAATGTATTGATGGGCCAGATGAGCGTAGTGGGTCCCCGTCCGCACATGATGGCTGATTGCATCCGTTTCTCTTTTGTTGTTCCATCGTACCAGTTCCGCAGCCTGGTAAGGCCGGGTATTACCGGTTGGGCGCAGATCAACGGTTACCACGGACCCACGGCCGACTATGAAAGTATCATTGTACGCTATTACTGGGATGCGCAATATGTACGCAAAGCAAATCTCTGGTTAGATATAAAAATAATATGGACGACTGTAACGCAAACCTTTCAAAATTTGTTTGCGGTTATCACGGGCTCATTCCGGAAGAAAAAGTTTAGTAACAATTCGTCCGTATAAAGTTGGTTGGTTCGAAAGCAAAACCCTGTCCCGCGTTATGCGGGATGGGGTTTGTTTTTTTGGAAAAAACTGAAACGATAATAATAAAATGCTTTGATCAAAGAGAATATTACACATGCACCACCAGCTTACACGGCACTTTAATATGATGCGTGATCTCTTTCTCTTCCGACTCCGGTAAATTGATCTTGCTGATCAACAGCTGCGCTGCCTGCAGACCGATCTGGTAAGAATTTTCTTCGATAGAAGCTACCGGTTTATGATCGAGGTATTGAAACAGGGGAAGGTTGCCAAAACCGGCAAACTCGATCTTTTTATGTTTGGCAGGAAATTTCCTCTTCAGGTATTCGATAGCGTCAAGGCTTATATAATTTTTGAACGTAAAAATAGCCGTGGGTGGCGATTTCATTTTCATGAACTGTGCCATACCCGCGAAAGTTGATTCTTCGGTCAGATCTGCCACTTTTACCAGGTTGGGATCGAAGGGGATCTTGTTTTTTTGTAATGCTGTTTTATACCCCTGTAAACGGATATGACTTACAGCCAGTGATTCCGGGCCCATTAAATGGCCAATACGTGTATGTCCTCTTTTGATCAAAAGCTGCGTTGCCTTAAAAGCCCCGCCTTCATTATCAGCGGTCACGTAATCAAAGGAATCGTCTTTGGGAGGCCGGGCAAAGAAAACGACCGGGATACCGATATTATCCAGTTTCTCAAAATGCGACATGTCCTGTGTCTTTTTGGTGATGGCAACGATCAAACCATCGACACGGTTTCGCTTCATGAGGTCAACGATCTTTTCTTCGTTAGCAGGATCTTCATGTGATTGTGAAATGATCACATTATATTTCTCCATCGCTGCTATTTTTTCGGCCCCGTTGATGGCCAGTACATAGAATTGATCCAGCATACTGGGAATGATCAGCCCGAGTGTAAATGTTTTATTAAGTTTGAAATGACGGGCTGCTTCATTCGGAATATAATTCCAGTCGTTCGAAAGGGTCTTCACTCTTTCTCTTGTTGGAAAACTTATGGAGGGATCATTGTTAAGCGCTTTTGAAACCGTAGAGACAGACATATTCAATTTCAGGGCAATGTCTTTAAGTGTTACGGCTTTTTTCATGCGGTCCCCTTTAACTCTCTTGTAATCACAAATTTATATGAATTGTTCTGTTCGAATCCTTATTTCTTCCTGCAATTTATAATATCATCTCTTACTTAAATCAACCGTTGTAATAAACAATTTCAATCGTTGTAGTAGCCGGTTGGAGCGCATTGTGGCTCTTTAGCCCTTCATTCCCAGTATAATGTGTTTAACTTAGATTTTGAAACTGCTGTCCGGGTTAAGGACCTTATTATTTACTTATTTTAAACGATTGCTTATGTCATTCTCTTTCTCATCAAGAGGTATACTATTTCCTGTGTTGTTGGCCCTGCTTATTTTACCGGTATCTGTTATTGCCCAAAATACCGTTATTAATGGTAAGGTAACAGACCCCGATGGAAACCCTGTTCCCAGTGTTTCTGTCAGTGTAAAAGGCACTAAGCTGGGCACCACTACAAAGGCGGATGGAACATATACTTTGTCCGTTATTAAAAAGGGAGGTGAAATATTGGTATTTACTTCCGTTGGTTTCGTGGACAAAGAGATGCCATTGGGAGCCGGTAACGAAGTGAATATTCAACTGGAGAAATCAAGCCAGTCGATGGATGCGGTAGTGGTAGTGGGATATGGTACACAAAAAAGAAAGGATGTTACCGGTGCCGTAGCATCACTCGATAAACAACGCCTGGAGAACATGCCGAACTCCAATTTGCTGCAGGCGCTGGAAGGCGCGGTACCCGGCGTATCCATTAATACGAATGGAGGCGGCGCGGAAGGAAATAACCTGAGTATTATCATACGGGGTCAGCGATCGATCAGCGGTAACCGGGATGTACTGATCATCCTCGATGGTATTCCTTATAATGGAAGCATTTCAGATATCAATCCCTCAGATGTTGCATCGGTGGATATTTTGAAAGATGCTGCCGCGATGGCCATTTACGGTTCCCGTAGTGCGAACGGGGTTATCCTGATCACTACCAAAAGAGGTACCGGCGGGAAACCTACGATCTCCTATGATGGATTCTACGGTATGCAATCCTATGCTAACCTGCCACCCATCCTGATGGGAGAAGATTTTTATAATTTTAAGGTCACCAGGGAACCGGCTTCTGTAACATTCTCCGAGCTGGCCAACTACAATGCAAAAAAATTTACCAACTGGCTTGACCTTGGAACCCGTCGCGGACAACGGACCCAGCATGCACTGAGTGTACGGGGCGGTAGTAATAATTTTAAATATTATGCATCCCTTACTTATCTCGATGTTAAAGGGATCGCACTGAATGATAATTTCAAACGCCTTTCCAGCCGGATCAACCTGGAAGCCAATCTTACAACCTGGCTGACCTTCGGAACGAATACACAACTTTCTTATAATAACAGGGCGGGATTATCCACCACCTTTGCCGGTGATTACGGGGCGTACCTGTTTAACCCGCTGACCACTCCTTACGATTCATCGGGTAAACCAACTATTTATCCATGGCAGGAAGATACCTTTTTTGAAAATCCATTAGCTCCCACATTAGCGAAGAGCAAGGATGATACGTATAAAATATTTACTACGAATTACATACAGGTAAAATTTCCTTTTGTTCCCGGGTTAAGCTACAAGTTTAATTCTGGTATCGAATACCAGGGCAGGGATATCGCTAACTATTACGGAAGAAATACCCGTACGGGGTTGCTGGCAGGTGGAAAATTAACACAATCGAACAGCGTTACTAAGAATGTGACACTGGAGAACATACTTGCCTATGACCGCACATTTGGAAAACATACCATCGGGTTTACCGGTCTGTACAGCTACCAGGAGGATGTGGTAACTTCCAATGGCCTTACTGCCGTTGGATTTCCGAATGATGTTCTTACTTTTTACCAGGCAAATGTAGCTTCATTGGTCACTCCAACCGCTGCACTGGAAAGGCGGGATCTCATATCAAAGATGGGAAGGCTAAATTATAATTTTGATAGCCGGTATATGCTCACTATTACAGCCCGCCATGACGCTTTCTCGGGATTTGGGGCAGGTAAGAAATATTCTTTCTTCCCTGCTGCCGCGGTTGCCTGGAATATTATCAACGAAAGCTTTATGGCCAACAGCAAAGCATTCAGCAATTTAAAACTGCGGCTATCTTATGGAGCGAATGGCAATACAGCTGTTAGTGCTTATCAAACGCTGGCGAAATTGTCCACCCGTACTTATGTTGATGGCAGCGCCACCGCGGCCGGTTATATACCTACTTCCTTTGCCAACCCTCAGTTAGGTTGGGAGACATCCAAGACATTTAACCTGGGTCTTGATTTTGGTTTCTGGAAAAATCGTTTGACGGGTACCATTGATTATTACAATACCAAAACAGAAGACCTGCTGCTGAACAGGAGTGTTTCCTCCGTGCAGGGTATTACTACTGTTACACAAAACATTGGCAAGACAGCTAACCAGGGTTTTGAGTTGGGTTTAGCGGCTACTATTATTAAAGGAAAAGATTTCACATGGACCGCTAATGCCAACCTTACCATTAGCCGTAACAAGATCGTTGATCTCTATGGCAATGGGCTGGATGACACGCTCAACCAATGGTTTATAGGCCACCCGATCGATGTGAACTTCGGTTATGTATTTGACGGGGTCTGGCAGCTGACAGATGATACGCTGCATACGGCACAGGGAGTAGTAAAAGCCGGTTATGCTAAAGTGAAAGATATAAATAAAGATGGGGTTATCAATGCCCTTGACCGTACCATCCTCGGCAAAAATCAACCTTCTTTCAGCTGGGGCATGAGCAACACATTCACTTATCAGAATCTTAGCCTGTATGTATTTGTATACGGGGTACAGGGAAGAGAACAGCCGAATACACTGATGTCTGATAACAATGTGAATTCAGGCGTTCGGTATACCACCATTAAGAAAAATTGGTGGACCAAAACAAATCCCACAAATGATTTTTATGCCAATGTGCTGAATGCCACGCAGGGCCGTGCGGTACCGATCCTTCAGAACAGCAGCTTTGTAAGGATCAGGGATATATCGCTGTCCTATGATTTTAAAGGAAAAGTGTTAGCGAAGTCGGGCTTAAGCAAGCTGCGTGTGTATTTCCAGGCAAGGAATCCTTTTACGATCACCAAATGGACCGGTCTCGATCCCGAATTTACCAGCCAGACAGCCGTTCCGCTGCAACGGGAATTCCTTGTGGGATTAAATGTTAGCTTATAAATAAATTATTATCATACAAATATTCAGTTATGAAAATATATAGTAAAATGATCCTGGGACTGGCGCTGATCGCCATGAATACCGGTTGTTCCAAGAACAAGCTGGTAGAGGATTCTTCCGGTGTCCTTACTGCCGACCTGTTGTTTACTACGAAGGCAGGTTTCGAAAATGCATTGAACGGTTTGTATTTCCAGGTACGCAGGTACCGTTCCGGAAATACACTGAACGATATTAATAATATTATGAACGCACAGGCGGTTATCGGGGTTGATAATGCCTACGGTAACTGGCGGGATCCGCAAGTGGATGTGTTCAACCTATGGAAAACACTGAATAACCCCAGCTTCAACCAGTACAGCCTGGTATTTGCCTGGCTCTATCAAACGATCAATGCTGCCAATACTATTGTTGACAGATCTGCTAAACCCGGTATCGACTGGACAGAAGCAGATAAGAACAGGATCGTCGCGGAAGCAAGATGTATCCGCGCCTGGTGTTACAGGCATCTTACTTATTTATGGGGTGATGTTCCGCTTACCCTGGCTGAATCCCGTGGTGATAATATCAGGACCGACTGGGAAAGAACACCCAAAGCACAGGTATGGGAAGCCATGAAACAGGATTGGTTATTTGCAGAACAGTATCTGCCCGATGTAGCTGCAAGCGATGCAAGACTGATCAAAGGAATCGCCCAGCACTACCTGGCCGAACTCTATCTGTCAACAGGCGAGTATGATAAAGCAAAGGTCATGGCCAACAAGGTCATCAATAATCCTAATTACAAGTTGATAACAGCCCGTTACGGTGTGAATGTAGCAAAACCGGGCACCGCGTTCACGGATATGTTCCTTGACGGGAATTCCAAAAGAAGCCAGGGCAATACAGAAGCACTATGGGTGATCCAGAATGAATTGCTTGTTATCGGTGGTGAAGGAAACACGATCATGCGGAGGTATTGGGTGAACAGGTATTACTCATTTGCCCTGGGAGGAAAAAATCCTTTTTCTGTATCGCAGGATTATGGTGGCCGGGGTCTTGGAAGACTAAGTCCCACAAGATTTGCGATGAGCTTATATGCAGCTAATGATGACAGGGGTTCTGCTTTTGCCTATCGTTATTATTATATGATCAACAATCCTGCTGGCATTCCTCCCGGGATTAATCCACGAACAGGACTTGCTTACAGGTTGGGTGATACCCTGTTCCTGAACAGCACCGGTAATGAAACGTTGAGCCAGGCCAACTGGCCCAGCACAAGGAAATGGGATTATGCGCAACCGGCGCCATTGGATATTGTGGACAGGGAATATAACGACCAGGTGTTCTTACGCGTTGGGGAAACCTACCTGGTACTGGCCGAAGCAAATTTGAGGCTGGGTGATCCGCAGGGTGCGGCCGATGCCATCAATGTGTTGAGAAACCGTGCACATGCAAGTACGGTAACAGCAGGACAAATAAATATCGATTTTATACTGGATGAAAGATCAAGAGAACTTTTCGCAGAAGAAGACAGGCGCTATGCTCTTACACGAACAGGAAGATGGTTGGCAAGAACAGTATTGTATAATAAGATAGCATCCCCGAATGTCACCGCAAGGGATACGATATTACCCATTCCACAGGATGTTATCGATGCTAATCTCACCCGGCCGATGCCACAAAACCCGGGCTATTAAATTTTTATGGGGTCATTGGAACGATATTCCATGACCCCGTCTTTTTTTAAACGTAAAAGGATGGTTCGTTATCTGAGAATATTTATTCTTCCGGGTTTCTTATCTCTTTTCAGTTTATCTAAAGCTGTCGCCCAACCGGATGCGGGCAGGATACAGTTTTCGGTCAATGATGGATGGAAATTTTTGCCCGACGGGGCTGCCTACGCGGAAACCGTTCAGTTCAATGATGCAGGCTGGGAACCTGTTTCACTGCCCCATACCTGGAACGCGGAAGATCCTTTTGATGATGACAGGACCTACCGGAGGGGCATCAGCTGGTACCGGAAAAAAATGGAACTGCCGCCATTATTCAAAAGCAAAAAAGTATGGCTATGGTTTGAAGGAGCGAACCAGGTGACACAGGTTTATGTCAATGGTTATTTTGCCGGTATGCATAAAGGCGGGTATACGGGTTTTGCTATCGACATCACCAGCTACCTCCAATGGAACGACCAGGCCAATACAATTGCCGTGCAGGTAAACAATGCACACGATCCGTTTATCGCACCGCTGAACGTAGGATATGCTTCTTATGGCGGTATCTATAGGGATGTATGGATCATTGCGACGGACAATATCCACTTCAAAGACATTAATAATAATTCCTCAGGTGTCTACATAACGACTCCGCTGGTTTCAAAAGGGGAAGCAACGGTTGCCGTAAAATCAATAATAAGTAATGAAACAGGTACAGCCCAAACAGTAAAACTCATCAATACCCTGTATGATAAGAATGGGGCGCTGATCGATATCTTCTCAGAGGAAAGAACGGTCAGTGCCAATTCATCGGCTCCTGTTACTTCAATTAGTCATACGCTGAAGAACCCTGAATTGTGGAGTCCTGAAAAGCCGGCATTGTACAAACTGATCAGTCGCCTGGTGACCGGTGATAAACAAACAGACATAGCAGAAAACAAGATCGGCTTTCGCTGGTTCAGTTTTGATCCCGATAACGGTTTTATCCTGAACGGTCAGAAATTAGTATTGAAAGGAACGAACCGCCACCAGGATATGAAAGGCAAGGGTGATGCCCTTAGCCAGGATGATCATAGAAGAGACATGCATCTCATTAAAGATATGGGGTGCAATTTTCTTCGTCTCGCACATTACCCGCAGGCTCCTGGGGTATTGAAGTTAGCCGATGAACTGGGCCTGCTGATCTGGGAAGAAGTACCTGTGGTGAACTTTGTAACGAACAATGATGAATTTGTAAACAATACAGAACGGATGATCCGTGAAATGATCACGCAGGGATATAATCACCCTTCGGTGATACTCTGGGGCTCCTCCAACGAGATATTATTACATGGTGCCGATGGGGAACGCATCGGTCGTCATACAGATACCGGTTACATCCCTGTTGTAAGAAAATATGCAGCCCTGTTCGACAGTACAGTGCGGGCAGAAGATCCATCCCGTTATAGTACGCTCGCCATGCATATCAGTGGTGATTATGCGAAGTATGGTTTTGACACGATCTCACAGGTGGCGGGTTATAATATTTACAGCGGCTGGTATTCCGGCAAAGCAGAAGATTTTGGCAACGACCTCGACCGGAGAAAACGTAAAGGACATAATGTCTTTGTGAGTGAGTATGGCGCTGAAGGGGAAGTGCGGTTAAATACAGAGAATCCCGTTCGTTTTGATTATACCGGTCAGTACCAGCGGTATTATCATGAATCCTATTTGCGGCAGATCAATCAACGTTCCTGGCTGGCCGGTACTGCTGTCTGGAACGAATTTGATTTTTCCCAACCCAATATCGGCGGTCCTGCGCCGCATATGAACCAAAAAGGATTGGTGACCTGGGACAGGAAACCGAAGGATGTATATTATATGTATAAGGCGAACTGGAACCCGGAACCGATGGTGTATATCGCTACCCGGGATTGGTTGGTACGTGCCGGGGAGAAGAACAAGCCTTCTACTATTGATGTATATGCCAATGCGGAAGAGGTCACTTTATATGTGAACGGTGTTGCACAAAAAACAATAAAAGGCAACGATGTCAGGAAATTCTCCTGGCCGATTCAGCTAAAAGACGGAAAAAATAGTATCACTGCTTCGGGAAAGATCAACGGGAAAATTTATTCGGACAATGTGGTCGTTGAGTACCGGACCTACAATGCGGATCTCTCCGGTTTTACAGCACTCTCTGTAAATGCAGGCTCCAATGCCCAGTACACGGATGCTTCCGGAACTCTATGGATAGAGGACCGGGCTTATCAAAAAGAAAGTTTTGGTTATATCGCAGGCAAACCAAAAATGTTTGACAGGAAAGATGTGATCAAAAATACGGATGATGAACCCTTGTTCTATACCTGCCTGGATAGTTTATCAGCCTATCGTTTCGACCTGGCAGATGGGAATTATGCTGTCACTTTATTTTTCGCGGAGCCGCAACGATTAAAAACGGGGGAGAGGGTATTCGACATCCTTATCAATGAAAAGCTCGTTTGCAGCGGGCTTGACCTGACTGCATCGGCTGGTTTTGCAGTAGCAATACGGAAAACCTTTATGGCGAATGTGATCAATGGGAAAGGCATGACCATCCGGTTCGATGCCAAAAAAGGAAATGGGTTGTTGAACGGAATAAAAATTGAAAAACAATAACAGAAAACAATTACCGGATGCGGAGTAAGAATTTTATAAAAGGGCTGGTATTATTTTTTTGCAGTATCCCTGCCTTGTTCAGCGCAGCGCAACACGGCGAACTACTGGCCTTAACAGCTAACCCGCCGGCGGGAACAAAGATCGTTCGCTTCTATGTTGATGACATGCTCGTATCCAATCTCACCGATCTCTATTCGGTGAAAACAAATACGATCCCGGTTTGGAAAACATGTATTGATCCGTCCTGGATCGGTGCCGGTGAACATGAGTTGCGTATCGAATCGGAAACTGCACAGGGTGTTCAGACAATTGAAAAAAGAAAGATCCGGGGAACGGCAAGCCTTGATGCATCCAATCTTATTAGCCTTAACGGAGCCTGGCAGTTTGCAGAAATGAATGAACTCCCCGCTGGTGCTTTGGAAGGCAGCGAGCCGCTGGCCGTAAAGCCGGGTTATAAAGCAGGCACCTGGACAAAGATCATTGTACCCAATTCCCTGGGCGCTATCAATGAAAAATGGAATAAGTATGAAGGCATACTCGGCATTTATCGCAAAAATGTGGAGCTGAATGCCGCTAAGACCGATCAGCTGTTTATCGTATTGGAATCCGTTTACTGGAGCGGTCGTGTTTTTGTGAATGGTGTGGAAGTGGGACAAACAGTTGGCGGTTATCTTCCTTCCCGCTTTGATATCAGCAAAGCTGCGGTGAATGGTAAGAATGAGATCGCCATCATTGTTGATAATCGTTTTTCAACGATGGGAGCTTTTAAACGCTTAAACGAGTTTTATTGGAACTGGGGCGGGCTGGTACAGGAAGTGGCGATTGAAAAGCATCCTGCTCTTTCATTGACTGATCTGCGTGCAGAAGGAACTATGGCTGGCGGATTGCAATTGCATCTGACAGGTCTTAATGCAGGTTCTGCCGCAAAAAACAAAAATATTGTTGTTGAAGTATACGATGCGGCCAATAAAAAAGTGCTGGGGCCTGTGCAGATCAACCTGTCCGTTCCTGCAGGATCGTCGGTGATAAAATTAAAAGAGCTACAACTGAATAAACCGGTTCTATGGGAACTGGAAAAACCATACCTGTATACAGTCGTAGTGAAAGGAGATCTTGGAGAGCTGAAAGAACGCACCGGCTTTCGTGATGTAAAAGTACAGGGCAGCGATATATTATTAAATGGCAAGGCTGTTCATGGGCTGCAGGGTTTCAATCGTCATGCTGATTACCCTGGACTGGGTAGAACACAACCCGGCGCATTGGTATACCAGGAGCTAAAGATGCTGCATGACAAAGGATTTCGCATTTTTCGCCCGGCGCATTATCCCACTACACCTGCCATGCTTGATGCTGCAGATGAACTGGGATTCCTTGTCATTGAAGAGGTAAATGTAACGGGATTGCGGGGAGCTATAATGGCAAGTAAAGAAGTAAAGGAATTTGGCATACAGCAGTTGACCAAAATGATCCATCGCGACCGAAGTCATCCCAGCGTTATTGCATGGTCGGTCGGCAATGAGAACTTCACTGAGGAAGAAGGTGCTGAAGAATATATAAAGGAAACGATCGCTGCAGGAAAAGCATTGGATTCAAAACGTTTGTACACGCAAGTCACGCACAGGCACACCACGGACAGGACCTTTCCTTACCAGGATTTTGTAGCGCAGAATTATTATGCAGGCTGGTATGCAAAAGATATCAATGCCATCGTCAACCTTTTTGATGCGATACAGGCTTATTCAGGCAACAAACCGGTGATGCTTTCCGAATATGGAGCTGAAGCCGTATCGGGAAGAGCGGGTACGGCAAAGAGTACCGAATTTTACCAGGGCTTTGTAGTGGATGCACATAACAGGCTGTTGAATGGCCGCCCGCATTTTATTGGTAAAATGTATTGGTGTTCTACTGATTTCTGGTGCCGGCCCAATTGGACAGGTGGCAGCCCCGATCCTGTTCCTCCTTTTCATGTAAAGAGCCTGATCGATCCATACAGGGAACATAAAAAACTGGGGTGGAAAGTGATCTTCTCACCCATCCGTTTACTATTTAATCCTCACACGGTAAGGGCCAATGACCTGGGTGGCGAGATCGAACTCACTCCCGGTAAAGACACTACCATCCGCCAGGCAATAACTATTAAAGACATACGAAATAAAGGAAGTAAAGGGATATTATCCATTGAGCTTCCATCAGCGTTTAGTACTGAAAGAATAAGTTACCCTTTTGCGATAGAACCGGGAGGAAGTATAAGTATTACCGTATTCCTTAAAGGAAAACTTTCTGCAGGAGATAAACCGGTGGAATGTTTTTTCAAAGCGGTCATTGATGAGGATACAGAAGCGCAGCCACTGTTATTGATACTAAAACCCAAAGAACCGGCCCGTTAACCGGGAGCAGATAAAAAATATGCAGAGTAAATACCATAGAATCGTTGCCGTATCGGTCACTGCCTTACTGGTATTCGGATCGACGGTGGTTGCGCAACCTGGTTCCGGCGCACTGCAACAAAGGATCATTAAAGCGGATCTTTTAAAACCACAGGGCAGGTTCAGCAATGTATACGATCTGTGTATAGGGGCAGGACGGGCCAGTGAAGGGTTGCGTGCGGACTGGCAACAGCAACTATCGTTCATAAAAAAAGAGCTCGGGTTTAAGTATATACGTTTTCATGGTCTGTTGAACGATGAAATGCAGGTGTACAAAGAGAATAAAGAAGGACAGCCTGCTTATAACTGGCAATATGTTGACAAGCTCTATGATTTTTTATTGGGTATTGGGATCCGGCCCTTTGTGGAACTGGGTTTTATGCCTCCAGATCTTGCCAGCGGAACGAAAACGGTTTTCTGGTGGAAGGGGAATGTAACACCACCCAAATCGTATGAGAAATGGAGTGATCTGGTGACAGCATTGGTAAAACATTGGGAAGAACGCTACGGTCGTCCGGAATTGGAGAAATGGTATTTTGAAATATGGAATGAACCGGACCTGGGTGGTTTTTTCTCAGGAACACAGGAGGAGTATTTTAAATTATACCAGGTTTCTGTTGCAGCTATCCAATCAGTTTCGAAAACCTACAGGGTGGGTGGGCCTGCTACGGCACGCAATGGCTGGATCAGCCCGTTCTTAAAATTTTGTGCGGATAATAAAGTACCTCTCGATTTTGTTTCCACGCACAGTTACAATACAAAGTCTGTTTTGGATGAATTTGGTATTAACAAAAGACGATTGGTAGCGAAGGATTATTTACCGGAAGCAGTGAAGAAAGTGAGACGGATGATCGACAGCACTATTTTTAAGAATACAGAACTGCATTATACCGAGTTCAATTCCTCACCCTCTTCCCGCGACCCTATTCATGATACGCATCAGAACGCAGCCTGGTTGCTGACTACGTTGAAGCACACGGGTACCGTTGCTCATTCTATGTCCTACTGGACCTTCACGGATATTTTTGAAGAAGCCGGACCCGGAATGACATCCTTTCACGGTGGGTTTGGCTTATTGAACCTTCAAGGTATCCCGAAGCCAACTTTTCATGCGTATAAATTCATGAGCGAACTCGGTAAAACTGAATTGGCCAATACCGATTCCTCTTCCTGGATCTGCAGGAATGAAAAAGGGATACAGGTATTGTTCTGGAACCTGTATATGCCTTTTAACGATACGACCACTTTCGACGAGATTTACTTCAGGAAGAATATTCCGGCAGAAGAAGAAGGCACGGTTAGTATAAGTATTGATCATGTTCCCAATGGAAAATACAGTATGTCGGTTTATAAAGTGGGATACCATTTTAACGATCCTTATTCTGCTTATCTCGAAATGGGAGCGCCGGCGAATCTTTCAATCAAACAGGAAGCGGAATTAAGGGAAATTTCATCCGGGAAACCGGTTGAGAAAAAGCAAATAACTATTACCAACGGAAAATTTGAAAGCCGGTATAGTGTAAAGAAGAACGATATAATTTTTATTAAACTCGACAGGATCTGATCCGGATTAAAGAATGAAAAAATGATACAGGTGAAAAGAATGAATGTCATTAGTGCCGCGTATATGGTAGTTGCCCTCTTGCTCGTACAGCAGGTTTTTGCGCAACCAGCTGCTCCGACCGGTAGTATAAAGAAATTGATCTCCTTCACCACACAGAACTCGGTAAAACTGGAAGTGACATTTAATGAGTTACCTGTTGATGCGACAAGATTTTCTATCCGCATTGCAGGGGACCGGTCGGGAAAATCCATTTTTGAACAGGAAATAAAAACTTCCACTATTATCAGGGAAGAAAAGAAAATGATCTTTTCAGTCACGGGTCTTAGTGTTGACAAATGGTTCCCCAACACACCCAATCTTTATCAATTGACTTTTACACAGACCACTGCTGATAATAAGACGGAAGAACAAAAGCAACGGATCGGGTTTCGTTTTTTTGAATCAAGGAACGGACATTTTTACTTAAACGATAAGCCGATCTTTTTAAGAGGCATTGCCATCAATCCTCCTGCCCGTGGCATCCCTGATTCGGTAGAAAAGAGCAGGAAGTTTGCCGAAGAATATGTGCGATACATGAAAAGCATTCATGTCAATATCATCCGCATACCCGATAATGCCACCTGGTATGAGGTCTGCGATGAACTGGGTATGATGGTATTTGGTGGCAACTACAGCAGCACCGTGATGGGAGAGAAGCCGCCAAAAGATTATGACAAAGCAGTTCTGTGGTATAAGAATGAAGCCTATGACATGATCGCTGCGCATCCCAGCCTGATGATCTATGCCATGACCAATGAAGTGCCGTATGAAGATGAGATCGGGGTACAATGGGAAAAATTTCTTTCCTACGCCCATGCCAAACTGAAAGAATGGGACAATACACGTCTTTATATCGCCAACCCGGGTTATGGATACGGCAAGTCCGGTGATATTTGCGACCTGCACCGCTACTGGGGCTGGTATTATTGTTCGCCTTTTAATTTTATCAATATCCGGGATAATGCAGCGATCGTTCCCTTTCCCAAAAAACAATTGCAACCAGTTACTTTTACGGAATGTGTGGGCAACTATACAGGTCCTGATGGAAAATATAACCTGACACCCGATCATAAGAACCCCGGATCACAATTGAACTGGACAGGTCATGCCGGTTGGAGCGACCAGGCGAGGCTGGCGGATGAACATCAATCCTTCACCTTCAAACAGGCCACTGAAATGTTCCGCCGTCTCCGGGTGATCAACCCCGAGTTGAGCGGTGTTTTCCCTTTCACCATTTTATTTTATAACTGGAACAACGTAGAACGTTTTGTGGATATGGGTCCCAAGCCAGTGACCAAACAGGCAAGGCTTTCTTACCAACCCATCCTGCTGAGCTGGGAAAACTGGCAGTCACAGGTATATGCAGGTTCGGTCATCAACCCCATTGTACATATCGTTAACGACGATGACGGCTTTAGCGACCTTGTCAATGCAAAACTGGTCTATGAACTGCAGGATAACAGCGGTAGGGTGTTGACCTCAGATACGATCAACCTATCTGACATAACTTATTATTCTACCTGGCAAAAAAAACTCGCCATGAAATTGCCATCGCAGCTGCCAATGGGCGATTACCAGCTGGCGGGAAAGGTTATCGCAGCCGGTAAATTGGTTTCGGAGAATTATGACAAACTATTTATTGGTAATAAGGAATGGCTGGCCGCAGCACCGGCCGCAATACAAAAAATCATTTTGTATGATCCGCAGGGTAAAACAGCGACATCGTTTGATAAACTGAATATTTCTTATAGTAAGATCAGTTCTTTCAATAGCATCCCTCTTTCGTCACTATTGGTGATCGGTGAAAATAGTGTCGATGAAATTTTTACAAAACAGGCAGCCCTTGTAAAACAATTTGTAAAAAATGGGGGAAGAGTAGTTTGCCTTCGCCAGGATGCCGCTCACCTGCCTGCAGTGAATAGCGTATTGAGCGCTGCCATGCAAAATGTAACAACACCGCTTGATGTACCTGCATACCCGCCACCGGCAAGGCCTTCCCGTAATGGTTACTATGTGAACCCGGAACGTCCGGATCACCCGGTCTTTAATGGAGTGAAAAGAGAACAGTTAAGAGTATGGTCTGATTATACAGGCTGGGATGCTTCACAAAAAGGTTTCCCGGCGATCTACCCTGTAACGGATGGTTATGTCCCCGTTGATAAAAAAGATATCGGGCGGATCGCCGTACTGGGAAATTATGGTGTGGCACTGGAAGGAATAACGATTGCTGAAGTTGCAGATGGAAAAGGATCTGTCCTGCTGTGTGGGCTTGACCTTGCGGGCAGAACGAAGGTTGATCCTGTTGCGGACAGGATGCTTATTAATATGATCAATTATATGGCTGATGGAAAGCAACACCAGCTTTATCCATTGATCACAGAGCCGATCGTATGGGGTGATTATGAATCTGAAAAAGGTGTGCTCACCGGTGTGAACAGCGGGTTGATGGTACATGCTGTACCCCGGGTGCCTGCCAATATCAAAACGAAGATCACCGTGACAAAAGAGGGCAATCGTTTCCTGGGAGCGACGGGAGGTTTTAATACAAGACCCGGGATACAATATGTAGCCTATGGCAGAAGAATGTATGGGCCATACTATTTACGGGGCTTTGGTAATACACCGGAGACTATTGACACCACGACGAATGTAGGGGAAGGATATTTCTGGTGCAGCATCCCAGCCGGAAAGACAATGTCGTCCACGCTGGTATGGAACCAGGCCGATGAACCTTTTGTCATTACAATAAAAGTGAACGAAAAGACCGAAGTAAGCAAAGAGATCAAAGCCGGTGAAACGATAACGGTGGAATGTCCTGTCAGCGGAACAAATATCAAGATGCATTTCAGGAGTGACAGGCGATTGGTATTACTGCAAACTTCATTCAGGTAAAATATTGGTTGGTATGAAGAAGAAACTGGGAATAACATTGATGGGTATGATGCTGGGAACTGCTTTGTTCTCACAGGAAAAAAATATTGCATGGCATAAACCCGTCGTGGCCAGTTCCGAAGCGCCGGGATATCCTGCAACCAATATGGTCGATGGACAAATTTCCCGCTCATCGAAATGGGAAGCCGCCAATGGTAAGGCCCCGCATATGATCGAGCTGGATCTTCAGAAATATTATACGATCACCGAATTGCGGATACACAGCGGTATCATGGATAGTGAAAAGAAACCCGGTGAAATGACGCAGGCGGCGGGTTTCTGGTCAATAAAGAATTTCAAGGTACAATACTGGGATGATGCGAATTGGACCGACCTCCCGGGAAGCGAAGTGCACGAGAACAGGTTGACGACCGTTGTTTTTACCTATAAACCTGCCGTCACTACATTTAAGATACGTCTTGTTTGCGATGATGGCGAACCCATCAATATCATGGAGCTCGAAGCATTTGGATTGGAAACGGCTAATATGCCGGCGCCGCCGACTGTTATATCATCAATAAAAACACAGGCTGTTTCTTTCACTACGCAGGAAGCCACTGTTACCGTGAACAATAAAATAACCGGTAAAAGCCTGAAGTATGTCGGGTATAACCAGGGTTATTATTTTCCGGGCAGCAATATTTCCGGTTGGGTAGAATATTCACAGGTGAACAGTTTCAGGGTATGGACCAGCCTCAATGCATTTGCACCCCAGTCTGCAGTACAGGTCGATAAGGACCTGTCTTCTGTTGATGAGTTTGACAAGCGGAAAGATAAATTAAGGCTCGACCCGGAGAATAATGAATATATACGCTGGGAAAAATTATTGCACCTGTATGATAAACCCGACTCATCCTCCACCAACGCGATGATATTCAGCTATGCATTGGAAGAATTAAAAAGATTAAAGGTGGATGTGGTCCTGCAAATGGGAAGTACGGACTTTGAAGATAACTGGAGCAACAAATGGAAACAATGGCAACGCTATTATGCGCTGGCTTACTATGCGGCCAGGAAAGGCGATGTCACGATGTTTGCCATGCAGAACGAACCCAATCACCGTAACTCAGGCCCCATGAAACTGGATCAATGGATCACGGGCATGCAGATCGTTTCGGATGCTGTTCACTGCGCGGTGGAGGATGTTAATAAAAAGTATCAGAAGAATCTTATACCCAAATTTGTCGGCCCCGTAACGGCAGGCAACAACCCGGAGTGGTGGGCTGCTGTTGCGAAAAATGTCCGTACGGATTATCATGGCAAAACAGTTGACAAGGATTTGCTCGAGATATTCTCAACGCACTCATACAATTCCCCGGCGATCGGTTATGAATCCCGTATAAAGAATATCAACGAGATCATACGGGCCAATCACCCGGCTGGCAAAGAATTGCCGGTTGCCTATACAGAGATCGGCCGCTGGATGAATGCCTACCTGATCGACAAGGAAGAAACTATGGATTCGCCTTCTTTATTTACGGAGTGGGCGGGTATCTATGCTAATAATATGAAGAACGGTGGTTTTGGAATGTGGGCCTTCAAATTTGCCAACACGACCAGTGATGCTTATCCAAGAGGCATCAAATCGGGTCATCATTTTATCTGGCAGGGCAAGCGTATCGTAGAAGATGCATATAATAATATAGCATGGTCCAAAAAAGTGACCGCAAGCAGTGCTCCCGGTATGGCTGCAGTCATCACTGACGGAGATAGGACAGGTACAGCTGCATGGATAAGTGATTCGACCGGTATTGAACATTGGGCGGCGATCGACCTGGGAAAAGAATATGAACTGGGAAGTGCCGTGGTCTATACAGGTTCTGCAGGCGGTGTTTATACAAGTCCCGACCGCGTTAAAAATTTCAAACTGCAATATTGGACGGATAACCAGTGGAAGGATATTCCCGGGGTAGCAGAGAAAGATAATAAATACGCACAGTGGTTCGAGGTCTTTACCCAACCTGTAACCACCAGTAAGATCCGTTTTACCAGTACGGATAAAGGAAGTATAAAGGTCCGCGAGATCAAATTATTTGAAAAGAAAGATGGACCATCCGTAACCAGCTATGATGTATCGGGTATTCAACGCACGGGTGAGGTGGTGCGTTTATTTGCAAAAGGATTTAAAGAAGAGAGACCTCTTTTTGAAACAACGACCTCTGTCAATGACCCGGGCCTGGATACCTACACTTCTTATGATGAAAGATCCGGAAACTATTATATGTGGCTGGTGCAGCGGGGGCTGTTTGATTATAAGTTGAAGCTGGACCTTTCCGAATTGGCTGTTGCTGCCGGAACACCGGTTACAGCTGAGACCGTGAATCCTTCTTTCTATGGAGAAGTAACAAAAGCATTAACACTAACAGCCGATAAGAAATTTGATATAGTCATTCCGGCACAGTCTGTTATATTATTAACGATACCAAAGAACGCTGCAACAAGGGTCACCAGGATTGCTTCGGCTGATGCGTCTGTCGCTGGTGGCAAAAATTCGACGATCAGCAATGGCTCTGCGAAAGAACTTTTTATACAACTCGATGCAGCCGATCCCGCGAATAACAAAGCAGCTTATATCTGGTTCGATCTTTCCGGGCATGCTCTTTCTTCATCTCAGCGAATACTATTGAAAGTGAACGGGCACACGGATAAAAAGGAAGGGCCTTTTCGGCTGCATGTGTATGGTATCCCCTCTGAAAAATGGGATCAGCAAAAATTAAACTGGATCAATGCCCCGCTATTGGACAGCCGGGAGGCATTGATCAAAGAGGTAGGACGGAAAGCTTTTGTGGCAGGGGAAATGGCTTTCGGTTCACAACCGGAAGATCATATGCTGGATGTGACAGACCTCGTAAAAAAACATGCAGCCGCGGGGATAACATTTGTGCTGGTGCGGGAGACAAGGCAATTGGGAGACGATGAAGACAAGGGAAAAAAAGTGATCATCGGGTCATTGGAAAGCGATCAAAGACCGGAACTTATTTTTTGGGATAATAAATGATGCGACCCTGTTAACCAATTTTTAAAACTCAAAAACCGTGTGTTATGGCAACAGCAATTGACAACAGCAAAACTATCTGTACGCTTATTAATGTGTTTACTGTTGAACCCGACAAGCAGCAGTTGCTGTTTGAACTTTTAAAAAAGGCAACAGAAAATGTGATGAGCAAACAACGGGGCTATTTGTCTGCTAACCTTCACATGGGTGACGATAAAAAGACAGTTACCAACTATGCGCAGTGGGCTTCGCTGGAAGATTTTAAGAATATCATGAAAGTAGAGGAGGTGCAGGTCCACATGAAAGAGATCGAAGCGATGATCATCGAATTTAAACCTGTGACCTATAACGAGATCTGGACGCATTCTAAATAACCGGCCAACAACAATGAGATCGAAGAAAAATAATATAATAAGGTTGCGTTTTTTCCTGCTGGCCCCGGCATTGTTCTTTGTCAACGCCCTGTATGCAAACGTCAGGATGCCCGCCATTTTCAGTGATGGAATGGTATTGCAGCGGCAAACAAAATGTGCTGTATGGGGCTGGGCTGAACCGGGAGAGCAAATAACTATTGAGCCGGGCTGGTCCGGGAAAATTGTTTCGGCGAAAGCGGATGCTTCCGGCAAGTGGACAGCATGGTTGCAGACACCCAAAGCTGGCGGACCTTACACAATAAAGATCCAGGGTAATAATAGCATTGAATTAAAGGATGTTTTGATAGGTGAGGTATGGGTTTGTTCCGGCCAGTCCAATATGGTCTTTGCATTAAAAGGAGATCATAATGCCAAAACGGAGATACCGGCGGCTGACTTCCCATCGATCCGTTATTTCAGCGTGGAGCGGCAGTACAGGCCGGAAGAATTTAGTGATGGCCCGGGTTCGGTCTGGAAGAGAACATCTCCCGCAACAGCCGGTTCTTTTTCCGCGGTGGCTTATTATTTCGCAAAAAAGATACACCAGCAATTGAATGTACCGGTCGGTATTGTGTATGCGGCCTGGGGTGGTACACCGGCAGAAGCATGGACACCTGCCCCGGTCATAAAGAATGATACGGTCCTGTCAAAATATATCGATCGTTGGCAAACCATACTGGGTAAGGTCGGTGAAGATTCTGTTGCTTACCATCTTGCTGTGGCCGAATGGAGAAAAGACAGTACCCGGTCCAAAAGACCGGAAGAGCCACAAACCTTTTATTATTATAAAAGACCCTGGCGGGAACCATCTGTTCTGTTCAACGGTATGATCAGCCCGGTTATCCCTTATGGCATCAAAGGCGTGTTATGGTACCAGGGTGAATCCAATGTGGGTTACCCGGATGAGTATTATCATTTGTTCAGCAGGATGATCAATGGCTGGCGGGATAAATGGAATGCGAACGATCTTCCTTTCTATTTCGTCCAGATCGCTCCTTTTGGATATAGTAATATGGATGCAGCGGCACGGGTAAGAGACGCTCAATACCAGGTCATGCAAAATATCCCTGCTACCGGGATGGCCGTTACCCTCGACATCGGTAATATGAAAGACCAGCATCCTACAAAGAAGCAAGAAGTGGGAGACAGGCTGGCACTTATAGCACTGGCAAAGGATTACGGGTTGAAGACAACTATCTATAAAGGTCCTGAGTTTAAAAAAGTGTATGTCCAAAATGAAAAAGTGGCAATAGAGTATGGTTTTTCCGGTTCTCCATTAGTCATCAATGGAACCGAACTGAAAGGATTTGAGATCGGCTATCGTTTACCCGGTAACGATACGCTTGTTTTTGTAAATGCATCAGCAAAATTAGAAGGGAATAAAGTCATTGCCTGGAATGAAAAGGTGGGTCAGCCGCTGGGAGTCA
>DASYLC010000030.1:0-3601 GCA_036009775.1 Chitinophagaceae bacterium
GCAACAATGTCTCGTCTACGGGAAACGTTAAGTCTGTTTCGATCGAATACACAGCAGGATTCGGAAGATCCTTCCAATGTTTGATCAGTTCCGATTTGATCTGCTCGTAAGTTCCGGCAATGCTCCGTTGCCAGTTATCGATGAACAATGTCCGGATACTCCGGTATTTTTCATCGTGTTTTTCAAATATCGAAAGCCTGTAATGATAGACACCCGTGCTTTTGCTATGACCGCTGCTTAAAAAGAAATAACCTTCCTGCTGGTCCAGCGGTATGATCCCAACCGGGGTGATATTGATCTTTTCTTCCACAAATTCATAGATCTCGGTCCCGTTATGGATCGTGCTTTTGATCTTCTTCGCCGAATAATGTATGATATCTTCCAGTTCCTGCATCAGTTCGTCATCGGCGATCATTTGCTCGTACAGCACCTGTAGTTCTTCCGTCTGTACTCCTGTTATTTTCTTGGGAAAATGTTCCTGCAGGTACTTTTTATTCTCCCGGAACGCCACGATATTATTGTAATGAAAGATCATGTCCGCCAGCTGCGGATAAAGCTTGTTTTGCGTAAAACAGTTATTCACCTGCTGGAGATAGGCGAGCAGGGTATATTTCTTCAGTTCGAAGTCAATACGACCCTCGGCAAACCAGGTTTCGGATAAAAACTTCATAGTTACATGGATTGGTTAAACTAATTTACTAAAAAGACGCAAACAACCGAAAGGAAGTTTAATTTTATCCCGGGATTTGTGTTTTATTTATTACACGCAGAGAATGCAGGATCGCAGAGAAAACCAGTATTGTATCAACTCAGCGGGCCCGGCGTACTCAGCGTGAAGCCATTCTATTTAGTTTGTTAAATGAAAATCTATGAGATCATTATTGTACGTAGCGCTGGTATTGCTTATTTCTTCCTGCAGTAACAGGATCTATATCGTTCGTCATGCCGAAAAAGCAAAGCCTCTTGCCGGCATGCCCGTTCTCGATGCCAACGACCCACCTTTATCTGATTCCGGTAACCTGCGGGCCTTAGCGTTAAAGATGCGATTGCAAAGCGAGAATATCAGGCATATATTTTCAACCAATTACAAACGCACCCTCAATACAGCCAAACCACTGGATGAGCAACTGCTTTCTGTGCAAACACAGCTCTACAGCCCCAAAAAAGATTCCACGGATGCATTTATCGCATTATTGAAATCGATAAAAAAAGGAAATGTGCTGGTGGTGGGACATTCCAACACGATCGATGATCTGGCCAATAAATTGGCCGGCAGTACTGTCGTCGCGGGGGATCTTCCCGAAACAGACTATGACAATATATTTATATTAAAACGTAAGGGGAATAAATATCGCTTCTCCGGGGAGACCTACGGAGCGCCGACTCAATGATCTTGTTGCCATCGTTATATTTTACTTTGATCACGGCGCCGTTTTTGATCTCCAGGATGATCGTCAGTGAGAAAGAAATATAACGACCATTTTGCATCCCCGCTTTCCATCCTTTAAAGTCTTCTATGTAGCGTTTCCATTGCATGGTGTCCACGTACATATCGGTCTTATTGACCAGTGAAGAAAGCATAGCTTCGTCCTGGTAACAGATGATCATGTTCAGTTCTATCGTACCATTCGCATGAGAAGGAATGAGTTCAGCCGCCGCTTCGCTGAAAAAGGCCTTCATCTTTTCTACCCCGTTCTTATAAACAGGCGGGAACTCTGCTTTGTTAAAAACCATTTTCGGTGGACAACTCATGTCAGATGCAGGTCCCTGGCTATAGCACATACCAGCACCGGAGAACAGGAAAAGAAAAAGGATCGTATACCGGATGATCATAAAAGGGATGGGTTTGAATTTAAATACAACAAATGGTCTGAATGAAATTTACCAGCTGTAATGACTCTACGGATAGAAGAACCATAAACTATAGACTATAAACGAAAAACCATACCTATATTTCCCTTCCCGGGTTAAAGTTTTCCAGTTCTTTCGCAACAGCAGTTAAAAATGTTGCACCCAGGCTGCCATCTACAATACGATGGTCATAACTCATGCTTAAATACATCATATGACGGATAGCAATACTATCCCCGGCGGGTGTTTCGATCACTACGGGTCTTTTCTTGATGGCGCCTATCGCCAGTATAGCTACCTGTGGCTGGTTAATGATCGGCGTACCCATCAGGCTGCCGAATGTTCCGACATTGGTCATGGTAAAGGTGCCATCCGTCGTATCATCTGCTTTTAATTTACCGTTCCTTGCTGCATCGGCAAGACCATTCACCTGCCTGGTCAGACCAACCAGGTTCAGCTGGTCAGCATTCCTGATAACGGGAACGATCAGGTTACCACTCGGCAAAGCCGTGGCCATCCCGATATTGATATCTTTTTTGATAATGATATTATTCCCGTCAAGCGAACAATTGATCAGCGGGAATTTTTTGATACAGCGCACGATTGCTTCGATGAATAAAGGCGTGAATGTTATTTTGCTTCCTTCTCTTTTTTCAAATTCTTTCTTCACCCTGTCTCTCCATTGCACCAGGTTGGTCACATCCGCTTCGGTAAAACTGGTCACATGCGGACTGGTATGCTTGCTTCTCACCATATGCTCCGCGATCAGCTTGCGCATCCGGTCCATTTCAATGATTTCTACATTTCCCTGGTAAGTTGTCAGTTGTCCCCCTGAATTTGCAGATTGATTAGTACTGCTTTGTTCAATCCTCGAAACAGGAATGACCATCTCCCGATTGCTGACTGACGATTCACGACTCACGTCTCCCGACTCACGACTGACGACTGACGACTCACGACTGACACCTGACGACTCACGATTTCCTCCCGACTTTCTCCCTCCCACATACTGCAAAATATCTTTCTTGGTCACCCTTCCTTCATTACCCGTACCCGGAATATTCCCTAACTCTGTCATACTTACTCCTTCACTCGCTGCGATATTCAAAACAAGCGGAGAATAAAACCTGTTAGACGACCCATTACCAGAGGCTGGTTTCTGGATGCGGGATCCTGGTTGGGCTGTCTCTACTACTACGGCTTCCTGCACATGCTGCGTTGATGCTTCTTCCCGGGAAGGGGTAGAGATAGTTGGTTTTGATGAAACAGGCTCTTCGGCAGCAGTTCTTATACGGGCTATCACGGTCCCGATGGGAACCACGTCGTTCACATTGAATAGTATTTCTTCAATGGTTCCCGCCACTGTGCTGGGGACCTCGCTATCTACTTTATCCGTCGCTATCTCAAGAACGGTCTCATCCATATTTACCGTATCGCCGGGTTGTTTGAACCATTTCAGCAAGGTCGCTTCCATGATACTTTCACCCAGTTTCGGCATTACTAAATCGACTATAGCCATAATTTTTTTATTTGTGGTCAGCTGCGTACTACTCATCGTCCCTGGAGCCTGTGCTGAGCGAAGCCGAAGCATCGCACACTTTTACTGAAGTAACACGGATGGGCTGATAGCAAGCAATCTTAAAATCGGCTCAAAGGTAAAGTTTTCTGCTTAATACCTTAAATATTGAGAATCAGTCGATGACCGGAGTAAATTTTGAACTTTTGCCTTCTCCAGTCTTGAACCACATGG
>DASYLC010000031.1:0-3583 GCA_036009775.1 Chitinophagaceae bacterium
AACAGGATCTCCTGATCGTTATACAAGATTTTAAAAAAATGTACTGCTGCATTAGGGGTTATTACTGAATTCAAATTTATTGAATTAATACACCCAATGTATTTTTAAAAAACGTTTGTACCTTCCTGTAACCATCCCCGGCACCTGCGAGTTCATTTTTTTCTTCACACTAAAACAAAACATTATGAAGCTCCTGACCAAGACCTTTGCTTTGCTTGGCGCATTGTCGCTGGGCATCACATCCTGTAAAAAAGATGCAAAAGACCCTGCACCCCAGGTTCAATCGGATGAAGTTTCACAAGCTGTCAAAGACAAGATCTCCGCACTGGGCTACACATCCAGTACGGCGCAAAAAATTGATGAAGGCTATTTAGTGGAGGGAGATATTGTAATTACCGAGACCGACCTCAACAGTGTCCCGGAAAATATTTTCCTGCGGATCGCCGATGATGAGCAGTACCGTACCAATAACCTGGTGACCGGGCTGCCCAGGAATATCACGATCCGGGTATCGTCGAGTTTACCGGGCAGCTATGTGACGGCTACCAATGCAGCCATTGCCCGGTATAATGCCCAGGGCCTGAGAGTAACTTTCTCAAGGGTTACTTCCGGTGGAAACATTGTGATCACTGCTGCTCCTTCAGGCTCCGGATACCTTGCTTCTGCAGGTTTCCCTTCGGGTGGTAATCCTTACAATTCTGTAAAAGTGAACCGTAGTTACCTGGATACCTGGAATGCCAATACGGTCGCTTCGATCATCGCACATGAAGTGGGTCATTGTATCGGCTTCCGCCACAGCGATTATATGAGCCGTCAATACAGTTGCGGTGGATCTCCTGTTAATGAAGGAGCTTCTACCGTCGGCGCTGTACATATCCCGGGTACACCAACAGGCCCTGCAGCAGGCTCCTGGATGCTGGCTTGTATCGGCAATGGAGTTAACCGTCCGTTCAACAGTTCAGATATCACTGCGTTGAACTATGTATATTAAAGAAAACTATTTCAAATAATAAAAGCCCCGGGATACAAGCTACCGGGGCTTTTGTTTACTATTACTTTATTATTGATTAAAGAGAGGCCAGAGGCATACATAAATAGGTCCCGGGCTTCATAAAAGGGCATGCGATCAGATCTTAAACACGACGAATGGGAAAGCCCCATCTATTTCTTCATCAGCCAGGTCTGTCAAGTAATTGAAAAAAAATGTTGCAGACTTGTGAAGGTGGCTCTCAGTCGCTATTACTTTGAACCACATAAGCCTAAGATACATAGGCTTGCACATAGGTATTCTATGTGTTATCTATGCGACCTATCCTTCTATGTGGTTCACTTTTAATATGCTTTCCCGCTTATCGAAACACCTGTGCAGGTGATCCTGTAATAGCCCGTCTGTATTTTTTGTATGAACAGTAAGGAAAAGGGGTGAAATTCCACGTACTTCAATAGCAGAGAAGAAAATCATTCACTTATCAGGTAAGCGCTGATATAACCGGATTTTGAGTTTGGGAAAATAGACCCTACGTTAGCGCCGCCCATTTTAAAAATTAAATACGAACCGGAAGCCAGGTAGATATCAATTTTGAAAGGAACATCAGCTCTGATGTATTCCAATGCTTCCACCGTAGCTCTGACAAACGATGAAGCAAGGTATATTTTGGAACCGCCATTAACCATTACAGAAACAACAGGAGCTACCGTTCTTTCAGAAGTAGTAGTTGCAGGGACAGAACCAACATGCAAATTTCCTTCAAAGTGATAAAGGCCGCTTTTAGTAACCGTAAACCTTGTGTTAATAAAATTAAAGTTAATAGCACCGTTATCATAAAGCGTACTGGTTTCACTGATTAACGAATCATCTTCGACTTCGGCAAATCTTACCATAATTCTATCATTGTTACTAAATGCCGTACTCTCCCAGGAAGCATTTCCTGATGCATCGCTTGTCAGCACTTTTCTGCTTGCCTGAGTGCCGTCAGTAATTTTAAAGCTGCCGTTCACATGCAGGTTTGCTGTCGGGCTGCCTGTACCAATGCCAACATTACCGCCATCATTTTGCAAGATCAGGTCATCTGTGCCGCCATTGTTACGCACCATAATTTCATTATTATCCAATATCATATTTCGTCCGGTAATATTGCCAAGCGTAATATACCCATCCGAAGTAAGTGAAGCATCCTGCAAACCCAGTATCTGTGTATTCCCTGTAGAGTCAATCAACATCCTGTCTGCCCCTGCCATACGAATAATAGTTTTACCAAATTGGTTACCGCCATTAGTGCCGAGTCGCAGGTTATCGCCAGACAATTGTAAATATGTTTTATTTATACCGGTATTCTGAAACTGAACAATCGAAGAAGCACTGTTCAATGTAATAGTTCCATTTTCCTGTAAAAAATTACCCACCAGGTGGAGTTTAGATGCTGGCAACGTTGTCCCGATACCTATGTTCTGTGCAGTTGCTGCATTGTATATTGTAACAGTCATTAAAAAAAAGAAAAGCTTCATAAAAGGTTGTGTTTATTACAACTCAAAGATGAAAAATAAGGAAAGGCCGGGCAATAGCGAAAAGGGGTGAATTGGAGAAGGTCCGAAGTCGGGAGATGGAAGTCAGAAGATGGAAGACGAAAGCCGGGAGTTAGACGATCCTGTCGCGAATGGCTTTGGCTACGGCTTCCGTGCCGGAATGAACATGCAGTTTCGCGTAGATATTTCGCACATGCGTTTTTACTGTATCCACCGAGACAAACAGCTCAGAGGCGATCAGTTTATAACTTTTACCCTGCACGAGCAACTGCAATACTTTTTTTTCCTGGTTGGTGAGATTATAATCTTCAGTGCTTGCCTGTGGCTGCACATTTGTTTTAAATAATTCCAATACACGGCGGGCAATACCCGGGGTCATCGGTGAACCTCCTGCCTGTACATCATTGATCGCGTCGAGATAACCCTGCGGGCTGGTACTCTTTAAAATATACCCCGAGGCCCCCGCACAAATGGCATCGAAAATATATCCATCCTCATGAAATACAGTTTGTATCAATACCAATGTAGACGGAAAATGTTCTTTGATCAGCCGGGTGGCTTCGATCCCGTTCATGCCCGGCATTTCAATATCCATCAGTACAATATCGCAGGTACTGGCTTCCAGTTTGACCAGCAGGTCCCTGCAATCAGGATGAGCGCCTGTACAGGTATAACCCGGGGAAGTATCCAGCAATAACCGGAAAGTTTCCCGCAGGTGTTTATTGTCTTCAAAGATGGTTACCCGTATCAAGCTTTTATTTGGTATAAAAATGGAAAGATTAATGCTCTAAAAAAATAGCGAAAAAGGGTGAATTCACTAACCCGGTACCGGCATCGACAATTTTACAAGAGTTCCTTCTCCCGGGGTCGAATCGATCTCCAGTTTCCCTCCCAATTCCGCGGCCCGGTTCTTTATATTATCGAGACCGTTGCCTTTCTGCACCAATGAAGTATCAAAGCCTTCCCCTTCGTCACGCACTTCCAATACCAGTGCCCGGTTCTGAATTCCGGTGGAAACAGCAATTCGTTCTGTACCGGAATATTTCACCGCATTATTCAA
>DASYLC010000032.1:0-25934 GCA_036009775.1 Chitinophagaceae bacterium
CCGGTATTTCTATTCAATGGCAATCTGCAACTGTATCCGGCGGTCCTTATACGAATATTCCCGGAGCTACAGGAGCTAATTATAATTTTACAGCAGCAGGCGGAACAACTTATTATGTCGCAATAGTGACCTGTTCCAATGGCGGGGCTTCTGCCACTACTGCACAGCATACACTAGTGGTAGGCGCACCGGTTCATTCTGCCGTATCTGCTACGGTCACAACGGCCTGTTCGCCAGGAGCGGCAACAGTTACAGGTACGGTTTCAGGAGGAGTATTACCAAGTCTGACCGTATTAGGAACATCGGGTACTATTAACCTTGGTATACCTGATAACACTCCGGCCGGAATAAACACTACCATTGTACTGCCTGCATCTACAATAACCAATGCTGCAGATCTCAGGGTCAGAATAACCGCTAATCATAGCTGGGTTGGTGATCTGAAATTTACATTGACGAGCCCTTGCGGTACAACCTTCCTTTTCGACAGACCCGGTGTTCCGGCAACGACAGTTGGCAACCTGGCAAATCTTGGTACATCCAACGCTACTACTCCACCGCCAGCCGTATATACTTTTGACCTGTCTGCGGCTACAGTTATTCCTGAAACAGCACCTCCGGCAGGATTTATTCCAGCCGGAAATTACCTGCCTTCCAATACTGCAGGAGCTTCTCATAACTGGACAGGGCTTACATTCCCTTGTTCTGCTGCAGGTAACTGGCAGTTAAATATTTCTGATAATGCCGTTGGTGACCTGGGTACATTGGCCAGCTGGCAGATCCTGGCGCCTGCTGTTTATACTCATACACTTACAGGACCTGGTACGATCACACAAAATCCTGCAACCGGGCCCAATAACAGCATTGCTAATTTTACGGTGACCAATCTGCCTGCCGGTCTTAATGCATTTACCCTTACATCTACCGATGGTATTGGTTGTTCTGTTGCTACCAATGTAGCAGCGGCGGTCACGCAAACACCGGTAGTCACAATTGTGCCTCCGGCTCCGGTGATCTGCGCAGGCGCTATACAGCAGCTTACAGCTACTGCCGCAGCAATAAGTACACAAACATTCGCTTCAGGCGCTATCAACCTTGCTTTCCCTGATAATACACCGGCCGGAGTCACTACTCCTGCCATCGTAGTACCTGCAGGAATAAATTTTGCAGCAGCAAGTAATCTCCGGATACTGATCAATGCAAGACACTCATGGGTAGGCGACCTGGTCTTCCGTGTGAACAGTCCTTGCGGTACAACCTTCCTTTTCGACAGACCCGGTGTTCCGGCAACTACAGTTGGTAACCTCGCAAACCTTGGTACATCCAATGCGACAACACCACCTCCAGCGGTATATATATTCGATCTGTCTGCGGCTACGGTTATTCCTGAAACAGCGCCTCCGGCAGGATTTATTCCAGCCGGAAATTACCTGCCTTCCAATACCGCAGGCACTTCACATAACTGGACCGGTCTTACGTTCCCTTGTGCCGGTACCGGTAACTGGACACTAACCATTTCCGATAATGCGGTTGGTGATCTTGGTGCACTGGTTGACTGGGCCATCTTATATGATCCTCCTGCTCCTCCTGTTACCTGGACACCGGTAACCAATGTATACACGGATCCGTTAGCAACTATTCCTTATGTGGCGGGAACACCAATGAGCACAATCTGGGTTAAACCACCGATCACTACTGTTTATACAGCTTCGGCTACAAACGGCGCCTGTACAGGTACCGCCAATGTAACGGTAACAGTGAACCAGCTGCCTGCTATCACCGCACAGCCTGTTGCATTGGCTGCACCTGTTTGTCCTGGCTTTAATGTAACGTATACAGTTGGTGCCACCGGGACAGGACTTAGCTATCAGTGGCAGGTGAGCACAGATAATGGCGTTACTTATAGTAATATCATCAATAATCCACCCTACACAGGTGCGACAACAGCAAGCCTGTTGATCACGAACGTTACAACTGCGATGAATGGCTACAGGTACCGGGTGATCGTTTCAGGAACTTGTCCTCCTGCTGTAACATCTAATCCTGTTACACTGGTAGTCAGTACACCGCCAACAATCACAACACAGCCTGTGAACCGTATTGTTTGCGTGAATCAAACGACCACATTCAGTGTAGTAGCAGCGGGAGTTCCTGCACCAACGATCTATCAATGGCAGGTGAGTACAGACAATGGGGTTACATTTACCAACCTGACAACAAATGGATCTTATACAGCTACCTATACAATACCTCCGGCGCTTATCACAATGAACAATTACCGCTACAGGGTTATTATTACAAATACCTGCGGTCAGACCATAACTTCCAGTGTAGTGACCCTGACGGTTAACGCACTGCCTGTTGTAACGGCTGCTGCACTCGCATCGAGGATCTGTATCAGCGATACATTGATACCATTGTCCGGGTCACCTGTAGGAGGTAGCTGGAGCGGTATCGGTGTCTCCGGTTTCAATTTTGTACCGTCATCAACAGCGGTCGGTACTTATACCCTGACCTATACCTATACTAATGCAGCGGGTTGTACGGCAACTGCTTCCGTAGTGGCCAAAGTAGAAGATTGCCAGGAAAGATTGAGATTACTGAGCGATGATGGCGTGATCCTCTACCCGAACCCGAACAATGGCCGTTTCAATATCAGGATCAACAGTACCCTGTACAATTACCTGGGTATGAAAGTGTACAATGCCCAGGGCCAGTTGCTGAACGGCCAGGCTATGAATAGTATACTCGTTTCACCAGTATACACCGGCCTCGTATATGGACGTGTGATCCCGATCGACCTGTCGAAACTGCCGGCAGGAATTTACATGGTCAAGTTCTACTATGATGATGGTGTACGAACTTCAGAAAAGGCCTTTAAAGTGATCATAGGGGCACATTAATAAAGAACAGATCGAATTTTGTATACAAGGCATCCCGACCAAAGCGTCGGGATGCCTTTTTGGTTGTCATACACTTGCTTAACTTTAAACAACGATGCCCGCTCCATCTCTTATATCATTATTAAAAATCCATCAACAGGAATTTCACCCGGTCGTTCCTTTCAACCCGGCAACGGATAAGCTGCTATCTTTTGACCTTACAGCACAGAATAAAGAACTCACTGATGCGATCCTCAGCGATACAAATTTATTTACAGCCTGGGTAAATGAAAAGATCAGCCATGCCAATGCCCGTTACGGAATTGGTGGTTATGCGGAGCATCGTACGGTATATCGTGTCAGTAAAGTATTTGATGCGCAAAGCCCCGGTGAAGAACCAAGACGCCTGCATCTAGGAACAGATATCTGGGGTAAACCGGGTACGGCAGTGATGGCACCACTGAGCGGGATCGTTCATAGTTTTGCTTTTAATGACCAGCCCGGGAATTATGGCGCTACGATCATTCTTTCGCATGCCTTTGAAGGCCTGCACTTTTATACATTGTACGGGCACCTCAGTTTGAATTCGATCAAAAATATACAGGAAGGAGACCGGGTGGACAAAGGAGAGATCTTCGCATCATTTGGTATCCCGTCGGAGAACGGTCAATGGCCGCCCCATCTTCATTTCCAGCTTATACTCGATATGAGTGAGTGGTCCGGTGACTATCCCGGTGTTTGCAGGTTTTCAGAAAAAGAACAATGGCTGGCCAACAGTCCCGACCCGGATATCATTCTGCAATTGAATCAGTATATAAGGTAGCCGTTATGCTTTCAGCAATTTAAAAGCATGACTCCATTGGTTTCTTAGCAGACCGGGTATACACCATAAGATACAGAGTGGTTCTATTGCCCGCGCTGCTTCCACTTTGCCCATATCTTCCGTTTCCCAGCCAAAGGAAGTCAGCAGGTCTGTGACCAGTTTTTTAGCATCATCATCATTACCGCAAATAAACATCGTGGGAATCCCGCCCGGAAAATTGGGTTTATACATAAATGCATTGCCGACAGAATTGAATGCTTTCACCAGTTTTGCGCCGGGCAGTTGTTGCTGGATCTTCTCCATCAACGATCCATCCGGGGTAGTGAAAAATGCGAGCACGCCATTTACCGGCGGAGCCGCAGCAATGGGGTTGGTAGCATCAATAATGACTTTGCCGGTAAAATTGCCGGTCCCCGCCAATTGGATAGCGTCAGCGGTAACGGAGCCTCCCGTTGCGAGTACCAGCAATTCGCCGAACGCTGCTGTTTCTGCAAAATCACCCACACGGATGGAAGGGTTGGTCGTTTTAAATTTTACTACTTCCTCTTTTGAAGTATTGCGGGTACCTAATTGTACAGAATGTCCCTCGCTGTTAAAAGCCCTGGCTAATGTCTGGCCTACGATTCCCGAGCCAATGATACCAACTTTCATAACTATAGTTTTTTGGGTGATTAATAATTAGCTTTACAAACCGGCAGGAGATTTTTCATCCCTTTCTGTAATTTACGGATGAAAAACTTCATCAGGTGTTTGCCGTATCCTTTACCTAAATAATTTCCACAACAAAAATCCAGAAAATCAGTTGCATGTCCAATCCCAACCTGAACAGTGATAAAGAGAATCTTTCTTCGGCGGATGCCGTTTTTGAGAATACGATCCGGCCTTCTCAAATAAAGGATTTTGCCGGCCAGGAACAGATCATCGGGAACCTGCGGATATTCATCAAGGCAGCGAAGATGAGGGGCGAAGCACTGGATCATGTTTTATTCCACGGCCCTCCCGGCCTGGGAAAGACAACGCTGTCAAGGATCGTGGCGAATGAACTCGGGGTGAATATCAAAGAAACATCCGGGCCCGTTATAGAAAAACCCGGCGATCTCGCCGGCCTGCTTACCAGTTTAGAACCCAATGATGTTTTATTCATCGATGAGATACATCGCCTGAGTACGGTGGTGGAGGAATATTTATATGCAGCGATGGAAGATTACCGGATCGATATCATGATCGATACAGGTCCCAATGCCAGGAGTATACAGATCAACCTGAATCCCTTTACATTGATCGGGGCCACGACAAGAAGTGGTTTGCTGACAGCGCCCCTGCTCTCGAGGTTTGCGATCAAGTCGAGACTGGAGTATTATACATCCGAATTACTGAATAAGATCATCCGCCGCTCCGCGGATATATTGGGAACAGCGATCACTGCCGATGCGATCGCCGAGATCGGCAGAAGAAGCCGTGGCACGCCCCGGATCGCCAACGGTTTGTTGCGAAGGGTCCGTGATTTTGCACAGGTGCTGAATGACGGAGCGATCGATATCGGGATCACCCTGCATGCATTAAAAGCATTGAATGTAGATGAATACGGTCTCGATCATATGGATAACCGGATACTCCAAACCATTATCGAAAAATTCAAAGGAGGCCCTGTTGGTATTACCACTATCGCAACAGCAGTAGGCGAAGAAGCGGGGACACTGGAAGAGGTATACGAGCCATTCCTGATCCAGGAAGGATTTATTCAACGTACTGCAAGAGGAAGGGAAGTGACGGCCAAAGCATATGAACATCTCGGAAAAATAAGACCCGGCAACACCGGTGCGCTATTCCCGTGAATCTATGAAAGAGTCGTTCGAAATAAAGCAGCAGACAACGCCAGGCGAATTTTATAAGCTCACGGTTTCTCTTTCGTTTAAAAATAAAAAAATACGCCGCATTTATTTCCTGATCGTCGCTGTTGGAACAATCTCGTCACTCACAGAATTGTTATCGCCCAAACCGTCCTGGGTCCAGGTAGTTGCTGGTTTCATGATCGGGGCTTTATTTCCTTTGATTTTTTTCCTTGTGGGAAGCTTTGTATTAATATTGCTCATCTACATGATCAGGCCTGGCTTTTTCCGGGCCACCTATTTTCTGAATCATTGGGGAATGATCAGAACATCTGCAAAAGCAGAGATCCAGTTATCCTGGTCGAGATTCCTGAAATGGAAAGAGACCAAAGATTTCTTTCTTCTGTTTATTGTAGAGCATGATGTCCACATCATCAGCAAAAGAAACCTGGAGCAGCAGGACCTCCCGGAGCTAAGAACACTCCTTTCAGAAAAGATCGGGTTGTTTTAATAAAAAAAGAGCGCCTTTTAGAGGCACTCTTGCATATTGTCAATTGTATATTGCTTATTGAACCACGAGCCTGAACCCGTTCCCGTGTATATTCACGATCTCGATCTTCTCGTCGTCTTTTAAATACTTACGAAGCTTGGCAATATAAACATCCATGCTGCGCCCGTTGAAATAAGTATCACTGCCCCAGATCTTCTTCAGCGCCTGCTCTCTTGGAAGCAGATCGTTGAGGTGTTCTGCCAGCATTTTAAGGAGCTCATTTTCTTTGGGAGATAAGGTTTGCGTGATGCCATTGTGGATCAGTTGCCGCAATTTGGGATTGAAGTGATAGGTAGACAGGTCGAATTCCTTGTTCTCACTTTCCTTATTCTGCTCTTCGTTGCGTTTCAGGATCGCTTTTATTTTCAGCAGCAATACTTCGCTGTCGAAGGGTTTGGTAATATAGTCATCGGCACCCAGCTTATAACCCTGGATCACGTCTTCTTTCATTGTTTTGGCACTCAGGAAGAACAGGGGGATATCGGGGTCTACATCCCGGATCTCTTCGGCCAGGGTAAAGCCGTCCATATTGGGCATCATGACGTCCAGCAGGCACAGATCGAATTTTTCCCGTTGGAATGCAGCCAGGCCAAGGCGGCCGTCCCTTTCCAGGGTTACATCATAGTCATTCAGTTCCAGGTAATTTTTCAAAACACTTCCCAGGTTCGGATCATCTTCGCACAATAAGATTTTAGGTTTCTTGGTGTCCATTGATAAAAGTTTTTAAACGAAGTTCATTCTTGGTTACAAATAAAGTTAAAGCATTTCGGGGGTTCAAGGATACCGGACGAATTTTTTGTTAAAACCCCGTATTTCAACCCCTTTGCCATATAAATCAGACGTAATATCTGATAAAAAACTGTGCCATTTATAGAAATCGTCCCGGTTAAGGAAGAGTTTATAAACAAGAAAACTTTCATTTACCTTCCGGTAAAATTTTCGAATGGCAGACAGCTCAAAATTCCTCGAAACCGTTAAGACCGGCTACAGCTTTCAAGGCGAATGCTTCAAAATAGGCGGGGCCATGCTGGATGGAAATGTGGTTCCGGATGCTTCCGTATTCATTCCCATGAAAACACTGAACCGCCATGGCCTGATCGCCGGGGCAACCGGTACCGGGAAAACGAAAACACTGCAAATACTGGCTGAAGGATTAAGCGACGCAAGCATTCCTGTTCTGCTGATGGATATCAAGGGCGACCTGAGCGGGATCGCTGCTGCAGGAACAGTGAATGATAAAATAACAGAACGCTGCCAGAAACTGAATATCGAATTCAAACCCACAGCCTATCCCTCCGACCTGCTCACCCTCAGCAGCCAGAAAGGAGCGAGGTTAAGAGCAACGGTCAGCGAGTTTGGTCCCGTTCTCCTTTCCAAAATATTGGGACTGAATGATACCCAGGGCGGTTTCGTGGCCATGATCTTCAAATATTGCGATGATAGTAAGCTTCCCCTGCTTGACCTGAAAGATTTTATCAAAGTACTCCAATACGTGAGCGATGAAGGAAAAGCCGAACTGGAAAAATCCTACGGTAAGATATCCACGACATCAACAGGTACCATCTTGCGCAAGGTGATCGAGTTGCAACAACAGGGCGCCGATATCTTCTTTGGCGAGAAAAGTTTTGAAGTGGACGACCTGATGCGGATCAATGATGATGGCAAAGGAATGATCTCGATCGTCCGGGTGACCGATCTGCAGGACCGGCCCAAATTGTTTTCAACCTTTATGCTGCAGTTGCTGGCCGAATTGTATGCTTTCTGCCCCGAAGAAGGTGATATGGACAAACCCAAACTGGTCATGTTCATCGATGAAGCCCATCTTATTTTCCAGGAAGCGAATGAGGCACTGTTACAGCAAATAGAAACGATCATTAAACTCATCCGTTCCAAAGGGATCGGCATCTATTTCTGCACGCAGAACCCGATGGATGTTCCCGCTTCTGTACTGGCTCAACTCGGATTGAAAGTACAGCATGCATTAAGAGCATTCACGGCTGCCGACCGGAAAGTGATCAAACAAACAGCGGAGAATTATCCCGAAACGGAATTCTATAAAACAGAAGACCTCATCACCCAACTGGGGACAGGAGAAGCACTGGTGACGATCCTGAATGAAAAAGGGATTCCCACACCGCTGGTGCATTGTATGATCCGGCCGCCACAAAGCCGGATGGATATTTTGACCGACGCGGAAATAGACGGGCTTGTCGGCCGGTCAAAGATCGCAGCCAAATACAACCAGGTGATCGACAGTAAAAGCGCTTACGAAATGCTGACAGAAAAACTGGATGAAGCTGCAGGCAGGGAAGCAGACCAGAAGCAACACGAAGCAGAAGAGAAGACACAGCGGAAAACCACACCTGCTAAAAAAGAGAAGACTGTTTTTGATGACCCCGTGGTAAAAAGCATGACCCGTACAGCCGGGAATACATTGGTAAGGACATTACTTGGCGTACTTGGCCTTGGTGGCAGGAGCCGTAAATCCTTGTTTTAGATCTTCCCCAAAACGGCCTGGATTCAGCCAAAAATCATTAAACGCAAAGACCTTTATGCAAGCAAATCAACCATCACCGGAAAAGATCATGCAGATCGGGCTGGGCTTCTGGCCATCCAAAACATTATTGGCCGCCGTCAACCTTGGGTTATTCACCCATCTTGCTGCCAGCGGAAAGAGCAGTGGTTCGCAGATAAAAAAACAATTCAGTTTTCAATGTACGGACAGGCATGTATATGACTTTCTGGACACACTTACTTCTTTTGGTTTTTTACAACGAGAAGGACTATTGGAAACAGCCTTATATTCCAATGCAGCCGAAACGGATCTTTTTCTTGATAAAAAGAAACCGGCTTATATCGGTGGCATTCTTGAAATGGCGAATAACAGGCTTTATCCTTTCTGGGGTGATCTTGAAGCAGGGTTGGCAACCGGGCATGCCCAAAACGAAGCGAAGCATGACAGCGATAATTTGTTTGATACTTTGTATGCATCGCCGGAACGTTTAAAGGAATTCGTGCATGCGATGAGCGGAATACAGATGGGCAATTTTATGCTATTCGCCCAACAATTTGATTTCAGTAACTATAAAACACTCACTGATGCAGGTGGGGCGGGGGCCATGCTTTCCTGCATGGTGGCCAAACACCAACCACATATGCAATGTACCAGTTTCGATCTTGCTGCAGTGAATGCCGTGGCACAGGAGAATATTGGGCGGTTTGAGTTAGCGGAAAGAGTAAAAACATTTGATGGCGATTTTTTTCAAAGCCCTTTGCCTGCTGCCGATATCGTGGTAATGGGTAATATCCTGCATGACTGGGATGAAGAAAAGAAACTGGCATTGATGAAGAAAGCCTGGGAAGCATTACCGGAAGGCGGTGCTTTTGTTGCGATTGAGAACGTGATCGATGATGACAGGAGAAAAAATGCATTCGGGTTGATGATGAGCCTGAATATGCTGATCGAAACGGGCGTCGGGTTTGATTATACCTTCAACGATTTCACCGGTTGGGCCAGGCAGGCAGGATTCATAGAGACCAGGCTGATGCCATTGACAGGCCCCAGCAGTGCAGCGATCGCTGTCAAGTAATTTGTTTTAGCCGCACCCAGCCACCGGCATCCATTTCAATCTTATTTTCAGCCTGGAGGAATTCGATCACCTTCCAGGCTTTTTCCTTTTTCACACCATTCAGTTTGAGCAACAGATCTTTGGTATGGAGTGATTCGTATTTGACCATATTGACGATGCGGTGGTGAAGCGCATCAAATTCTTCTTTGCTCAGCGTTGTCGCTTTTTGGCGGTGACAATTATCACAGATCCCGCAGGGTTGTATAGCCGTGTCGCCAAAATAAGCACCAATGACAGCACTCCGGCATTTCTTTTCTTCCTTAACATAACTCACCATCTGTTTCATCCGGCGCTGGAACTGCTCTTTCCTTTTGTTCAATGCCACCATATCGATCGAAATATCTTCCGCTTTGATCCGGTTGCGCAGCAAAACCAGTTGCGGTGTATCTTTTTGCGGGATATATTCAAGAACACCAGCCTGGTGTAATTGTGTCAATTGTTTTTTAATTTCATCGGCGTCTTTTCGCAGAAGCCCCGCGATCATTTTTTCTGAAACAGCAACAGGCTGATCAAAGATCCCTTCGTAAGATCTGAGTAAGGTCTTGAGTAGTGGTTCCAGTTCAGGATGTTCTTCTTCGAAAGCATAGAGATAATCCTTATTCGTGGTGAAGCCTGCCCTCGATGGCAAAAACACCTGCTCATTAAAAGCCAGCCATCCTTCCTGCTCGAGTGCTTTTAATGAATACAGTATAGTGTGACTGTTAAGGTTGAATTTTTTCAGCAGGTCCGAAATGTCAAAATCATAATACTGCCCTTCACCACTGCCGGTGGGTATTTGCAGGTAATTGGCCACGGCCTGGTAAGTGTCACGGATATCTTTCGCGGATGGGAAACGTAGTTCGGCCATCTCTTCCAGTTCCCGCAGGTCCCTTTCATCATATAATAATACAGCGTAGGAAATTTTTCCATCCCGCCCCGCACGGCCTGCTTCCTGGTAATAATTTTCCAGGCAATCCGGGACATCTGCATGCACTACGGTTCTCACATCGGGTTTATCGATCCCCATGCCAAATGCATTGGTGCAAACGATCACCCTTGTCTTATTGCTGATCCATTCTTCCTGTTTGCGGCTCCGCTCTTCCTGTGCAAGACCTGCATGGTAAAAGTCAGAAGCAATCGTCTGTAACTTTAAAAGATCACTGATCTCCCTTGTCCTTTTCCTGCTTTTGCAATAAATGATACCAGTACCCGGAACTTTCTTCAACACTTCAATGATCTTGTTGATCTTCGAATCGACTTTAAAAACACTATAGGAAAGATTGGCTCTTTCGAAAGATTGCCGGAATACTTTTGAATTAACGAACTCCAGCTTATCACAAATATCTTTTTGTACTTCCGGGGTTGCCGAAGCGGTGAGCGCCAGCACAGGAACACCGGGCAATTCTTCTCTTAGTTTGGCGATCCGTAAATAAGGCGGGCGGAAATCATAACCCCATTGCGAGATACAATGCGCTTCATCCACGGCGATCAGGCGGATATCCAGTCCCGGTAAGTATTCTTTGAATAATGTTGTTTCCAGCCGTTCGGGGGATACATAGAGAAATTTGCAGTTGCTTTCCGAGGCTACTTTAAATGTATTGATCACTTCTTTGCGGCTCATCCCCGAGTAAATGGCAAAAGCAGTGATATTTTTCTTACGGAGATTTTCCACCTGGTCTTTCATCAAAGCGATAAGGGGTGATATCACAAGACAGATGCCATCCATGGCCATGGCCGGGACCTGGTAGCACAGGGATTTGCCGCCACCGGTTGGCATCAGCGCCAGTACATCTTTCCCCTGCAGTACGGATAATATGATCTCTTCCTGCAAAGGTCGAAATGCATCAAAGCCCCAATAGCGTTTGAGGATATCGTGAGAGGTGGGGGGTGAGTCGTGAGACGTGGGTCGTGGGTCGTGGGTCATGAATCGTGAGTTGTCAGTCGTGAATTGTCAGTCGTGAGTCGAGAGTCGTCAATATAGCCTTGCCTGCGAAGTTATCAATTTTGAGATAAGCTGGAAGGTTCTGATAACAAACGTCCCTAACTCCTGGAATTTTTCTTTGGAATGATAATTTAGCTCAATTGCGATGTCAAGAGCAGCATCCACTTCAATTAACGAGCCCCGGGATATTTCATAGAACCTTTTTCTTTCGGCGGGGGATCTTCGGGAGCAACCTTCTGCAATATTGAGATATACGGATTGTGCTGCTCTTCTTATTTGTGAAGTCAGTGCAAATTTTTCTTCTGTTGGAAAGACCCTGGTCTCTTTATAACACAGCAATACAAATTGTTTTGCAACTGTGAACACATCCAGTTTTGTATGCGCAAGCTCAAGGAACATGATTTTCTTTTTACTAAGCTAGGAAAGCCCATGTTTCTAACCTCGTCCTCTTCACCGATAATAAACGTTTTTTCCCCGCTTTCGGAGTTAGCGCCTCACGTCTCACGACTCACGCCTCACGTCCCACGCCTCACGTCCCACACTCACTTCGGTTTCCTGAAAACAATCATTTCCACCCGGCGGTTTTGCGATCTTCCCTGTGGTGTTTTGTTGGTTGCAACGGGTTTTGAGCGGCCATATCCTGTTACACGGACAGGAGCATCGCCGGTAATATTATTTTTTAAAAGCCATTGATGCAGACTCTCGCACCGCTGCAGACTTAACTCGAGGTTCCTTTTGTCTGAGCCAACAGAATCGGTGTGACCTTCGATGTATATGCTGTCGATGATGAAAGAACTACTGCCTTTGACGAAGAAATCTTCCAGCATTTTCAGGGCACCTGGCTTCAGGATGGCTTTATTAAAATCAAAGAACACATCACCCAACTTAAGCGTATCGGCCTTAGGTGGAGGCGGAGTTATTTTCACCTGTGTTAACGAATGTTTGTCTTCCAGGTCGAATTCAATATCCACAGTCCCTTTTCCGTATAAAGAATAGTCCATTTCCTTATGCCGGTAGTTGTATTCATATATCTCTTCTTTGTGCCCCTGCCAGGCACTGCAAAGCGTTTCATGAGGATCTTCCGGTACCAATTGAAAATTGTCCAGCACCAGCGATATGGTTTGTGTTCCGTACAATCTTTTTTTTGCCCCCGTCGTATCTTCTTTAGTATAGGTGCCAAATGTCAGGTATCGCACGGGACCTTCAGCTATAAAATTATATTCAAATAAGAAGAATTCTGTGTTGGGCACGCGGGTCATTGACACAATACTATCAGGCCGCATTTCCTTTGCAAACGGCCGGCCCGGGACATAAAATTTTTCTCCGAGACAAATGCCCGGTTGAAGCAGGAGTTTGTTATGCAGTTTGGCAGAGATCATACCCTTGAAAGTATACCGTTTTCCTTTTTGTAAACCGCAGGGAAGGAGCGCACCGATCACCGGTGTAAACCCGGCATACCCGCCCCAGTTATAAAACATACCGAAAGAGTTCGCTCCAAGAACGGAAATATTATTCTCATTGAGCAACATCTGCGCTTTTACATCTTTAAGGTAAAACCATCCTTCTACGCCGCATTCGGATTTGTATTCGGTACAGGTATTGATGTCTTCAAATCCTCCATTGAGGAGGAGATTGGTTTGTGAGAACGAGACTGTCCCCGCGAGGATAGAAGAGAGTATGAAAAGGATGATGGTACGTTTCATTGTTTATTTAAAGTCATAATAATAAATGGAAGTAACAGGAAAGCCTACGCCTTTATATTGAAGTCCGCTCATTGATAGTGGATATTTTGTAAATCTTATTGTGTCTGTTCTGCTGACTTGCCGGAGGAGGACCAGTGTATCATACAATAATTCACGGGGAACCAGGATGGTGGACCGGGGCGGCACAGTCAGTATCGCGACTGATCCATAATAGATGATGGGGAGTGAGTCATTCAGTCGCTTCCAGATATTTCTTTCAATAGGTACAAGACTATTACGAAAACGGGCGGCCCTGGTATAGGTTTGAAATGGAAGGTTGCTGGTCGAATAGACTATATCAACGGGTTGATCTGTGTAATTCCTGAAGTACGTAAACGAGATCATGGTACAACCGGAAAGCATAAAGCTGATAAGGAGTATGGCCAGCCACCTGAACATCTTTCAAAGTAAAATTTTTATCGGAGATGGAAGGGGTCAGACCACTTTTTTAACAAAAAGCCTTACAGAGTTAATAGCCAGCACCACATCACTCAATCCCATGACAAGAGCGCCAAAAGTTGGCGTAAGAAAACCAAAAGCCGCTACGGGGATCGCTACAATATTATAAGCAAAGGCCCAGAACAGGTTTTGTTTGATAGTAATATAGGTATGACGACCCAATCCCAGTGCTGTAGGAAGATTTTTCAGGCCATGGCTCATCAGCACTACCTGTGCGGACTGCACGGCTATCTGCGAAGCATCACTCAGTGAAATTCCCACCGTGGCTTTTGCCAGGGCAGGTGCATCATTGATACCGTCACCGATCATAATAGTGGGAGCAATGGCGGTCAGTTCGGCTATCTTCTGCAATTTTTGTTCAGGACTTTGTTCAGCAATTATTTCATCAATGCCCAGCAGTTCACCAAGGGCTTTTGTTTTTGCAAACCTGTCCCCGCTCAGCAATATTGTTTTGATCCCCTTTTGGTGAAGGTAATCTACCACTGACCTGGCCTCTGTTCTCACTTCATCTTTTACATCTACCCACCCAAGGAGTGTATCGTTCTTTATGATGTATACATTGTGCGTGTCGTCCTGTGTCAGCTTTTCAGCCACTTTAAATGAACCGGCTGTGTATTTATTTCCTTCGCTGTCTTCTGCCAGCATGCCAAGACCTTTGACCTCTTCAATTTTTTTCCAGCGGAGTTCCTCCTTTACTTTCCATCCGGCAGCGATGGCTTTTGCTATAGGATGATTTGAATATTTTTCTAACGAGTAGGCTATTTTTTTAAAATCGTCAGGAGTAGCACCGTTGTTTGCCAATTGCCCACCGGGTCCTCCGGACCAATTGCCTATTATGAATTGCCCCGTGGTCAATGTGCCTGTTTTATCAAACACTACCTGCCGGATATCTTTAAATAACTCAAGACTTGTTGCATTGCGGAATAAGATACCGTTCCTGGCGCCCCTGCCCAGTCCAACAGCAATAGCCGCAGGTGTTGCGAGGCCCATAGCACAGGGACAGGCGATCACCAATACGGCAATACTCCTCATGAGTGCCGGGGTAAATTCTTTTAACCAGATCCAGTTGCCGATAAACGTAAGGACAGCAATGCCCAATACTACCGGAACAAAGATGGCGCTGATCTTATCGGCCAGTTGCTGAACAGGTGGTTTTTCACCCTGTGCCTGTTTTACTAAATTGATGATACCGGAAAGGACCGTGTCCTTACCTACTGCCGTAACCTGGGCCCGCACCAGTCCGTCGCTGATAAGACTGCCGCCGATCAATATGTCTTTTGATCTTTTATGGACCGGGGAGCTTTCACCGGTAATGATCGCTTCGTTCACCTGCGCTTCACCCGATAATATCTTGCAATCCATAGGTACCTGCTCACCACTTTTTATAAGGACCAGGTCACCGGTATGAAGAGCGGTATTCTCCACCGGAAAGATCTGCTCTTTATGTTCATCGTCAAATGCGATCATATTGGCCATCACTTTTTGCGATCGCGCCAGTTTGTTCAATGCCTTTTGTGTGGAATGAACAGAAGCTTCTTCCATGTAATTGCCGAGAAAAACAAGCGTGATAATGGTGGCAGTTGTTTCATAGAACATATAATCAGCAGCCTGGCCGCTCAGCGTACCATACAAACTGTAAATAAATGCTGCAGTTGCGCCTACTGCTACCAGTACATTCATATTCGGGAAGCCATTCCGTAAACTTTTCCAGGCGCTTTTACCAAAGAAGCTCATGCCGACGATAAATACCGGGACCGTTAATCCCAGTTGTAACCAGGGGTTCATCAACCAGTGCAGGTGAAGCCCCGGGATCATATGAAGCATGAGCACCAGGGTAAATGGCAAACAAAACCAGAAGCGCTGTAAATGGGTATGGAGAAAAGGAGTGTGCACTTCTTCGTCATGACCATGCCCGTGTGTATGATCTTCGTCTTTTACTGTATAACCGAGGTCAGATATTCCCTTTACAAGTTGTTCTTCCTTGTTGGTATCTGCAATATCAAAAGCCACATCACCGGTGCCAAAATTCACCTTTACATTTTTCATCCCCTGTTTCTCCAGGTACATGCGGATCGTAAGGGCGCAATTGGTGCAATCCATGCCATCTACTTTCCATTGAACATTTTCCATACTGCAAAATTATTGAACCATTGTATGGATTTGTTTTGATTTAAGGAATTCTATTACAACATGGTTGCGTAATTCATAGTTTGGTAGTGGGTCAGTTTGGAATCAATTGCCCCTTTTATAGCCCACGGTTTACACCGTGGGCTATAAAAGGCAGAGAAGCCCTGAACGGCTTTAGCCGGCTAACAGGGATAACAGAATTTATCACCTCCCCTTTAGAGGTTGGGGGTTAAATTTGCCGGATGGAATGGGTTTTTTCACTCGATAATATCAACCACGTTGCAAAAGAATGCTGGAAAGCCATGGGTAACAATTCCGTGATCGCTTTTCATGGAGAGATGGGAGCAGGAAAAACGACTTTTATTCATGCTTTATGCGAAGTGAAAGGAGTAACGGGTACGGTCGGCAGTCCTACTTTTTCCATTATTAATGAATATGCATACGACTGTGAAGGCACTAAAAAAGTTTTATTCCACATGGACCTGTACCGTTTAAAAGATGAGACCGAAGCTATACAGGCCGGTGTGGAAGATGCGTTGTACAGCGGTTATACCTGTTTGGTGGAATGGCCGGAAAGAGCCCCGGGTATCTTTCCCGCCGGCACGACCCATGCTTATATTGAGTTGGTGGATGAGAAAACAAGAAGGATCAAAATCGGCAATAATTAAGTAGTTTTGGAGAGATGATTCTGGATTCTAGCTACTGGATTCTGGAATCCATCAACCAGCATCCAGCATCAAGAATCCAGCAACCAGCAATGAGTCAGCAGAAACCCAAAATATCTACTTCTTTCAGCTACGAGACCTTAGAAGAAACACTGGATATCAAACCGAAGGCGGAAGGCATGATGATCGGGATCCCCAAAGAGATCGCATTCCAGGAAAATCGTATTGCATTGACACCCGATGCCGTCAGCGTATTGATCAGCAACGGGCACCAGGTGATGATCGAACACAATGCGGGGGAAGCTTCGCATTTCAGGGATAAGGATTACAGCGAAGCGGGAGCGAAGATCGTGTACGACCGGGAATCTGTTTTTAAATGTCCCATTCTTGTAAAAAGTGCCCCGATCATTGACGAAGATCTTGCCCTGCTGCAATTGAACCAGATCATCATTTCCCCCATCCATCTTTCAGTGATGAAAGCCGAGATCCTGGAGAAGATGATGGAAAAAAGAATAACAGCGATCTCTTTCGAGAATTTAAAGGATGACAGCGATTCTTATCCCATTGTTCGCAGTATGAGCGAGATCGCCGGGAGTGCTGTGATGCTTATCGCTGCTCAATACCTCGGATCTGCTAATCATGGTAAAGGAGTATTGCTCGGTGGTGTCTCCGGTATCGCACCTACCAAGGTCATTATCATCGGGGCCGGTATTGTCGGTGAGTATGCAGCAAGAGCTGCGCTGGCATTAGGCGCTTCCGTAAAAGTTTTTGATAATAGTGTGTATCGTTTAAAACGATTACAGAATAATATAGGTCAGCGTTTATGGACATCGGTGATCGAGCCCAGGATGTTGTCCAAACAATTAAAGACCTGCGAAGTGGCAGTAGGAGCCCTGGGTTCCGAAACGGGCAGAACGCCGATGGTGGTAACAGAGGAAATGGTAAGCAATATGCGGCCCGGCTCTGTTGTCATTGATGTGAGTATCGACCGGGGTGGTTGTTTTGAAACTTCCGAGATCACTTCGCATGAGCATCCTGTCTTTATGAAATACGGGGTGATCCATTATTGCGTTCCGAATATTCCTTCCGGTTTTTCCCGCACAGCTTCCCAGGCCATCAGTAATGTTTTGATGCCATTGTTACTGGAAGCAGGGGAGGAAGGCGGATTTGAGAAACTCTTATGGCACCAGATCCACCTCCGTACAGGCATTTATCTTTTTAAAGGAGCCCTCACCAATTTCTACCTCAGCCAGCGTTTTGATCTGAAATACACTGACCTGAATTTACTGATCGCCAGCCAGCGATAGCATATGGCTCACATTGGTACACTGAGGGTGCTCCAGGTATTCTTCAGATACCTCAGATATACTGCAACTATACATCAGGGCATTGAAAATCCTGCATAATAGAAATTTGTCCCCCACGCCTCCTCTTTTCACATTGATAATCAACTAATAAGAAAAATAAGTACTAATCGTAAATATTTTAATTAAACGTTTGTTTTAATTAAACAATTGTTTAGTTTTGTGCCCGATTTAAAAAAACAGCATGGAATACAGTGATAAGCAAATCCAGATCATGGAAGCGGCGGAAAAGTTATTTGCTGATAAAGGGTTTACCGGCACCTCCGTCAGGGATATAGCGGAATCGGCCGATATCAACCTGGCCATGATCTCTTATTATTTCGGTTCAAAGGAAAAGCTGTTTGAAGCCATGTTTGCCCATCGCAGCGAATCTTTCAAACTGCAATTGGAGACCATGGTACAGAATAAGGAAATGGAACCGATGGAAAAAATGTACCAGTTGATCGACCAGTACATTTTGAAACTGACCAACCAGCAATGTTTTCACCGGATCATGGTGCGGGAACAGATGATCAACGGTCACGGGTTCATTGCTTCACAAATACATGCGCTGAAAACCCGCAACCAGGAACTCATCAAACAATTAATAAAAGAAGGGCAGGATAAAGGGGTTTTCAAAAAAGATATCGATGTACCGCTGATGATGATGACAATGGTGGGCACGGTGAGCCAGTTGGTGACCACCCGCCATTTTTACCGCGAGATAAACGGGCTCCAGTCATTATCCGAAGAAGAATTCGATCAGCATATTAAAACGAAACTGAGCGGGCATTTAAAAAAAATATTTAAAGCAATCCTGAGCAATGAAGAATAAAAGAATACTATTTCTCGTAACCGGTCTTTTTATTACAATTTCCATGCAGGCGCAGGAAAAAAGGCCCCTGACATTATCGGAAGCGATCGACCTGAGTGTAAAGAACAGTCACCAGCTAAAGAACAGCCAGGCCAAAATAGAAGAAGCTACTGCGGCACTAAAAGAAGCAGTGCAAAAGAAATTACCCGATGTGGGCGTGAGCGGATCCTACCTGCGATTGGGTGCTGCTAATTTCGATCTCAAAACAAAAAGTAACAATAATGGTGGCGGCACTACCAATGAAACCCCGAAAGTGAACCAGGCGATGTATGGTATCCTCAATGCATCGCTCCCTATTTATTCCGGTGGAAGGATCCGGTACGGGATCGAATCATCGGAGTTCCTGGAAAAAGCGGCCAAACTGGATGCGGAAGATGATAAGGATGAAGTGATCCAGACAGCCATCGAAGCCTTCGCTACCTTATTTAAAGCGAAATCGGCGGTGCGGCTGGTGAAGGAGAACTTGGCCCAATCACAGCAACGGGCAAAGGACCTGGCTAATCTTGAAAAGAATGGCCTGCTGGCCCGCAATGATCTTTTGAAAGCAGAGTTACAATCATCGAATATTGAGCTCAGCCTGCTCGATGCAGAAAATAATCTCCAGCTCGCCAATGTGAATATGGACCTGATGCTTGGATTGCCGGCCACAACAGAGCTGGTACTGGATACAAACGGCATCGCTAAGAAAGATGACCCGCGGGTGCTGGACGATTACCTGCAACTGGCATTGGGCAACCGCAAGGATGTAACCGCACTCGATTACCGGAAGAAGGCGGCAGAAGCAGGAGTGAAGTCAGCGGGATCATCAAAATATCCCTCCCTTTCACTGACCGGTGGTTATATCGCCGCTGATGTCCCGCATGTTTTTACGGTGACCAATGCCATTAATATCGGTGTCGGGGTTTCGTATAATATCGCTTCTCTTTGGAAGAACAAAGCCAAAGTGCAACAAGCTGAAGCCAGGGTAAAACAGATCGTGGCCACCCAAGTCACGGCTGATGATGATGTGCGGCTGCAGGTAAATAAAAATTATTTCTCCCTGCTGAGCAGCCGTAAAAAGATCGAGGTCTATGCCAAAGCAGTGGAACAGGCAAAAGAGAATTACCGGATCGTAAAAAATAAATTCGACAATAGTCTTGCTACTACCACCGAACTGCTGGAAGCGGATGTAGCACAACTGCAGGCAACGTTAAGCTATACGCTCGCCAGGGCCGATGCTTTTGTGGCCTACCATAAATTATTACAGACATCCGGTGTTTTAACTACAGAATTCAAAAAATAATAATCGCATCTACTATGGAAGCAACAACAACCAACGAGGAAAAGCAAAAACCTAAAAAGAAGAACCCCGTCTTCATGATCGTACTGGCATTGCTGGTACTGGGCGGAGGATGGTTTGGTTATTCAAAATACACCCATGGTCTTCACCATGAAGACACCGACGATGCACAGATTAGTGCAGACATCGTACCGGCTATTCCAAGAGTATCGGGCTATGTAATGGAAGTGCGGGTGAACGATAACCAGCGTGTGAAAAAAGGAGATACGCTTGTCGTACTGGATAACAGGGATTATATCATCAGGGTAGAACAGGCGGAAGCGGCCCTGGGTATTGCAAAGAGTAACCTTAACAGTGCACAGGCCAATACCAATGCGGCCCGGGCAAATATCTCTACTTCACAGGCATCCGTGGGTACCATCGACGCGCAGATCGAAGCGGCAAAAGTGAATGTGTGGAGAGCGACGGAAGATTATAACCGGTATGCCAACCTGATCAAAGATCATTCGATCACGCAGCAGCAGTTCGAACAGGCATCTGCTGCCAAACAACTTTCCGAACGGCAACTGGATATCCTGCAGCAACAGAAATTACAGGCATCGCAGCAGACCAATGCCGTTTCAGTACAAAGTAATGCCTCCGCTTCACAAATAGGAGTTGCTGATGCCACGATCAAACAAAGAGAAGTGGATGTGGATGCAGCTAAACTGAATTTATCATATACCGTTATAACAGCAACACAGGATGGTCTAGTGTCAAAAGTGAATGTACAGCCGGGCCAGTTCGTGCAGGCCGGCCAGGCGCTTTTCAGCATTGTACACAGTGATGATGTATGGGTGATCGGGAATTTCAAAGAAACACAATTGAATAAAATGACCGTCGGACAAAAAGTGATCGTGAAAGCAGATGCTTTCCCCAAACATAAATTCGAAGCGGTACTCAGTTCTTTCTCACCCGCCACCGGTTCGATATTTGCCCTGCTTCCTCCTGACAATGCGAGCGGCAATTTTGTAAAAGTGGTGCAACGCCTGCCGGTAAAGATCGAATTCACTGATAAAGCGGATACGCTGGTTAAGAAATTAAGACCGGGGATGAATGTATTCGTGGATGTGCATTTGGATTAGGGGGCGTGAGACGTGAGGCGTGAGGCGTGAGACGTGAATCGTGAGACGTGAGTCGTGAGGCGTTTCCAGAAATGTGTGGTGCAAAATGGTAACAATAGTCCTGTTGTTAATGAAATAAGAAATGGTTTTAAACTAAGTTAAAGACAAGTGGTGTGACCAGGGGTGTGTTTTACAATAAGTGATCCACTCACGCCTCACGACTCACGCCTCACGATTCACGTTTATGCTTCAACAACAATCATTAGTCGAATACGGTTCAAGGCGGGCGATCATTACCATCACCGCGATCCTTTGTGCTTTACTGGAGATCGTAGATACCACCATTGTCAATGTCTCATTGAACGAAATGCAGGGTAACCTGGGTGCTACTACCACGGAGATCGGCTGGGTGATCACGGCCTATGCGATCGGTAACGTGATCATCGTCCCTATGACGAGTTTCTTTGCTGCACAGTTCGGAAGACGCAATTATTTCGCGGCCTCGATCATATTGTTTACCATAAGTTCTTTTTTATGTGGTAACGCAAACGGCATCTGGGAATTGGTAGCTTTTCGTTTTTTACAGGGTTTGGGCGGAGGGGCATTGCTTGTCACTTCTCAAACGATCATTACTGAAAGTTATCCCCCGGAGAAACGGGGTATGGCGCAAGCGATTTATGGAATGGGTGTTATCGTGGGTCCTACATTAGGACCACCGCTTGGAGGTTATATCACGCAAACTTCAGGCTGGAGAAATATTTTTTATATCAATATTCCGCTGGGAATTATAGCAGCCCTGCTGACATTGCAGTATGTCCGCAGCCCGCGGTATGCTCAAAAAAGCAAGAGCAGCGATATCGACTGGGCAGGGATCGGTTTGCTGGCGATCTTTGTAGGTTCCCTGCAATATGTATTGGAGAAAGGACATGATGACGACTGGTTTGCCAGTAAGACGATCATCTTCTTTACGGCTACGGCCGTTTTCGCCGGTTTCTTTTTTCTCTGGAGGGAACTGACATTTCACAATCCTGTAGTACAGTTGCGTGTATTGAAGAACCGTAACCTTGCTATCGGAACGATACTCTCGTTTGTGATGGGCTTTGGGTTGTATGGATCTACTTTTATCATTCCCCTGTACACCCAGCAAATATTGGGCTGGACGCCGTTGCAGGCAGGTATGCTGATGGTGCCCGCCGCGTTAACCACAGCTTTCCTGATGCCGTTCATGGGTAAGATGCTGCAGGGCGGGGCAAGACCGAACCTGCTGATCTCGCTGGGCATGCTGATCTTCTTTTTCTTTTGTTTCTGGGGATTTAAAGTAATGACACCTGATACGGGCAAAGATGCTTTCTTCTGGCCGCTGATCATGCGGGGTATTGCGATGGCATTATTATTTATTCCCATTACGATGATGTCACTGAGTACGCTGAAAGGAAGGCAGATCGGTGATGGTGCGGCTTTCACCGGTATGATGCGGCAACTCGGCGGATCTTTCGGGATTGCGCTGATCACGACCTTCATGGCACAACAAATGATGGTGCACCGGAGTACGCTGGTGGCGAAACTGGATGCAACCAATGGGGCGGTGATCGCCAAAGTAAATGCACTGAAACAGGGATTTATTGTGCAAGGGGCAACACCGGAGATAGCTTTGCAAAAAGCCTATAAAGTACTGGATGGAGGTGTGATGAAACAGGCTGCTGTCCTATCCTATATGGATGTATTCCTTTACATCGGCCTGATCTTCCTTATTTGTATTCCCTTTGTGTTGCTGATAAAAACCAATAAGAAAAGAAAGGAAAAAATCGATTTGAGCAGTGCACACTAATTCCTTTATCTTCATCGTATAATTTGGCCGCTGGCCTGTATTTAAAATTGTAACATGAAAACACTTATGGCAGCCCTGCTTATCCTGGGCATTAGTTCCTGCTCGTCAAAAGCGAAATGGACAAAAGAGAGTCTCGAGACCAAATGCAACAAAGAGTTCAAAAAGAAAAATGAAACAGAGAAGCTCTTCACTGCTGACCAACTGAAGACACTTTGTGGTTGTGTGGCTGATAAAATGATTAGCCAGTACAAATCAGAAGCAGAGGCAGATAAAGACCCTTCCGGATCTTCCGCGATAGGAAGGGATTGCGCCATGGAAGTGATGCAGCCGCAATAAGATCCCATGCAAAAGATCACGCAGGGCCACCGTATGTTCTGCGTGATCCTTATCCCCCCGGTATTATTTTACAATAGTCCTTTTAATTTGTCCTGGTCAAGCAGGACGATAGCGGTTTTCTTTTTCCAGTCAAACAACATCAGTTTGCTGTCAGGCTGCTGCGTGATATAAGCCGCCTGCCTGGTAGCCGGGTTATATTTTACCAGGAAAGAACTGATACCTTCGATCTTTTGTTTATCGCTTCCATCCGTTTTCATCGTCATCACGATATTCGGGCCCAGGGTATAGACGATGGTCTTCTTATCGATCCAGGAAGGATAGAAATTATGCGTACTGGTGTCGTTCGTCAGGTTGCGGTGAAAACTCCCGTTGGCATCGGTCAACCATACCTGGTCCCGGTTGTCTCCTTTTTCAAAGTAATAAACGATCTGGTCTCCTTCCGGCGCCCATACCGGGTTATAACTTTTATGCTTACCGCTTTCGGTGATTTGCCTGATCTCCCTGGTTTGAATATCCACCACGCAGATCTCCAAGGTGGCATCACGACCGCGGCCATTGGATTCGCGGTTGTACACGATCTTCTTTCCGTCGTTGGACCAGCCCGGTGAAAATTTACCGAACGTATCAACCACGAGTGCTGTTTCCTTTTTCGATGCAAGGTCGTAGAGATAAACATCTCCCTTATTGTTCGGTTTGGGTTTGATAAATACCAGTGTTTTCCCATCCGGTGAAGCCGCGCGGCTATTCCCTTCAAAATCGAGCGGTTCCAGTTTTTTCCCTTCTATTGTAAAACTGAAACCTTTGAACACTGGCGGAACCTTGCGGGTCTTGTCAAACTTCACCACATTCAACAGTAAAACTTTCCCGTCCGGCATCCAGTTGGCAGCGGTAATGACCGTTACGAAATTGGTATCAGCGGCGTTTTGAGAAAATAGTTGTACAGAACAGCAGAGCGCCGGGATAAAAGCGATGATCTTTTTCACGGTTATTCTTTTATGAATTGATCCTTACAATTGAATTCAATGATATTATTGGTATACCATTCCCAGCGCTCGATGCCTCCGAGCAGCCAACCGATGCGGTAACCTTTTTTCAGGAGCGCATCCGCCAGGTCAAAGCCGGTATATCCATCCTGGGGCAGGATCATATACAACCTTGTTTTATCAGGGAATTGCTGTGCAAATTGATCAGCATTATTATAGAAAGGGAAGTTGACGGCGCCTTTTAATGTTTTATAATCCAGTTTCGTGCCGTAGGTTATTTGGTTAAAACTGGTATCATGCCGCAGATCGATCCATTGCACGTTTTCAGGCTGCTCTTTGCAAAAGCTGAGCGGTGTATGAAATTCGATCTTACTTTGTGAAATAAGTGTTTTTTTTCTTGCATCCGGAGACTGGTAATTGAGCATGTATTCATAAAACCCGGTAAGACTTCCCGCCAGGAAGTTGATATTGGAAAAACCTTTCTGTACGAGCCAGGCAACAATATCGTTCGTGCCCCCGCCGATGGTGCCGAAAATAACAATCGGTTTCCCATTGGCTTTTTTTGCTTTTTCCAGCAGTTGAAGCGAGTCCGCCAGTTTATAATACGTGGTATTCTTTATGTCGGGTAGAAAATCATAGATAGGTCCTTGCAGCGAATCGAAGAAAAAGCGGGGAGGACTTTTCAACCCGATGATCTCTACCCGTTCATTGCCTGCCATTTTTTTATATAATTGCGACGGTGCCAGGTTGTGGTAACTGATATTGTTCTCATACAATGAGCTCATATAGGTTTGCAGTTCATCATAATTGCGATACCACTCGGACATACCTCCTTTTACATTATTGACACTGGTAAAACCATTTTGTAAAAGCAGGTTGGATACACGGCGGCTGCGGTAACTGTGCGAACAGATCACATAAACATCCTTATTCTTATATTGCTCCAATTGCTTAATGGCTTCGGGCTTCTGTTCCAGGTCCTGTATGGAAATATTTATAGCCGATTTGATCCGGCCGATACCGACATGCCGGCCACCAGTGATCGTATCCATGTATTCACCGGGCGTACGCACATCGAGGATGATGTATCCTTTTCCTCCCTTACTGGCTTTCTGCATCAGCTCTGGCAATGTTATTTCCTTATAATTGTTCTGGGAGCGGGCGATCCCCGTAATAAAAAGAAGGGATATAAAAAGAGACAGTAATTTTTGCATGGCTGTTTTTTGACAAAGCAAGTCAATATCAGCCGTTGAAAATTGTACGATATTGACCTTTAGACGAAAGGAAGGATTTGGGTGATGTACCGGCAATTTTACGGAGTGACCGGTTCAGGTGAGAACTGTCATAAAATCCCGCTTCCTGGGCTGCATCCTGCACTTTATATCCTTTGGCCAGTAATTGCCGTGCGAACTCTGTCCTTACGATAAGCAGGTAGTCATAAGGAGAAAGACCGGTGGCTTTTTTAAAAAGCCGTGTAAGATGAAAGGGGTTGACGTTCACGAGTGCAGCCATCTGGGTTAGCGAGATATCTTCAGTGCAATGGGAACCGATAAAATCGGTC
>DASYLC010000033.1:0-7544 GCA_036009775.1 Chitinophagaceae bacterium
AGGTAACTGCCGCTCAGTCCGGCCATGCCACCTACCAGGCCGCCGATCAGTCCTGTCACCAGTATCAATACCATCGAACTGCCTCCCAGCGGAAGCACTTTCGCGATCTTAACGGACAGCACCCCGTTATTCGCCATATCCATCCACCAGGCGAGTCCCGCCCATAAAATAAATACACCGAGGAACCCGGAGAGAAATGCTTTACCTGCTTTTTGATGGATCAGTACAGCTACGAGCAATGAGGTGACTGCTATACACCACCAGGGAAGGAACAGTCCGCTGATAAATGCGAGTAATGCCGTTACCAGGATCGACACGAAAAATTTCATTATAGTTTATTTATTTTTACCGGTTGTTTTTTGTCCATTGCCTATTGCCTATTGCCCATTGAACTTCATCGTCCATTTTACATTCTTATCCTTCCTGTCGCCGTCCCGCATAAACCAGAGCTTGTTGTATTTCCCCGCTACCCAGTTATCAATATAGTCGTCGTAAAATTTACTACCTGGGTTGCCGCTTTGCCCGCCCGGATATACGCCGTAGGCTTCTGTAGGTGTGGTCAGTTGCACGATCATCCGCCAGCTGGGGCCATGACTTTTGGTCACCGCATTTATTATATTGTCATCACCCCCAATATTGAGGTTCGTCCGATCCAAAGAAAGCAGGTCTTTTTTTCCCGGATCTAAAAGATGATAGACACCGGGTGATTTGTATTTGGCCCACTCCAGTTTTCCTTTTGCTTCCGCACCGGCAAGAATGGGAGTTATTTTTTTCAATGCGGTGGTAACCACATCGTACAATGTTTCGTTCTCCAGGGTATTGATATTGTCGATGAATTTAAATGCGGAGTCTCTCAGCAATGCCTCGATCAGTGTCTGATCTCTTGGCCAATCCGGCAAAGGTCTTACCCGGGACAATTCATCCAGCCATATTTCTTTCCGCAAACTATCCAGCCAGGTGCGATAAACAGTCTGCCCCTTTGAAGCGGGATCTCCATTAAGGTCCCAGTTCCTGAGTATATCCAGATATTTCTTTCCATCACTATTCAATTCACCCTCCCGTACATACTTCAAAAGTATCGGTCGCAGGTAGGAAGCCTGTACATTATAATAGTTATTCTGCAGCTTCATCATATCATCCGGGGTAATTCCGTTCATCGCAGAAAGATGATCCTCGATACTGATCCCTCTCGGAGTAATATAACTTCCGGGAATAAAATAAGGATAGGTGGAATCAACCGGCCGCTGGTTAGCGCTTTCGAGAAAACCCCGTTCAGGATTCTTTGCATGCGGGTTTTCGGCTTGTGGAATAAATCCCTGCCACATATAACTGCTGTCCTCCCCCGGCATCACATAGAGGCCCTGCCGGTCCCAGCGGGCGGGAAATTTTCCCTGCTGCCAGATGGCTATATCTCCTGTCTTTGAGGCAAAAACAAAATTCTGTCCGGGACATTCAAAGCTTTTTATCGCATTCGCATAATCTTCATAGTTCTTTGCACGGTTCAACTGGTAGAATGTCATGCCCTCATTACTTGGATCATGTGCCACCCACCGAACAGCAAGATTTCTTTTTGATACTGTATCAGGATTGCTCTCATCATATAATACAGGGCCAAATATTGTATACGCCACCGTATCATAAACCGTTGCGCCGCCTTTTACTTTTATTTCTTCCCTCCGTAAGGTTGACTTCTCCCATTTATTATTGAACCAATACTCAGCCTTCGACCGGTCTTTGAATTTTATTGCATAATAATCTTTCACATCCCGCTGGGCATTGGTCACTCCCCAGGCAATACTGTCGTTAAATCCAATGATAATAAAAGGGCTGCCGGGCAATGAAACCCCATACGCATTACTGGTCGGTGTTTCCAATTGCATTTCATACCAGATAGAAGGCAATGATAATTCCAGGTGGGGATCGTTACATAAAATAGGTGAACCACTTTGTGTTTTGCTGCCGGCTACCACCCAGTTGTTGCTTCCGTTATTGATATCCGGTTTTGCTATTTCATTTTCCGCAATGATCTCTTTCCGGGAAAAATATAAAGAGTCGGCAGAGGCAGGTTGTACGGGAACAATACCCGGTTTTTCAAATACCGTTCCTTTGGGTACGATCGGCACCAACGAATCGGGTACCTGCGGATACATCATCTTTAATTCATCCGGTATGAAAATGGATTTTGCATTCGTATTGGCCAGGTCACTTTCTGTTCCGGATGAAAGATTCTTTGCCATCATCTTTAACAGCAATGCGCTGCGCAGGTTGGACCATGGCTCCGGCCGGATATTGAGCATTTTATACTCGAGTGGCAGTTCAGATTCTTTTAATGAATTGATGTAGGCATTGACGCCCTTTGTATACGAATCGAACATAGCTTTGGAAGCCGGGTCTTTATCAATTTCTTTCATTGCATTTTCTGCCGCGTAGACCATTCCCAGTCTTCTTTGTTCCCTGTCAAACTTAATGGCTTTCTTCCCGGCAATTTCGCTGGCCCTTCCTGCCGCTGCTTTGGTCTGCAGATCCATCTGGAACAAACGGAACTTTGCATGCAGGTATCCCTGGATAAAATAGAGGTCCTCGTCATTCTCCGCGAATACATGGGGTACCAGCCGTTCATCAATATATACTTCAGCCTTTCCTTTCAGATCGGGGAATTTAAGATCCGCGTCAAAATTCTTACCGGAAGGTTCTGCATTCTGCCAGAAACCATGCTGCGGGCTTAAAAATTTCCCCGCGGGCATTGGAAGCGGACCCAGCGGACGGTTGAGAGCAAAGATCAACCCGGCTGTGACAACGGCAGAGATGGCAAAAGGGACAATACGCATAGGCGAAAAATGATGGGGAAAGATAAGAATAAATAGCTAAGAGGCTAAAAAGAGGAAAAAGAGAAAAAGAGGGTCTCTGCTTCCGGTAGAGAACTAAAGAAATTAAAGAGTCTCCTCTTTTTAGTCATTTCTCTCTTTTTAGCCTCTTAGCAATTTTTCCTTAATTTCATTCTCTATTAAACCAAATACACTATGCCAGTATTAATTGCAATCGGCGTCCTGGTCATCATTATCATCTGGGTGATCAGTTTGTACAACAAACTTGTGCGTTTACGAAACAGGCGCCAAAATGCTTTCGCGGATATTGATGTTCAGCTCCGCCAGCGACATGACCTGGTACCCCAACTGGTGGAAACCGTTAAAGGGTATGCGACACATGAAAGAGAATTATTGCTGAAAGTGACAGAAGCACGTACAGCCGCGATGGCTGCTACCACTATTGATGGCAAGATCGCTGCAGAACAGCAACTGACCGCTGCTCTCCAGGGATTGAAAATATCTGTAGAAGCTTATCCTGATCTGAAAGCCAACCAGAACTTTTTACAACTCCAGGGAGAATTGAGTGATATCGAAAATAAACTGGCGGCGGTAAGACGTTTCTTCAATGCTGCCACAACAGAATACAACAATGCAGTGGAATCATTCCCCGGCAATATGATCGCCAGGAACTTTGGTTTCAAAAGGGAGATCATGTTCGACCTGGGCACGGATACCCGCAAACAAATGGAAGAACCTCCGAAAATCCAGTTTTAATATGAAAATGTGGAAATGTGCGAATGTGATAAATACTGTTACCAATTCCATGCTTTCACACTCACCACATTTCCATATTTTTCACTTTTGCCACATTAACACATGCAATACGTAGGTCTCCAGCAACAGATCGGCAGGAACAACCGCTATTCCTTATTATTATTAATTGCATTCCCCGCTTTATTGCTGGCAATGCTTTACATAGTAATACAGGTGGTGGCTGCCAATTCCAAACCTGATAACGGGTACGGTGAAGCGCTCGATGGCAACCAGACTTTCCTTGTCGCTCTACCGATCGTACTGGTCGTCGTCGGTATCTGGTTCCTGATCGCCTATGCGGGTCATGCCGGCTTTATCCGCAGATCAACGGGAAGTAAACCACTGGAGAGAAAGGAGAATATGCGGGTGTATAATCTGGTTGAGAATCTTTGTATCCAACTTGGCATACAGACCCCGCAGATCTATATTATTGAAGATGATTCCCTCAACGCATTCGCAAGCGGTATCAACCAGAAGACCTATGCCATTTCTTTATCAAGGGGCATCATCGATAAACTGGATGATGATGAACTGGAAGGAGTGATCGCCCATGAATTAACGCATATCCAGAACCGGGATGTACGGTTGCTGATCGTGTCGATCATCTTTGTCGGCATTTTTGCTTTCCTCGCCGAAATGGCCCTGAGGAGTTTGCGTTTCGGCGGTGGTGGCAAGAAAAAGAATGGCGGTTATATTGTACTGATCATTATTGCCGTTACGGCCGTATGTTACCTCATCTCCATCTTCCTGCGTTTTGGTATATCCAAGAAAAGAGAATACCTCGCGGATGCCGGTGCCGCCGAAATGACCAAGAAGCCCTATGCCCTTGCCAATGCATTACGTAAGATCGATGCCGACCCGAATATCGAAGCAGTAAAAAGTCATGATGTGGCGCAATTGTTCATCGACAACCCGCAGGCCAACCAGGCAAAAAAATTCTCCATCGCCGGTCTATTTGCTACGCATCCGCCCATTGAGAAAAGAATTGAATTACTGGATCAGTTTGCGTAAGAAAGTCCGGAGTCGGAAGTCCGGAGCCGGTCGTTTTATTGCAGATCCTCCTATTGCTTTGCTTATTGTCTATTGCCCATTGTCCATTGCCCATTGCCCATTATTGCTCTACTGACATCGCATCGATGATACATTGACTCATTACTTCCGGCTCTGGTCTTCGGACTTACCTCCAAGCATTGGTACAAACGAAAAATGATCAAACACCTCTTCCTTCAATGCACCATTTTCCAATTTGGTGAGACGCATCATTTGTTGCAGATCACCGGCGCCGAGCGGGATCACCATCATGCCACCGGGTTTTAATTGCTCAACCAGCTTTTGAGGGATTTCCGGCGCGGCGGCTGTAATGATAACCCTGTCAAAAGGAGCATAGGTAGGCAAGCCCTGGTAACCGTCACCGTAAAACGATTTAATGGACGTATATTTTTTGAAAAAAGCAAACTCCTTATTACTATCAAATAATTTCTTCTGCCGTTCGATCGTATAGACCTGTGCTCCCATTTCGGCCAGCACTACGGCCTGGTAAGCGCTGCCCGTACCGATCTCCAGCACTTTCATGAAAGGTTGCACTTCCAATAGCTGGCTTTGATACGCTACCGTATAAGGTTGTGAAATGGTTTGACCTTCCCCGATCGGAAAAGCCCTGTCTTCGTAAGCCTGTTCGTCAAATGCGGAATCTAAAAAGAAATGGCGGGGCACTTCGAGTACAGCATCCAGGACCCTGTCATCCGTTATGCCTTTGGAATGGATCAGTTGCACTAATTTCTTACGTAAGCCTTTGTGCCGGTAAGTATCCTCGGTGGGTCTCATAATTAACTCGCAAGATAAGGAGCAGGGATCGATTAAATAGCCGGGAAAATTTTATTTTTATCCTATGAGATCGTTCACAGTTCCACTGCTTTTGTATTTATTGCTTTCCTCCTGCCAGCAAAAGAACATGACATTAAAAGAACTGCAAAATGCCAAATGGGGAAAACTCTCGGAGGGGATCGATCATATCAGTACAAAAAAACAAACCGGGCCTGTTTCGGATTCACTTGAATTCTTATTAAAAGGTTATTTAAAGGACGGTGTACTGACCGAGGCGTTTCAAGAAGAGTCAGATCTGTTAACAAGCATTATGGCAGAAGCTGCAGGAGAACATCTCAAGCATTCAGCTGCAGGGTACCTGCGATTCAATTCTTCAGCATTAATGAAGCCCGCCACACTTTACTCGCTGTTATACTTAAATGGTGACTATACAGCTCCTTTTTCTTTTTCCAAAGATTCAACAATCCTGGTGGCCATCCCGGGTATCGTTTCTGCTTCATTTACGTCTAAAGAAGAAGCGAAAAAAAAGTTCATCGGGGATGGTAATGATGATTGGTCACGAGTTCTTGCTGACAACCCTTTACCCAATTTGATCGAGATCAAACTTGAAGATAAAAAATGGACCCGTCAATCAGTGAAGGAACTTGAAGCCACTATCAGGGAAAAGATAACAATGGCTTTCGAATTTCATTATTCAGATAATCTTTTTGAAGAAACAAATACCTGTTATTATTTTGAATATAAAAGAAAGTAATCTTTCCCTACAACACCGGCCTTATATTCCTTTCCTCCTTCCATTCTGCCAGGAAGATAGCGGTCAATACGATGATCAGCACCACGCTGTATTCCATTCCGCCCAAAGTCTTGCCCACTACAAACCAGCCGGCGGATGAATGAACGATCACGATACCTGTAAGTAAGATAAGGACCTCGATAGCACAAAACAGTTTGACGAATTTCCGCATCACCATCAGTAATCCGCCCAGCAATTCAAAGATCGTAACGATCCAGGCCAGGTAAAAACCGCCGGGAAACCCCTTACTGTTCAGGAACTCGCCAAATCCCGGCAGGGAATAATCGACGAGCCGTATCGTTGCATGGGCCATGAATACCAGTCCCATGAGCATACGAAGCAGGGCGATCGATAAGGAAGGTTGGAGCATAATTACAGTTTCATATCGTGAATAATCGTTTTGATCTTCTTGTTGTTGCCTATTGACAACTATAAACCACATACCGCTGCTTTACAACCCTTTCTCCCCCGTTGGAAACTTTATGATCTGCGAAGCATCTGTCCTTGCATATCCCCTGAATTGATTGCCCATTGCCTATTGCCTATTGCCCGTTGCCTATTGATGTTTTTTCTCTATGAACTCAATCAAAGTCTTCCTCGCATTCCCCTGTATCTTCCTCTTCATAAAACCCGTCCAGCCCAATAATGCACCTTTCCAGCCCAGTGCCTGCGCGGCCCATTTGCTGAGTTTGAAAGCATCACTGTGTTCAATGATCTTTCCGTCTTTCAGTCGCATATAAGCCTTGATGGTATTGACGACCTTTCTTCCTGTTTTGGAAAAAGTATAAGTGGCTACCCAGTCGCAGTTAGCATACTCTTCATCAAGCAAACTGATATTGGAAAAGGTCAGTGAAAAGTCTTTGGCATTGGTGCAAAGCATTTCCCACATGGCTTTGGCCTCATCCCCTCTCAGCAAACCAAAAGCAGGATCGTTGAACACGATATCATCGCTGTAGCAGCTGTTCATCGTTTGATGATCCAGCCGCTGAAAAGCAGTGTAGAATTTTGTTATGATCCCGGCATTTTCTTGCATAAAACAAGTATATAAGTAATAAACTCTGTTTCACGTCAGACGTTAAGCAGACGCCAGGAAATACATAAGCCAAATACGTCTTTGCAGTTCCTTACGTCTTTGCGTGAAATTTATTTTCTCAATCCATAATCAGCTAAATGAAAATGATGATCAGGATTCAGTAAATTTAGTTCTTCAAAATAACATCCATGAGAAAAACGCTGTTTTCTTTCCTGCTGCTCCTTTTTGTAACCGTTGCCAGGGCACAAAACGAACAGGATTCCGCCTGGATCCG